>JAFZVF010000018.1 GCA_017617935.1 Clostridiales bacterium | reverse complement strand
GGATCTGACAAGAACCAGCTCATCAAGGCATTCACAGAAGCAGAAGCTTACCAGGGACCTTCCCTCGTTATCTGCTATGCTCCTTGTATCAACCACGGTATCAAGGGCGGCCTCAAGGTTGCTCAGCAGAGAGAAAAGGCTGCTGTCGAGTGCGGTTACTGGCACCTCTTCAGATTCAACCCTGCTCTCACCGCAGAAGGAAAGAATCCTTTCACTCTCGATTCCAAGGAGCCTACAGCAGACTTCTTCGAATTCCTCAAGGCAGAAGTTCGTTACAACTCACTCTACAAGAAGTACGATGCTGACGTTGTTGACGGCCTCTTCCAGAGATGCTATCAGGATTCCAGAGACCGTTATGCTTCTTACGTAAAGAAGGCAAACGAGGCTTAATAAGCGTCTGATTCAGGTCAGACTTTAGGGTGATCTTTCCCGGTCCGGATCAATTCCGGGCCGGGATTGTTTTTGAGGTCAATATTTGCGCTGCTACCATACGGAGCGCGCAAACATGATATAATTATCTTCTATCTAAACAATTGAAACGGAGACCCTTGCGGATGAATGAGGACTACAGTGAGCTTGTGATATCACAGAGCCAGCTGGATGACATTTTCGTGGTCAGATACCTTCAGGATCTGTCCCGTGAAGCCGTCGTAGTCTATCTTTGGCTTAACATGACCTCGGGCGGAAAAGAATTCGACGAGGAGACCGTTAAGTCATACAGGGTCATCAGCGAATCCAAGATAAAGGAGACCATGGCCGAGCTTTTGGGCGCGGGACTCATCGCGTCTTCAGGCGACAAGTTCGTTTTGGAGGACCTTAAGCGCCGCGAGGTCAAGGATTACGTGGCCATCTGCAAGGCAAAGGGCGAAGCCGGCGACGTTCCCGGTATGATGAGCGATCCTGAAGAGCACAAGACCCTTGCGGCTTCGATCTCCAAGACCTTCTTCCGCGGACTGATGGATTACAACTATTACCGCTTGATAGACAAGTGCCTTTACGAGTACAGGTTTGAGGGCACGGTGTGCTACAAGCTCTTTGAGGAAGGCTACCAGAGGGGGATCCTCAGGAAATACAATGCGATGGCGAGCGTCGCTTCGCTATGGTTTGAGAAGGGATACACGACCGCCGACAGGCTCGAGAAGTATCTTGAGAGGAACTCTTTGAAAGAGCGTCTCGTCAAGCTTTGCAGCAAGACCATGAGAAAGCACCTGACCGACCTTGACATAACGAGGATACACAGTTGGGTGGATGATCTGAATGCCAATGAGGAGCTTGTCGCGTATGCATTCCGCGTCAACGAGTTCAGGACCAACCTCACGCTGATGAACATCGAGACGACGCTGAAGAAGTGGTTTGACTTGGGAATCGACACGGCGGAGAAGGCCGCGAAGCTGAACGAGGAAGAATACAAGGAGAACCAGAGAAAGTCATCCCACCGCAAGACGCGTTCCGGCTCAAAATGGAAGACCGGCGCGGAAGCGGGCCTTTCAACCGATGACGGTGCGGAGAAAACGGAGTCCTCTAAGCCTGAGAAGGCCGTAAAGGAGCCTGATAAGGAAAAGAGTAAGAAGGATGACGGCGGAATTCCTGACGACATCCTGGACATGTTCGGAGATTCAAATGAAGACGATTAAAGGACTGATAGCGGCAGGACTGGCCGAGACTGAGGCGGCAAGAAGGATAATCCGTGAAGACGCCATGAAGCGCGTCTATAAGGACTATCCCGAGCTTAAGGACATCGACGGAAGGATAATCGACATCCGCAAGGACAGGCTGATCGCCGTCATCGATCATGACGAGAGGCTTGCCAAGCGCTATGACGTCGAAGAAGAGAACCTTATCGCCAGAAGGGACATGATCATAAAGGAAAACCATATCGATCCTGAATTCGACATGGAAAAGAGCATATGCGCAAAGTGTGGCGACACCGGCTTCGTAAGGGGCAAGGACGGCACGCCCAGGGTGTGCTCCTGTAAGCGGGCTGAACTTGAAGAGTGCTATGAAAGCTGCGGCTTGGGAGACTACACTTCGTTTACCATGAAGAATTACAGGGACGATTATCTGGGCGAGCCCGAGAAGCGTTCCGAAATAAAGAAACAGATGCTCAGGGCAATGCTGGGCGTTGGCGACACGGCCTCCAAGCCCCTCTGGGTCTATAGCGGTGCGCCTCAGACGGGAAAGACCTATCTCGCGGTCATTATGGCAAAGACGGCCATCAGCCTTGGCAAGAGCGCATTCTATACCAAGTGCGAGAACCTTGCGATGCTCGAGAGCGACACTATAGAAGACGTTAAAAGGATAGACTTCCTTGTAATAGACGATTTTGCGGATGACGTGACCCTCCACGGGGACACTGGTTCCGTCTTAAACGCCGTTCTTGAGATCAGGGCGGCATCGGGACTTTGCACGATCCTCGTTTCCGCGCTTCCTTTGGCTGACCTTATCAGCGGCTGTGACATGCGCGTAAGCGGCAAGCTCGGCAGGGCAGGGAAGATCTCATAAGGGAGCCTGGATCGCAAATGGTAATTCTCTGCGGAACTGATCTGGTCGAGATCGAAAGATTCAAAAAGATCCTCGAGAGGCAGGATTCCGGCTTCATAAACAAATGCTTTACCCCCAGGGAACAGGAGACCTGCAACGGCAAGGCGGGCGGTAAGCGCGCTCCTGAGAGCTATGCCGCCAGATTTGCCGCAAAGGAAGCCTGCGGAAAGGCTCTTGGCACGGGTATAATGAGCGAAGGCATTGGTCTGACCGACATTGAGGTCATGAACGACGCGAAGGGCGCGCCGTATCTCGTCCTGAGCGGCAAGGCAAAGGAAAAGGCCGAAGAACTCGGAGTCTTTTCCATGTCCGTCAGTCTCACGCATGACGGCGGAATGGCGGCCGCATACTGTACGATGCTTGCTGAAAGAAAGGAACTTAACGGATGAAGTCAAAGAAGCCGGAAAATGAGAAAAAAGCTTCTTTGTGGAAGCCGTTCAAGAAGAAGGATTCCCCGCTTGACGAGCATCCGCAGGAAGCCCGCGGCGTAAGGCTCATAAGCAAAAAGGTCTCTTTCGGCGATGACGACGAGATCAGGAACATCTTCAGTGACGACGGCATTTATGGCAGCGCCGAAGACATGCAGGACAAGTGGGGCCTGTCGGACAAACAGGCCACCGTCAAGCACAGGGGAAGAAAAAGGATCGTTGCGTTTCTTGTCGCTCTTGGCATTTTCCTTTTGGCGATCGCCGGAATCTTTTACATACTCCCGCGATTTCTTCCTGACCTTTTCAAGGGTACGAACATCGAACTCTTCGTCCAGCCCGTCATAAGATACGAGTATGGCGACAAATCCTTCAGGGTCGTCACGAAATCGAGCGAGAGCATAATGAAGGACCCTTGGCCTGACGCGGAGCGCATTTCGGAGGTCCTTTACAACGAGCCGGTAAGGTTCATAAGCGACAACAAGGAAGGCTATTGCAAGATCGAGACTCTGGACGGAATAACGGGCTGGGTCAGGTCCGACTGCCTGACGACCAACACTTCATCCGTCGAACCGGACCTTCACAAATTCAAGCTCGTCATTTCCGATCCTTCAAAGAACGTAATGACCCACGCGAGCAACGGTACCCTCATCACCAAGGTCATGATGAACACCGTAATCTATGGCGACATAAGCCGTGAAGGAGTTTATCAGGTAAGCCTCCCCAGCGGCGAGACCGGCTGGATAGGTTCTTCGGGAGTTATCGAACTCAAGCCGAGGGATGAGCTACAGGAGGTATCTTCACGTTATTTCGTCAGCTCGCTCCTGACTTTCGTGAATGCGCGTTATCTTTCAAACGGACTTACGATAAACGGCATATCGATCAATGGCGCCGTTTACGCCTGCTCGGAGATCAACGGCATCAAGATGCCCAGGAACATGACCGCCCAGAGCAAGCTTGGACAGGCGGTAACGCTTTCGCATGACGCGGTTACGGGCGACGTCATAATCAGTGACATCATGCCCGGAGACATCGTGTTTTTGAGGAGTCCGCAGTCTACGCCGGGCAGCGAGGCGATCTACGAGGAAGCCGTCTGTACGGACACCGGAACGCTCCTCATGATCTCTCCGGCATCCACGACCATAAGGCTCAGGACGTTCAAGGCCGGAGACGACATTACGAGCAGGATAATTACCATAAGAAGGGTATTTGCAACTAAGTAAAAATCCTGTTGCATACTGATTTGCATTGTGATATTATTGTCAAGCGTTTGAAATTCTAACAGGAGGTGTTTTCATGGCTAAGTGTGAAGTTTGCCAGAAGGATATGTTCTTCGGCAGAAAGATCAGAATCACGCGTTCACAGATTTCACGTCGTGCGCTTACAACGCAGCAGGCTAACGTACATAGAGTTAAGGTTGTTGTTGACGGCACCCCCAAGACAATGAACGTCTGCACCCGCTGCCTGCGTTCCGGCAAGGTCAAGAGAGCGTAATTAATTTTTTGATTCTTTAACAAATAAAGCTCCGGTTATTCCGGAGCTTTTGTTTTGCCTTTATTATCCCCAAAAGGGAGGCGGGAAGATTATTTCTTCCCGGGAACCTCGATCACGGACTTGCCGCCCATGTAAGGTCTAAGTGCCTCAGGGATCCTGATGGAGCCGTCTTCGTTGAGGTTGTTCTCCAAGAAGGCGATGAGCATTCTCGGAGGTGCAACGCAGGTGTTGTTGAGGGTGTGGGCAAGGTAAGTGCCCTCGGGTCCCCTGATCCTGATCTTGAGTCTTCTTGCCTGAGCGTCTCCGAGGTTGGAGCAGGAACCTACTTCGAAATACTTCTTCTGTCTGGGGGACCATGCTTCAACGTCGCAGGACTTGACCTTGAGGTCAGCCAAGTCGCCTGAGCAGCACTCGAGAGTCCTTACGGGGATGTCGAGCGAACGGAAGTAATCTACGGTGTTCTGCCAAAGCTTGTCATACCACTTCATGGAATCCTCAGGCTTGCAGACGACGATCATCTCCTGCTTTTCGAACTGGTGGATCCTGTAAACGCCACGCTCCTCGATGCCGTGGGCACCGACTTCCTTACGGAAGCAGGGAGAGTAGGAAGTAAGAGTCTGGGGGATCTTGTCTTCGTCAATGATCGTATCGATGAACTTGCCGATCATGGAGTGCTCGGAAGTGCCGATGAGATAGAGGTCTTCGCCTTCGATCTTGTACATCATGTTTTCCATCTCGGCAAAGCTCATGACGCCGGTAACGACGGAAGAACGGATCATGTAAGGCGGGATGTAATACGTAAATCCTCTATCGATCATGAAGTCTCTTGCATAGGAGAGGCATGCGGAATGAAGCCTTGCGATGTCGCCCTTAAGGTAATAGAAGCCGTTTCCGGAGGTTTCCCTTGCCTGGTCGAGCTCGATGCCGTCGAGCTTTTCCATGATGTCAACGTGATAGGGGACTTCAAAATCGGGAACGAAAGGCTCGCCGAACTTCTCGATCTCGACGTTCTCGGAATCGTCTTTGCCGATCGGGACGGAAGGATCGATGATGTTGGGGATGACGAGCATGATCTTTCTGATCTCTTCTTCAAGCTCGGTCTCCTTGACGGAAAGCGCCTCGAGTTCTTCGGCCATGTCAGTGACCTGCTTCTTGACCTCTTCGGCTTCTTCCTTTTTGCCCTGGCCCATCAGGGCGCCGATCTGCTTGCTTACCTTGTTGCGGTTTGCCCTTAAAGCCTCCGCGCGGGTCTTGCTCTCACGGAATTCCTTATCAAGTTCTATGACCTTGTCGACCAGGGGGAGCTTTTCGTCCTGGAACTTGTTCTTTATGTTTTGCTTTACGATGTCAGGGTTGGTCCTGAGGAATTTGATATCGAGCATATCGGTCTCCTTTTAACTTTTAATTTTCCTATTTTATTCTTTGAATATTGTTTTATCAATCAGTATCGACAGACATGTTTCCGTCGTATTTTCCCGCCGGATAATTGACCGAAGGATCCCAAAGTATGAATTCGGTTATGCCAAGGTCCTTGCAGGCCTTTATCTGGGCGTTTATCTCGTTATAGCCGTAGTTCATGTAGTTGCCCTTGCCGATGTAGGATGCCGTAAAGGACTGGATGTAAGGCCTTACATTAGTGAAGCCTTTTTGTTTGTAGATGTCCTGGCAGCTGTAGAGCACGCTGTAAACGATGAGGTAGGGTTCCTTGTCCGGATACTTGAAGACCCTTCCGCCAAGCCTCGTGCCGAGCGCGTAGTGGGAAGGATAGACCATCGGGCAGCAGGAGTCGATGCCCGTCATGCCGAGCGTCTCAAATTCCTGGCCGATTATCCTTGCGTCAACGGGCGAGGTGAGGACCGTACCGAAGATGTCCGCCGAAACGGGAACGCCCATCTTGTCCTGAAGACGGATCCTTGCCTCCTGGAGGAAGCGGTTGATCGCCTCGGCCTTTGAAGGATAGGTGCCCTCAGCTCCGAAATAAGGCTGAAGGTCGCTCTTTCTGCCTACGGGGAAACGCACGTAGTCGTACTGTATCTCGTCGATGCCGTAGGAAGCGGCTTCTTCGGCAAGCTCGATCAGATAATCCCAATTGTCCCTGTTGTAGGGATTAAGGAAGGGGCGCTTTCCTTCGCTCGAAAAGAGCACCATCTCGCCGTGCTCGTCCTTAATGGCCCTGTCGGGAAACTTCTTTGCGGCAGTCGAGTCATTGAAGGAAACGATCCTGCCGATTATGCGAAGGCCATTGGCGTGGCACTTGTCGATCATGTCCTTGAGTACGTAGTTGTCCCAGACGTAACCGATCTTCTTGGCAGTCGCGTTCTTGGACATGTACGGGATGCCGTATTCGTTTTTGAGATCGAGGACTATCGTATTGAGTTCGCTCTTCTTGCAGAGGTCAATAGCCGAATCTATCTTGCCGCCGCTTCCGACGTAAAGGCCTTTGACTTGATAATGCTCGGGGACCTTCACTTCCTCTTCGGGGAGTTCCTTGAGCGGGCCGAACATCGCGTCGGCTTCAGGATTGTCAGGGAGTAGTTCCTTGTGGAGCGAAGCCAGAGTCGTAAACGAATTCTCTGTGGAGATGATGGGAACGACGGTGCCCGTGGGCTTGTTCGCCTCTATCTTGGCGGTGATGCTCTTGGTGATGCGGGTAACGCCTGCGACGGTGATCAGCAAGGCCATGACGATGGCTATGACCGTCATTACCGTGAACATTCTCTGGAGCTTTAACAGACGCGCGGCTTCATACGGAGAATTGATCTTTTGGGGCTTCTTTCCGTTCGTGTTCTTTTTCATAGAGATAATTATACAAGGCGATTCCGAAATGACAAACATTATACATAAGAACGCGCGTTTATGCTAAAATACTATTGTTATGAATCTTTGATTTTTAAGAGGTTGATATGATCGTACGCAACTGTGCAGGAGGTGTCGTTTTTCGTGGTGACAAGGTTCTGCTCGTTTGCAATGACAAGCAGGAATGGGGTTTCCCGAAAGGCGTCATCAGATCATCGGACAAAAACAAGCTGAGCGAAATTGTGTCAAAAAGGATCAAAGAAGAGACCGGCATAACCGCAACGGTCCTGGCACCTTGCGGAAAGACCAATTATGAGTATTATTCGATCACGAGAAACAAGCCGGTCCATAACAACATTTCTTGGTTCGTCATGTCAGCTCAGGATGGCGACATCGTAATAACTCCCGAGACGGGCACTGTCGGCGCAAAGTTTGAAAAGGTCGAGAAAGCCCTCTCACGCATTACCTACAGCCAGGACAAGGCCCTTCTTATGATGGCCTGTCAGAAATACAGGGAGCTTGCCTGATTTGCCTTACGAGTCCAGACTTACCTCGGAGGGCAATTCCCGCATCGAGATCAAAAAATCCATTTTCATAGGGCATTGCGCGACTGTCGCCAGCCCTGCTGAAGCTGCTGACTTCATCGCAAAAGAGAGAAAGACCTATCCGGATGCCAGGCACGTTTGTTACGCCTGGAGGACGGGCGGTGAGGCCGCAAACCAGAAGTCGAGCGACGATGGCGAGCCTTCGGGTACGGCAGGGCAGCCGCTTCTGGCGCTCTTGACCGATAACGACGTAAACAACGCGATCATTTGCGTAACGAGGTATTTCGGAGGGATCCTTCTTGGGAAGGGCGGACTCATGCGCGCCTACAGGGAGAGCGGACTTGCGGCGCTTTCAGACGGAAATCCCGTGGTAATGACGCCCGGCAGGGAGTTAAAGATCAGTTGCGATTACGCGTTTTACGAGAAGCTTTCACGGAAGGCCGGCCTCAAGGGCTGGACGATGGAAAACGTCGGTTACGGCAGCGAAGTGTCGCTTTCCCTCTTGCTTCCCGAAACAGAAGTGAAAGAGGCGGAAACTTTTTTTGCCGACGAGAGCTGCGGCAAGGTCGTTCCGGAATCCGGAGACGAGATACTGATCCCCGGCGGGAAAATATCCCTCAGTTGACTGAACTTAACGCATTTTTGCCTACAATTCGCGCTTTCTCAAGGTTAAACTTGTATATGTACGATTAGACCTTTCATGGAATGAGGTATGAATATGGAAGACAACAACAATACTTTCTCAACGGGATCAGACAACAAGATCGAAACGCCGGCGGCAGGGCCCGTCATCCCGGCAGGCCAGCCGTCGCCCTTCCAGCCCGTACCACAGGCGGTTTCACCCACGGCGCCTTATCAGCAGCCCGCAGCTCAGCCGAACTACTATGCAAGACCCGTTCCGAACGGATACGGCACTTATGCCCAGCCGGTTCAGCAGTTGAGACCCGTTCAGGCGGCTGTTCCCGCACAGCAGGTCCAGCAGTATCCTCAGAGGACGGCAACCGCTCCCGCAGGCCAGTTCCAGCAGGCCCCGGCCGCACCGCAAACCGCTCCCGCAGTTGAAGCAAAACAGTCTGGCAACGGCGGCAAGAGAAGCGTGGTGTTCCCCGTGATATGTTCGATCGCGTTGGCAATCCTTTTCCTTTATTCGCTTGGTCAGACGTACTATATCGCACAGCTCAACAAGAAGATCGCAAGTCCACCGGTGCAGACTACCGAAACCACGGTGGATGAGACAGACGAGAGTACTCCGGGCGAGAGCGGTGAAACGACTGAGTCTGAAGAGCCCACGGAGACCAATAAGGACGGCAAGCCATGGTTTGACATTGAAAAGGCGGCCGGAGCGAAGGATCCCAACAAGAAGGCTCTCAGCACAACCGACATAGTTGAAGCGGCAAGCCCTGCAACGATTCCCGTCTACATCATGAAGGGACAGGGCTCAACGGCAAAGAAGGCTGCTTCAGGTACCGGATTCATCATTACCAAGGACGGCTACATTGTTACCAATGCACACGTGGTCAAGTACGTCACGCAGTCGCCTTATTCATACAGCGTCACCGTGCTCCTTCCTGATGACAGCGACCCCGTTGAAGCTGAGATCATCGGTTCTGATACCACAACGGACATCGCTGTACTCAAGGTAAAGGTTGACAGGGAGCTTCCTTCACTCAAATTCGGTGATTCCGACAAGCTCAAGAGCGGAGAGCTCGTAATAGCCATAGGAAACGCAATGGGACAGCTCGATGATACGGTAACCGTAGGCGTCGTTTCCGCAACAAACCGTGACATCAGCGCAAGCGGATACATGATCAAGGTCATCCAGACCGATGCCGCAATCAACAACGGAAACAGCGGCGGCCCGCTCCTCAACTCTTTCGGCGAGGTCGTAGGAATCACAAACGCCAAGATCAATGCTTCCATTTCTGAAGGACTCGGATTCGCAATCCCCGTCAATTCGGTAAAGTCCGTCATCGAGAACATCATCAACTACGGTAAGGTTACGGGCCAGCCCTATATCGGCATTTCAGTAAAGAAATTTGCCGAAGGCGAATATGAGGAAGGCGCGGAAGCAGGCGTTTACTGCATGGACGTCACTCCCGGCGGTCCTGCGGAAAGAGCGGGAATCAAGGTGGGCGACAGGCTTATCAGCCTTGACGGAGTTGAAATTAAAAACTCTAATGATATTATTGTTGTACGCGATTCGCACAAGGTCGGTGACAGCATTTCCGCAGTAGTCAAACGTGGCGGTGCAAGAGTCACGCTGACGTTGGTCATTGGCGACAGTGGCGATTTCCAGAATCAGGCCACGCCGACGCCTACGCCAAAGACGAGAAGGACCCAGCGCGATGATGATGACGAGTAAATTATTACAGTTAGAGAGGGGACGCAAATGAGCAATACAAGCAGACAAAAGGTTGGAACAAAGGTAGTTGCCTGGATGATCATCGGAGCCATGCTCCTGACGTTCGTTTGCACTTTCGTTATCGTGCTCATGTCACAGTTCCAGAAGTGACGCGGCGTTCCGCTTATAAAGTTTTCAAGGAGCTGCCTTCGGGCAGCTCTTTTTGTGTCTGTTGATATTCCAAAAATGAAAATACCTATAAAAACAGAGATAAAGCCGTTTTTATAGGTATCGCGATGACGTTTTGAGATGCTAAGCCAAAGGCTTAAGGCACGTCGCTGATTTGGTCGAGGCCTTCCTTGTGGAATTCCCACATGTAATCGACGGCCTTGGAATTGATGAATTCCTGGTAGTTGTTCATCCTTATGTAGCTGTTTACCCTGTCATACCACTCGGGGTTGGAAGACTCGGAGATGAAGAATATGACGTAGAAAACGCCGTCTTCTTCGACGAGGGTCTTGTCCTGGAACTTGCGGTCATCGGAGAAGATCCATCCCGCGAGCGTGCTGGAATACTTTTCGTAATAGATCGTGTCATCCTGCTGGATCTCAAGCTGGCCGGAGAGAACGTTGTCGTTGAACACGTTCTCAACCTCTGCGCACTTGTTGGAGTCGTCGATGTAATCGTAGATCTTCTGCGCGAGGGCCTGAGTTCCGGACAGGTCGGGGGTCTCGCCATCCTTTGTCTGTGAGCTGACCTTCATTATGTAGCAGCTGCGCATGGGGGAAGTCATCCTCTGTCTTGATACGAATACGAGGATGATCGGGAAACCGTCCTCATCAGGGAAGATCGTCGCATCGCCTACCGTGCGCTCTTCATCGAAAAGCCATTCCCTGAATTCGGTATGGGTAAAGTCGTCATAGCGGGCATCGGGAACAAGGGTTGAATCCTCCTGCTCGAGAGTGTTGGCTGCAGCGCCCTTCGGGAAGATCTTTGCGGCTTCCTTCTCGAATTTCGAAGGGTCGCGGCCCATTGCGTCGATGATCTCCTGTGCATGGAGGTTTGCCGTGTCGATGAATGCCTGGTCCCTTTGGTCGTAATTGATCCTGAGGAGCTTGTAGCTTACGACGTCGTAGATGTTTCTTGATTCGTTGTATGCCTCTTCTGCCTGATCATCGGAAGCGGAGAGCTCGGCGAGCTTTTCGTCTTCGGCATAGTCATCGGTGAAGTACTTCTTTGCGAGGACCCTGATGATGCACTGTTCGTCAACCTGGGTTCCGAAAACGCCCTTGATGTAGGTGTTGAGGGGAACGCCGAGCTCGTTGGCCTTTGACTTGAGCCAATCAACGTATGCATTGGCGCGGTCATAGTGGCTGGGCTCGATCGAATATCCCTTTGCTGTGGCGTCATCGTAAAGGATCTCCATCTTCTGGAGGTCCTGAGCCGTCAGATAACGGAAATAGTCCCTGTATGTGGGGAAGGAATCGTCATCGGGATATGTGGACGAGAGCATTGTCTCGGTTGAGGCTGCGAAAAGATCGACGCCCTCGCTCAGGAGCTCAAAGTGATACATGAAGCTGAACTCGTCGCTCGGAATGTCCCTTCCGTGGATCGTTACAGGGCTTCTGAAGGATTTGTCCATGCCGGTGTCGATGAAGAAGGAAAGGGCGGCTACGATGAAGACGATCAGGACCGCGATGATGACGAAGCCGATGCCCGCGTTCCTGCGGATGCGCTCTTTCTTGTCCTCGTTGTTTTCGGCGATCCTGTCAGCCAATCTGTCCAGCTCGAAAACGGCCTCGTTGACTTCTTCAGGCTCTTCGGTTTTTGCCTTTTCCTGATCCTTGTCCTTGTCTTCAGATACAGGCTCGGCCTGTTCTGAAGTTTCCTTGCCTGTCAGAAGCTCGGGATCGATCTCCGACACGTTCTGGAGGGTTACGTGCTCTTCAGGTTCGGTCTGAACCAGCAAGGCGTCTTCCTTGACCTTGGGTTCGCGGATCTTTTTTTGCTTCTTCTCTTTGTTTTTCATCAGATTTGATTATCCTTCCTTGGAGTTACGAGGTTTATGGCGCGCGGAACGCAAGAGATCCTGATGGGGAGTGACGGGCCTCTTTCGCCGTCAAGGTCCAACGTGATCTTGTTTTCCGCATCCGGTGCCTCGATAGAAAAATCGGGTGCTTGAAAATAGATTACCTTGTCGCTGTTGATGTGGTCTCCGACGAGGATCCTGCCGAAAAGGGGCATTATCTCGTTCTTCTCGATCTTTTTGAGGATCATGACGTCGAGCAGTCCGTCGGTGACGTCGGCCTGGGACATGAGGTTCCTGAAGCCGCCCACGCTGCTGGTGTTTGAAACGAAGAACATTACCGCGTCGGTCTCTATCGTCTCATCGCCGTTATGGACGATTATGTGCTGCGAGTTGTTCAGGGAGGGGATGTCCTTCATGGCGGATATCCAGTATGCCACGGGTCCGAATGCCGTCTTGAGGTCGGGCTGGACGTTGTAGATGACGTCCGCGAAGGATCCTGCAGCCAGAACGTTCATGAAATACGATTCGCCTGCCTTGCCGCAGTCGACCCTGATGAACTCGGGGTTTTCGAGCATCCTTGCAAAGTCGGCGGGTGCGGAGGGAAGTCGGTTGATCGTTGCAAAATCGTTGACCGTTCCGGAGTTGTAGATGGCGAGGGGGATGTCGATCTCGGCTCTCATCAAACCCGTGACGACCTCGTTGACCGTTCCGTCTCCTCCGGCGGCGATGAGTATGTCGTATTCTTCAGGGTCGGTATCCATGGCAAAATTCATCGCATCGAAGCGCTTGGCCGTGTAGTTTATGTCGGCACGCTCGATGGAACCGGTCATGGCAAGATATGAAAGCACGTTCTCAATGTTTGAACGCGCCGCCTCACGTCCGGATGACGGATTGAGGATTATCTTGAGTCTCAGGCCCATGGATCTCCCTTTCTGAACATAATTTTTGATTATTGACACTTTAACATAAAAAACAAATGTAAAAGCCAAAAGTGTGCTATTATTAACACGTTTGTAATTTTAATATAAATAAATAAGAAAGATAGGTCATAAATTGAGCAATAATAAGGCACTTCTTCAGCCATGGCGCGCAAGGCTCGCGTCGATCTGGCCGCAACTCCTTCTCTCATTTTCGTTCCCCGTACTGACCGTTCTGGCGGCGCTAGTGATATGCGGATGCTATCCTTATGGCGACCGTACCATGCTTACGGTCGACCTTTATCACCAGTATGCCCCTTTCGTAGTTACGTTCCGCAACAAGGTCCTGTCCGGACAGTCGCTGCTTTACAGCTGGAATGACGGCTTGGGCCAGGAATTCTATGCCGCGTACGCAAATTATGCGGCGAGCCCCTTGAACATATTCGCCCTTTTCTTTACGGCAAAGACGATCCCCGTATTCATAGGCATCGTCACGTGCCTGAGGGCGGGCTTGGCAGGCCTTTTCATGATGATGTTCCTTGCCGCGAACGACAACAAGAGGGTGGACAACATAACGGTAGTGTTTGCCTGCACCTATGCGCTTTGCGGATGGTACATCTCATATTTCTGGAACATCATGTGGTGTGACGCCGTCGTATTGCTCCCGCTTGTCATTCTGGGCCTCCGAAGGCTTCTGATCGAGCGCAAGTGCGGATTCTATGCCGTTGTTCTGGCGATCGCCATTTTCAGCAATTACTATGCGGGCTTCTTCATCTGCCTTTTCCTGGTAATGTTTGCGCCCTGCTACTACATAATGCTGTTCACGCCCGGAAAGCCGAAGGGTGACCCGATGAGGCTGTGCTTCAAGACTTTCTTCGGCGCGGCTTTCAGATTTGCCTTTTCAAGTGCCGTCGCTGCTGGAGCTACTGCAATACTGACTGTGCCGACGTATCTCATCCTCAAGCACTGCTCGGCGACCGGCGACTCTTTGCCTAAGGACTTCACGCTTCAGAACAACCTTTTTGACTTCTTGGGAAGGCTTATGGTTGCCGCAAACCCGAACATCCGTGACGGTATGGCAAACGTGTACAGCGGCGTGGTCGTAGCAATCCTTCTGCCGTTGTTCTTCATGCTCCCGAAGAGGACGGGCATCACGATGAGGCACAAGATCACTTTCGGGCTCATGATCTTCGTCATGTACGCGAGCTTTACCAACAGGACCTTGAACTTCATCTGGCACGGACTTCACTTCCCGAACCAGATCCCTTACAGGGAATCGTTCCTCATGAGCTTCCTGCTCGTCTTCGTCGCTTTCCTTACGATAAGAAGGATAAGGAGCCTGAGCCTCGGAACCATCATGGGTTCCGTCGCCGCTTGGTTCATGTTCCTCGTGCTCTATGAGAAATACGGCAAAGGCAACGAGAGCTACATCCAGATCGGCTGCACGCTTTTGTTCATAATCATTCAGGGCGCCGCGCTCAGGATCGTGAGCGATGCGAATTCCGGCAAGACCCCGTTCTATTGCGAGACGCTTCTTACGGTCACGATGCTCTTGGAGATATTCGCGGCATCGACCATCTCCATCGGCCTTGTCGCACAGCATGAGGGATTCTCGTCCTATGCTCCTTACGGAAGAAACCAGCCTCAGATAACCGAATACGTCAATTCCGTTGAGGGAACCGAGGGACATAAGAAGTTCGAGCGTTCCGAGCTCTATCCGAACAACATCTGCGACATACAGGCCTTGTACGACGTCAAAGGAATCTCGATATTCTCGTCAACCGCACGCGAGAGCTTCGTCAAGTACATGAGGAATTACGGATTCCACAACAACGGCATCAACGGCTTCCGCAACGCGGGCCTTACAAGGGTCACCGCTACGCTCCTGGGCGTCAGGAACCTTGTCGAGACCGAGAAGACAAAGACCGTTCCCGCGCTTTTCGAAAAGGAATACTCTGAAGGCCCCGTCACTTCCTGGGGCAATCCCGATGCCCTCAGCGTCGGTTACATGGTTTCCGAAAAGCTCCCGGATTATGTGCCTGAATATAATGACCAAGGCAACGTTTTCCAGAAGACGAACAAGTGGATCCAGGCGATGGGCGTCGAAAAGGAAGTTTACAAGTCCGTAAACCTTACCGTTGACGATTGCGTTGGAATGAGCACCAGGGACAAGCAGAATTACCTTGTCCTTTACACGATCGCCGCTGACGACGATGACGAATGCGGCTTTACGGTTAAGGTCGAAGACGCGAAGATCGGCGCGGATATTTACGTTTATGCCGGTTCGAGCAAGGGCGGCACGGCTACGGTCACGGTCGGTGAGGAGTCCAGATCCTTTGAGATCAGGAGCTTCCAGATCATTTCACTCGGCGTGTTTGACGGCACTCCCATGACGCTCAAGATCGATTACTATGATCCGCCGAACGCTTCTCCGCTCTACGTTTACGGCTATCAGCTTGACGTCGACGCTTACAAGGAGATGCTTAAGGAGCTTTCCGACGAGCAGCTTGACGTAACCAAGTATGACGCAACTTCACTCGAAGGCACCGTCACGGCAAAGAAGGACGGACTTCTGTTCC
>JAFZVF010000017.1 GCA_017617935.1 Clostridiales bacterium | reverse complement strand
TGGGCTTTAACCATGGAGAACCCCAACGCCGTCTATGCCTGCATCAATTACGGCGAGGCGTTCTGCCCCAAGCAGATAGAAAAATGGTCGATCCTCATTAACGGCGATATCGCCGAGATAATCGAAGCGATCTGAGCGACAAATAAACGATCAGCCCCGGTCTTTCACGGCTAGGGGCTTTTCCTTATATGTAGTCATAGGACGGTTCAAGTCCTCTTGCCCGCGCTTTGCCCCCGACAGGTGTACTGACAAAAAGTACACTATTCCATATCGTTTCAGGGCTTAAAATGTTCGAAATGTGCTCGCACTTGATCCAGGAACCTCTCCGCTATGGGCGTTAGAGTCTGATATTTTTTCCATACGAGGTACAGCTTAGTTTCAAGCCTTGGAGAGAGCGGTCTGAAAACAAGCCCGCTTTCCGGCGATACGTCGATGAGCCTGTCGAACGTCAAAAGATATCCGAGTCCTGCTTTTGCGAATATCGACCCGTTATAGGAAAGCTTGAAGGAGCCTTCGAGCTTGAAGTCCGAAAACAGTTCGCCTGCCCATGATGCGATCTCATTGTTCCATGCTTGCCCCGAACAGAAAAGCGGCAGCCCGACAAGATCGGAAGGAGTGAAGCTTTCCTTCACTGCCAGAGGATCGTCCGCAGGCAGTATCAGTCCCCATCTGTCGGCCTCCGGAAACGGAACAAACTCATACTTTTTTTCATCGGGCTCTTCGGCAAGCACAACAAAGTCGAGAAGCCCTTTTGACAGCTTTTCCGCTACCTGCTCTGTGTCTCCGCTTGTGATGTGATAGTGAAGTCCGGGGTATCGGTTCTTCAGATCCTTTATCGCATCCGCAACGTACTTTATCTGATACGATTCCGCAAGCCCTAAAAACAGCTCTCCGCCCGTCATATCATCCAGCGAAACGAATTCCTTTTCGATCTTATCCGCCATGCTGACAAGATCCTCTGCTCTGTCGCGCAGCAGCGCGCCTTCCTCAGTTAGCTGTATGCTGAAGCTGTGCCGTGTGAACAGCTTTTTGCCGAGCTCGTCTTCAAGCGACTTCAATGCTTTTGAAAGCGTCGGCTGCGTTACATGCAGCTGTTCGGCGGCGCGCGTCATATTTTCTTCCCGCGCAACTGCGAGGAAATAGCGAAGTATGCGGATCTCCATTTTGACCTCCCCGGTGACATTCCGATTTTGAATATCATGATATTCATTATAACCATTAGCGAAAAGAAAGTCAACGTGCTACACTGTAAGCGAATCAAGGAGATGGATCTATGAATTACGAAGAAGCACTGAAAGCAGGCCTCGAGGAGACGGGAACGGATAATGAGATCATTCGCCTTGCAGTCGAGCTTTACCGCTGCGGGCAGGATAACGATCTTGTGAAACTCCTCAAAGCACAAAGATGCGGTCTTGTCGAAGAGATGCACGAAAGCCAGCGCAAGGTCGACAGGATCGATTATCTGATCAGACGATCAAAAAACATTTGAAAGGACGATATGACCATGATGAAAACAGAAAAGCTGAACCTTATGGAGAACTGGGACAAAGTGTTCCCCAAGAGCGATAAAGTCGATCACAAAAAAGTGACCTTTGTCAACCACTTCGGTATCACCCTTGCGGCGGATATGTACACGCCTAAAAACGCGGAAGGCAAGCTGCCCGCTATCGCTGTAAGCGGACCGTTCGGCGCCTGCAAGGAGCAGTCCTCCGGTCTGTATGCACAGACGATGGCGGAGCGCGGATTCCTTACGATCGCTTTCGACCCCTCCTTCACCGGCGAGTCCGGCGGTTTCCCCAGAGCCATGCATTCGCCCGATATTGATGTGGAAGATTTTCAGGCAGCTGTCGATTTCCTTTCCGTGCAGGATAACGTCGATCCCGAGCGCATCGGCATCATCGGCATCTGTGGCTGGGGCGGCATGGCCATCAACGCCGCGGCGCTGGATCCTCGCATCAAAGCCACGATGACTTCCACCATGTACGATATGTCCCGCGTGGCACGTGAGGGTTACTTCGGCAGCACCGACAATGCCGAGGCCCGCG
Source organism: Clostridiales bacterium (assembly GCA_017617935.1). Classification (GTDB taxonomy): domain Bacteria; phylum Bacillota; class Clostridia; order Saccharofermentanales; family Saccharofermentanaceae; genus Saccharofermentans. Next base: position 1,555 of record JAFZVF010000017.1, on the reverse strand, counting down.
ATGCGCAGCGTGCCGCCTGGGCAGCCCAGCGCACGGAAGACTACCGCTCGGGCACCTACAAGCGCGCCGGCGGAGTTGTCGATCCGCTCCCAGACGATGCTCCGTGGTTCGTCAAGGACTACTATGACTATTACAAGACCGAACGCGGCTACCACCCTCGCAGCGGCAACTCCAATGACGGATGGAACATCACGGGCACGATGTCCTTCCTGAACCAGCCCTTGCTGGATATGGCCTGTGAAATCAAAAACCCTGTGCTCCTGATGACATGAACCCCGAAAGTTAGACAAAAAACTTTCGGGGTTTTGTTATGTCAACAAAGTACAAGAAGCACAGCTTTGAAGATCGTGTCAAGTATGTTAAGATGCTTGAAGAAGGATATAGTCTAAACTATATCAGCAGTCATTACGGTATTGATGTTCATCTTCTCTCCATTCTGTGGAATAAGTATCAAAGAGAAGGACAATCAGGGTTAGAGAAAAAACAATACATACGCGCAGACGGTTCCTTTAAAGAATCCGTTTTGCGTGACATAGAGGATAATTGCTTATCTTTGTTGGAGGCGGCTGAAAAGTACGATGTATCCTATACATCACTGAAAGTATGGCGAGGGATCGTTCGTAAAGATGGATACCAGGCCTTATATAGGATAAAGCGAAGAGGCCGCCCACCAAAGGACATGGGAAGGCCCAAGAAAAAGAAACCGGAGGAGATGACGGAACTGGAGCGGCTCAGATACGAGAATGAGCGGCTCCGGGCCGAGAATGCTCTGTTAAAAAAAGTCAAGGCCTTAGTCGAAGAAAGGGAAGCCCGTCTGCGCGGGATTGGGCGGAAGCCATCGAAGGACTAAGGCCGGAACACGACCTTGACCTCCTCCTGGAGCTCAAGGGGATGGCTCGTTCAACGTTCTATTATCACACCAAGCGACTAGGACAGCCCGACGGCTATGAGGCCGTCAGGAAACGTATCCGTGCGATATATGACAAGCATCATGGCCGATATGGATACCGGCGCATTACGGCGCAACTATGCAATGAGGGGCTGAACATCAATCACAAGACCGTGCAGAAACTGATGAGACAGATGTCTTTGAAAGCCAAACGGAAGAAGCAGCACTATCGCTCATACAAGGGAGAGCTGGGAAAGATTGCTCCAAACGTGCTTGATAGGGACTTTAAGGCCACGGCGCCGAATCAGAAATGGACCACCGATGTCACCCAGATTAAAATAAAAGACAGGAAGATCTACCTGTCACCTATTCTGGACATGTTCAATGGTGAAGTGGTCTCCTACGCAATCTCCAACAGCCCGGATCTGAAGATGGTAATGATAATGCTGGACAAGGCCTTCAAGAAAAGGGATATACAAGGCAATCTGATCTTCCACTCCGATCAGGGCTGGCAATATCAGCATAAAAGATATCAGAAAGCATTGAAAGATAGGCACATAATCCAAAGTATGTCACGAAAGGGAAACTGTCTGGACAATGCGATGATGGAGAACTTCTTTGGCTTGATGAAGAACGAATTGCTATATTTGCAGGAGTGGGACTCTA
>JAFZVF010000016.1 GCA_017617935.1 Clostridiales bacterium | reverse complement strand
ACAAAAATCCCCGACGGCATAATGCCTTCGGGGAAAAGGTGGAGCGGGATACGAGATTCGGACTCGCGACTTTCACCTTGGCAAGGTGACACTCTACCACTGAGTTAATCCCGCGTGCCCGATTATTATATGGTCGAAGGCATTTTTTGTCAACAACTTTTTTACGAGTCCACGTCACTTATGTCGTAATCAAGCTGAATATGGACTTCATAGCCCGGTGCAGCCTCCTTCACGTCGGCCATTATGTGGTTGTAAAGGCCCTCCGTGTCCTTCTCGTCGAAGTCGATTATGATATCGAAAGTTATTCTCTTTTTCTCGCCGTCAATATAAAAGCCGTGCATCTGGACCACGTTTTCGTGGCTCATGACAAGGCGGGTGATCTCTGAACGCATTGCCATGAATTCGTCATCGCCCGTATTCCTTGAGTAGATTCCGACCGCGGTCAGGATAACGCCCGTCCCAAGATAGACCTGCTGCTCGATCTCGCGCGTCAAGGCATCGATCCTGTCGGCGGTAGTGGTATCGTCGACCTCGATGTGGAGCGAGCCCAGGTACTTGTCGGGTCCATAATTGTGCAGGACCACGTCATAAACGCCGTAAACCCCGTCGATAGCCGCAACGGTCTTCTTGACCTTGCCGGTCACGGATCCTTCGACCCTGTGACCGAGCATGTCATCAACAGCCTCGCGGATTATCTCTATGCCCGCCTTAATAATGAAGGCGGAAATGAGGATGCTGACGTAAGCTTCTATATTGACCTTAAAGAGCAGGTAAACTCCTGCGGATATGAGGACCGCAGTGGAAAGCACGGCGTCAAACAAGGCATCCGTACCGGATGCTGTAAGAAGCTCCGACCTTGCCTTTTTGCCATTAGCCTGGAAATAAAGGCCCAGTCCGATCTTGGCAAAGATGGCCACGGAAATGACTATAAGCTGGACGGCCCTGAAATCCGCCTCCGACGGCTCGATTATCTTCTTGACCGATTCGATCAAGGCCGTAATACCGGCGTATAAGATGATGCCCGCGATGATGATCTGGGTTAAGTACTCGATCCTGCCGTGTCCTAAAGGATGCTTCTTGTCCGGCTTTCTGTTGGCAAGTTTGGTGCCAATAATGGTTATGACGGATGAAAGGCTGTCGCTCGTGTTGTTTACTGCGTCAAGAACCATTGCGATAGATCCTGCCGCAAGTCCTGCGATGGCCTTGGCCGAAGCCAGTATCAAATTAGCGATGATGCCTACTGCACCCGTACGGACTATTATCCGTTCACGGCTGTCCGTCCTGTCTTTACCTACTCCCAATTGTCTGTTCTCCAAAAAAAATTAGTCTACAGGACTGAACAATGCCTTGCCGGCTCCGCAGATCGGGCACGTCCAATCCTCCGGGAGGTCCTCAAACGCCGTACCGGGCGCAATTCCGTTATCGGGATCACCGATCTCGGGGTCATAGACGTAGCCGCAAACGCACTGATACTTTTTCATATCCGATACCTCCGAAAGAGATTGATAAAGATATTTTACTATCTTACCCCACATTTGTAAGCAGATAATTGTAACTTTGTTTTTATCCGCTAAAATATTTGCTATGAGCAACAATTCTGAACTGAAACTGAAGAAACCGTCCAAGATCGAACCGGCGACGCTGTTCATTATCGCAGCTGCCCTTCTCATCTACAGTCCGGCTGCTTCGATCAACCAGTTAAGCGGTTGGGTCCTTGACTGTGCCATCCAGATCAGACTCGGTCTGGACGCCATTTCGTCAGGGCACCTGATCACCGATGAGATCTACAGCTGGCATGAAGGCCTTATCTTCACCGCGCATGAGACCGGCTGGTATCTGATACTCGGTTTCATCTTCAAGCATTTCAAGCTTTGGGGCGTTCTTTTGATCTGTACGTTGTTCAACTACGGTACGGGAATATCTGCGGCGACTTATATAAAGAAGAACGCTCACCCTCTGATATGTCTGGCCGTCATGGTATCGGCATGCATCTTCAAAGGCTTCCCGGATTACAACGCAAGGCCGTCGACGACTTCAGCGTTCATCTTCATGTTCACGATCGTTATGTTGCTGGGCGAAAAAAAGCCCGTCTTCAAGGCTTCCGTTTTCGTCGCCGGCGCATTTCTTCTCGCTTGGCTGCACGGCGGAATGCTGCCGCTGTATTTCGCGGTCATGGCCGTTTTCATAGTTCTCGAGTTGATCTACAAGCAGTTTAAGACCGCGTTCACTCTTGCCTGCGGAGCAATCGCGGGCTTCATCCTGTCCATCGCAAATCCGATTGGCATCAGGCTCTGGACCTATGCTTTTCAACAGTCGCGCGCCAAAGACGTCTGGGCCCAGATCGATGAGTGGAATCCCGTCACCTTTACGATAATCCAGATGTTCCTGATACTGATGGTCCTTGTGGGCTTTATGTGCGGAAAGGGCGTCCACGAGTTCAAGAAGGACGCCGTCACAAAACTTTGCCTGTTCTGCATGTTCCTCATAATTTCCTGCGTATACAGGCGCTTCATGCTGCATTTCTCAATGATGTACGTCCTTGTAGCCCCGAAAGCGTATCAGGATTTCGTATTATGGGCGGTCAGGAAATTCCTGCCCAAACTCGAAAACAAGAAAATCAATCTTTCAGGAGCGTTTTACTACGTCCTGGTCGGTGCCTGCGTGGTAATGCTTGCCGTTTCAGTAGTCTTCAACGTCAGGAATTGTCTTCCGACGGGTGAGATGACCGACGTCGAAAAAATGGCGGCTTACGATGACGGCGTCGTCAGATTCATTAAGGACAAAGGCTATGAAAAGCCGTTCAACGACTTCAACAGCGGTTCCTGGCTCGTGTTCCACGGTGTAAAGGTCCACATCGACAACCGCGTGGATCCTTACATCAGCCAGTTTTCAGACGTGGATCACATGACGGGAAAGATGTCCGTATCAACGCTTTTCGAGCTTGATGACTTCAGGGCGCTATACGGCAATGACGCGTTTGTCATGACCACAAATCCCGGTTTCAGCCCGCTCTTGTATGAGATCGAAAAATACGCACCGGACCGTTATAAAGTCGTCTACGACAACACCGTCATATCGAACCAGAAAAAAGGAGAGGTCCTGCGGTGGGTCGTCATCGAGTGTCTTCCAGCAGCTAAGTAACTTCAGCCTTTATTCAGATCGCAATTGCACTTCTCAAGCTCTTCAGTGATCTTGATGTGCTGAGGGCACACGTTCTCGCACTGACGGCATTTGATGCACGCTGAAGCGCCGTTACCGTCGCCGATCAGGGCTTTGTATTCCGCTGCGGCCGCCTCAATGTTTCCGGTCTGCCAACGGCCGTTCATGATCCTGAAGACGTCAGGAATGGGTATGTTCTTGGGGCACCCCTTGGTGCAGTAGCTGCAGGCCGTGCAAGGTATCTCGGGCATTTCGCCGAATATCTTCTGGGCCTTGATTATCGCTTCCCTCTCCCTGTCGTTAAGCGGCTCGAAAGCCTTCATGAAAGAGGTGTTGTCGCGCATCTGGGAAATGTTGGACATTCCCGAAAGGACCGCAAGGATGCCGTCCAGGGATGCAACGAACCTTATCGCCCAGGACGCATAAGACGCTCCGGGATTGACCTCGTCAAAGATCTTCCTGACCGCTTCGGGAGGATTTGCGAGTTTTCCTCCCTTGACCGGTTCCATTACAACGATCTGTTTGCCGTGTTTTCTTGCAACCTCATAGTTCAGGCGTGACTGGACGCTCTTGCTCTCCCAGTCCGCGTAGTTGATCTGAAGCTGGACGAAATCAACGTCAGGGTGTTCCGTCAGGAGCCGGTCGAGAAGATCGGGACCCGCATGGAAGGAAAAACCGTAATGCTTGATCGTTCCCTTCTCCTTCTCTTCCTTCACGAAATCCCAGAGATTGAACTTCTCGTAACGTTTCCAGTTGTTGTTCATCAGGCAGTGGAGCAGATAGTAATCGAAATAACCCGCTCCGGTACGCTTAAGACTGGTCTGGAGTTCCTTCTTGGCCATAGCCTCGGTCGGAGCCACGGCTGCCATGAGCTTTGTGGCCAAAGTGTAGCTCTCTCTCGGATGGCGTTCGACAAGGGCCTTTCTGATGGCATCCTCGGAACCCGGATAAACGTACGCCGTGTCAAAATAGGTGAATCCGCTCTCAAGGAAGATGTCGACCATCTCCGAGGTCTGCTTGACGTCGATTCCCAATCCCTTGCGTGGAAGCCTCATCAGTCCGAAACCGAGATTGCCCTTCATATAAGCGTCCTCCCTTGACCATTAAATCTCTGAGTAAATGATAACACGCGCAAAGCCCGATTTTATATCACCTTCTTGTCCCCAAAAACGGGACTCTTCGACATAGAAAGAGACCCCAAGTCTGTTATACTGAAACCATAAAGAATGATCTGAGGTTTGTATTTGTTATGGCAAAGAAGAACGTGACTTTTTTCTGCAAGGAATGCGGATACGAGGCAATGGGATGGATGGGCAAATGCCCTTCGTGCGGAATGTTCAATACGTTCGTGGAAGCTCCCTCCGAAGACAGCGGCAAAAAGGCTGCCAAGACTGATTCGCCCGCGCTCTCCGCAAATGCCTATTCATGGACCGACTCATCGGTAACGGTCAGGCTCACCGATGCGGGCAAGGAAAATTACAAGAGGGTCTCAAGCGGAATCTCAAGCCTTGATCTGCTTTTCGGCGGCGGGATCACCGAAGGCTCGGTCACGCTCGTCTGTGGCGAACCCGGAATCGGCAAGTCCACGATACTGATGCAGATAGCCAATTCCTACAAGGGCAGCGGAGAAGTCCTCTACGTTTCAGGCGAAGAGTCACCCGCACAGATCGGCATGCGCGCCGAACGCCTGGGGATCACGCGCAACATCCTCATCTGCAGTGAAACGAGATTTGAAAAGGTCGCCGAACAGATCAAGAACAACAAGCCCTGCCTATGCATAATCGACTCGATCCAGACTCTGTATTCCGAGCAGGTCGCGGGCACTCCCGGCGGAGTCGCACAGACGCGCGAAGTAACCGCAGGACTCATCAGGATAGCCAAGACCAATGGGACGACGATCATCATGGTCGGCCACATAACCAAGGACGGCACGATCGCAGGACCCAAGACGATCGAGCACATGGTGGACACCGTTCTCGTTTTCGAAGGCGACGCAACGGGCGGCTACAGGATCATCCGTTCCGCCAAGAACAGGTTCGGCAGGAGCAATGAGATAGCATTCTTCGAGATGGGCGAAAAGGGCCTTATCCCTGTTGAAAGCTCTCAGGCTTTGCTCGTTGCGGGACGCCCCATCGACAGTCCGGGTTCCGTTCTCACCTCGACGATCGAGGGAAATGACGCACTGACGGTCGAAGTTCAGGCATTGGTCGCGGAGAGCGTTTATCCCACTCCGCAGCGAATGACCGCGGGACCAGACAGGAACCGCATCATGATGCTCCTTGCGGTCTGCGAAAAGATGATCGGCTTGGGGCTTGGCACGAAAGACTGCTTCATCAACGTGATCGGAGGCCTTAAGATCAGCGATCCCGCGACGGACCTTGCGATCTGCGCGGCACTCGTTTCATCGGCGAGGGGCATAGCCGTAAGAAAGAACACCCTGATCCTTGGCGAAGTCGGCCTGTCGGGCGAGATCAGGCCCGTCACCCGCATCATCAAGCGCTGCCTCACCGCGGCAAAGATCGGCATAACGACCGTCGTCCTTCCCGGAAGCTGCAGACAGGCGATTGAGAAGGAACAGGCAGGCGCAAGCGCCGGAAAGCTCCCCGAATTCATTTATGCGGACAATCTGAAAGAAGCGATAGACATCCTGTTCTCTTGATCCAAAGGAGGTGCGAGTCATGAACAAAAAGTGTTATTTCCTAATACCCGCCGCAGGCAGCGGCAAGCGTATGGGAGGTCCCGTACCCAAGCTCATGATCGACGTTCTGGGCTCCCCCGTCATCGCAAGGACGATCAGCGCGATCGACGATTACGCGTCATCCCATCCTGACGTCGACTGCAGGGTGATCCTGATAACTACGGATGATCTGAAGCCAAATCTCATGAGCATTGTCACCGACTTCTTCCCCGAACTTGACATCACCTATGCCGAAGGCGGAGCCACCAGAGCAATCTCGGTCCTTAACGGCATCAGGGCCATCGAGGATGCGGATCCGGAAGACGTCGTCCTGATACACGACGGAGCAAGATGCCTTGTCACAAAGGAAGAGATCGCCGCCGTATATGAAGGCCTTGAATCTTCGCCGGTATGCGCGGTCGCCGTACCCGTAAAGGACACCCTGAAGAAGACTTCATTGTCCAAGGACGGCAAAGTCACCGTCGAATCAACGCCCAACCGCAGCGACTACTATGCGGTCAGGACTCCTCAGGGCTTCAGATATTCGGAACTCATGAAATGCGTGGATTACTACGCTTCGGAGGAAGGAACGCACGCGACGGACGACACGCTTATCGCTGAAAGGTGCGGACTCCCCGTAACCCTCGTTGAAGGAAGCTACGCGAACATAAAGATCACGACGCCGGAAGACGTTGCAGTAGCCAGGGAGATCGTAAGGTCGAGATGGCAGAAACAGCCCTTTGAGGATTAAACCATCTTTTTGAAAGACAGGATAGCGAACGCCTGGATGCCTTCGCCCCTCCCGAAGGCCGTGAGGCCCTCGCCCGTTGTTGCCGTTATTCCGACGGAATTCTTCGATATGCCGAGAAGTTCCCCTATCTTCGTCCTCATTTCTTCAAGATGGGGCTTAAGCTTTGGAACAAGACATTCAACGGTTACCGAGCAGTGGATTATCTCGGTGCTTCCAAGATATTCAAGAGCTTTCTTAAGATAAACGGAACTATCCTTGATGCCTTCTTCGAGGCAGAGCTTGTCAGCGATTCCGCCCAAGATTATCTTTCCGGTAAATCCTGAGACCGCATTCGTAATGGCGTGAAGGATCACGTCGCCGTCGCTGTTGGCAAGGACCGGCCTGTCGGAAGGGACCGAGACTCCTCCGAGCATTATATTGCAGACACCCACGGGTTCTCCGAACCTGTGGCTGTCCTGTCCGATGGTGCTGACGTAAGCGTATTCAGGCATTGTCTTACCCTCCGTTTAGACTGTAACCGTTTTCGGCCAACCAATCCACCACTTCCTGCATGGTCCACGAACCGCGGTCCGCAGTCCCGAAAGTCTTTGCTTCAATCCCGTATCCGTAGAGAACGAATTCAGGGAGCATCGTAATCTGGTACTTGCCGACGAGGTCGTTAAACTCTCCCGCGTCAAGTGATATTACCACAAGCCTTCCGTTAAGGCGCTCAGCGATCTCTTCGACCAAAGCGGTAATGCCTACGTTGTCTCCATAAACCGAACTGTGGAAATACAAAAGGAACTTCACGTCAGTCGAAGCAAGAAGCTTGTTCAGATCCTTTATTTCCCTGTACTGAAGGCCGTAGGCGGGATTGCCGTTCTCATCGGTCTCGCCTTCGACCGGTTCCCAGACCATACAGAGCGCGGGAAGGTCGTAGGCATATTCTCCGAGATAGTCACGGTAGCTTGAAGGCGCTGTAGTCTGGGCGGGTTTCTTGCCGTTGCAGGAAACGCCGCTTATCAGGAACAGCGCCGACAAAGCGAGAGCGGCGAGCCTTCTTGTCACTGATCGAGCAGCTTTTTGCACATTGATACCGTGCCTTCGAGCAGGTCTTCCGCAACCGATTCGACGTTGCCGGAATCGACGAGCTTTGTAACCTCAGGATCCAGCGGAAGCTTGTCGAGGACTGCCGCGCCAATTTCAGCGGCAGACTTCTCGATGGTCGTTCCGTCGCCGTAGAGCTCGATCTTGTCTCCGCAGTGCGGGCACTTTACGTAGCTCATGTTCTCGACCATTCCCAAGACGGGAACGTTCATCATGGAAGCCATGTTGCGCGCCTTGTTGACGATCATGGAAACGAGGTCCTGTGCGGTTGCGACCAGGAGGATGCCGTCGATCGGGATCGACTGGAAAACGGTAAGCGGGACGTCACCGGTTCCCGGCGGCATGTCGATAAGAAGGACGTCCAGAGGTCCCCAATTGACCTCGGACCAGAACTGCTTGATGAGTGAGGCAAGAACGGGACCGCGCCAAATTACGGGCGCTTCCTTGTCCTGAAGGAGCAAGTTGATGCTGACGGCCTTGATGCCGCTCTTCGTAACTTCGGGCATGATGAGGTTTTCCTCATTTGCCAGGAGGTTGTCTACAAGGCCGAATGCCTGCGGGATCGAAGGACCGGTAACGTCAGCGTCCATTATTCCGACTTTATATCCTGCCCTTGCGAGCTGGACCGCGAGAACGGAAGTGACGAAGGACTTTCCGACTCCTCCCTTGCCGCTTGCGACTCCGATGACTTTCTTTACGGAAGATCCCAATGAAAGCGGATCCTTCTGGATCATGTTGGGAGTTCTCTCACTGCCTGTTCCGTTGGCGGAAGGGCATGAACTCTGAGACGTGCATCCGTTTTTCGACGGACATGAATCACATGCTGATGACATATTATCCTCCGACTGCAATAATTTCCCGGCTATTATATCAGATGTTTTCGGACTCTTCTTCTACCGGAACGTCGACGTCATCTTCAATGACGTCAGCCTCCGAAGCGGAACCGCGTCCTATGAGGGACAATACGGTCTTTTTTGAAGCGCCGTATCCGATCGTAACGATGCCCACGAGACGGCGCTCGCCGTTTTTGAGGGTGGACATGAAGGATTTGTATGAATCGCCCGCAGCCTGCTTGGCAAGCCTGAGGCTCGCTTTCTCGGCATCGGTAAACTGTTCCGCAAAAGCCCTCTCCGCAGCCCGGTGAGCGGCCGCCATCTCCTTTTCGAGGCGGCGGTTCTCAGCGATGAGCTTTCTGTATTCGTCATAATGCTTCTTTGTCGGCTCACTGACGGTAACTATCGTGTCAACGGTACCGTAGATTCCCGAACCGATCTTGTCAGACACGACCCTCATACCCGAAGAAAGCTTGGTAAATGCCCTGACCTTTTTCTGAAGTCCGATGATGTTCGCTATGGTAACGACGATGTCGGTGATCATGATGCCCGTAAACGCGATAAGCACGACAGCCTTCACGGGGAGCGTGATATGGTTAACAAGATTGAGTACCGCGGGATGGAGCACGTAAATGCCGAGCGAAGCCGCGATTCCCCAATAGATATAGAACCTGAGGCAGATATAGCCTTTATAGTTGAGTTTGTAATCCGAATAATCCCACCAGCGCATATGGAAAGTGTGATATAGGATCTCGCCTGCAATGAGTTCTACGACCGTACACGCCGTTGCCATTCCGAAGAATATTACGAAAAAGTTGGAAGACAGAGGAGCAAAGATCCAGACGGCCGCATAGAAGGCAAGGCCGTAGACCGGGCAGAGCGGTCCTGAAAGGAATCCGCGGTTGATGAAGCGTTCTTCAGTCACGCCGTAGTATATGACCTCAAGGATCCATCCGAGAAAACTGTATATGAAGAACATGCAGTAAGACTCGATAAAGGGATATGGAAGGACGTTGTCCACTATGTTCAGTATATTCGGCATTATTGTTTCTGTGACCTCATTACTCTGTATCCGCCGTCTATAGTAAGCGTATCACAGTTTCCGAATATTTCTTCAAGCTTTGCGGCAGTTGAAGGCGCTCCCTGCTTTCTCTGGAGCACGACGTAAAGATAAGCGCCCTGCTTCATGTGAGCATAGGCTTCCTCGTAAAACCTGAAAACGGTTGCCTTTCCAGCCCTGACGGGAGGATTGGTCGCAACCATGTCGAAAAGCTGGTCTTCGGGGATCGCGGATAGAACGTCGCTCTGCTTGAAGTCTACGGGAACGCCGTTTCTTTCGGCATTCTCCTGAGCAAGACCGACCGCGCGCGAATTAACGTCAACGCCGGTTACGGAAAATCCCATAAAGCAGTTCTTAATTACGATGCCTACTACGCCCATGCCGCATCCGAGATCGAGGAAACTCTCGTTCCTGTGTTTTCTCGTCTTTACGTCTGCGATTATGGCGTTGATCATGAGATCCGTTCCAAAATCGACTCCATTTCTTGAAAAGACGGCGGAATCCGTGATGAATTCGAAATTGATGCCGTTGGCACGGTAGTCTATGAGCTTTCTCTCGGAAGGCGTCTCGGGATTTGTTTCAAAATACTGTGGCATCAGAGCATATCCTTTAACTTGGTTTTTGAAATGACTGCAATCAGCGGAAGTCCAAGAACAACGAGCAACACCGCCTCGCTTCCGGCGACGGAAAGCATGCTTATGCCAACAGCCTGGGCAGTTACCGTGCTGCCTTCGTCAACAAGCAGGAATGGCAGATATCCTCCGACGATCAGTCCGTTAAACACGATCGGCGGAATGATTCCTAGAGGCTTGTTCTTCTTGCCGACAAGCCAGGAGAAATATCCCGCTATCAGCGTTGCCAAAGTTCCTCCGATGACGTCAACCGGGCCCAAATTGTTGGGATTGATGAGATTTGCTATAAAACAGCCTAACGTCACTCCCGGAATGGTAAGTGCCGAAAAGGCAGGAAACACCGTCAGGACCTCTGCAAGCCTGAATTGGATCGGGCCATATGCGATATTTGCAAACGGTAAAGTGAAAACAACGTAAAGACCCGCGATCAGTCCGTTTAGAACGACGAACTTGATCATCTTCTTGTTCTTTTCGCGAGTTGTGGTCAGCTTTTTCTCAGTCATGCTCTTACATCATTGACCTTACGACGTCGTTGATCGTTGCAATGCGGGCCGTCTTGGACCACGGCATCTCGGGAGCCTGAACGAGCCCCTTGGAGATCGCGTCAGAACATGCGAGTACTTCGATCGCATAGCCTTCATAGTAAGGGCCTTCCGCCTCCGCCGTCTCAACAAGCTCGCCTTCTTCGTCGTAGAGCTCGATCATGCGGTAATTGTTGACGTCAGTAACGTGTATCCTTCCGGATTCTCCGATGATCTCAGCGTTCTTGTCGGTGTTCGCGGTCATGGTGACGTAAAGGACCGCAAGAGTGCTGCCGTCATCCGTTTCGAGGCAGTAGGTCGTATCCTTGTCGATGCCCGTGGAATACCTTCTTGCAAAGACCCTGGAGACTTTGACGTCATCCTTCATCAACGAGAGCGCGAAGTTCGTCGTATAGCAGCCGAGGTCCAGGTAAGCGCCGCCGCCCAATACGGGGTCGTTCAGCCTTGGAACGTCGGTGATGTCGTAACCGAGATTTGCAGATATGTATTTAACGGGACCGATCCTTCCATCGTCGATCCATTCCAGGATCTGTGCATGCAAAGGCATGAAGGAAGTCCACATCGCCTCGGCGACGAAAAGGTTTCTGTTCTTGGCTTCGAAGAAGATGCTGTCAGTCTCCGCCCTGCTCATCGTGAAGGGCTTTTCAACAAGAATGTTCTTGTATTCCTTGAGGCACATTATCGCGTGCTCGTAATGATAAGTGTTCGGCGTGGCTATGTATATGAGGTCAATGTCATTTGCGGCCGCCAGCTTGGAATAGTTCGTATAGACCTTTGCGTCAGGGCAGTGCGCCGCGGCGAAAGCCTTCGCCTTGTTCCTGTCCCTTGCGGCAACGCCGGCGATCACGATCTCATCGTGACCCTTGAGAGCGTCAGCCATTCTTGCGGCCATTTTTCCGCAACCGAGCATTCCTAATCTGAGCATAATGCAAACCCTCGTTTCAAAGATATCCTTAAATACAAGCAATTATAAAGATTTTTGGGAGTTAGTGATAGTGTCAATTGAACTTTTTGGCGCCTGCTACTAAAATCTGACACGAAAGGAGCCAAAAATGTCCGAAAAGAAACAGGGACGGCTTTCACCCCGAAAAAAAGGCGTTATCTTCCTTCTGATCTCCGCATTTTCTTTTGCGGTCATGGCTCTGTTCATCAATCTCGCGGGCGACATGCCGGTCTTCATGAAGGCCTTCTTCAGAAACCTCGTGGCAATAGCAATGTCCTACGTAATGCTCGCCAGGTCTCCCGAAAAGTTCAAGATCAAAAAGGGCTCTATGCCGGGGCTTTTAATGAGGGCGTCGTTCGGCACGATAGGGATCCTTGCCAACTTCTATGCGATCTCGCACACCAACATGTCGGACGCCATGATGCTCAACAAGCTCTCGCCGTTCTTTGCCCTTCTGACTTCGATGATCATCCTCAAAGAGGCCGCTGACGGCTTCCAGTGGGCGGCGATCCTGACCGCCCTCGTCGGTGCGGTCTTTGTCGTAAAGCCTTCTTTCCTGTTTGGCAACCTAGGCGTAAACGGCAGCGACGTCTTCCCTCTGGTGATCGCCCTCATCGGCGGCATCTGCGCGGGAATAGCTTACGCGTTCCTCCGCAAGGTAACGGTTAATGGTGAGCGTCCAATAATCGTCGTCGCCTTTTTCTCGACTTTTTCATGCATCGTCCTCATACCCTTCATCGTCTTTACCTATCAGCCGATAACTCCGATGCAGCTTTTCTACTGCGTAATGACGGGCGTTGCGGCTTGCTTCGGCCAGATATTCATCAGTTCCGCTTATGCCGCATGTCCTGCAAAGGAAATATCAATTTACGACTACTCGACCGTGATCTTCACGGCTTTGCTTGGCCTGCTTGTGTTGGGAGAGGTTCCGGACTGGCTCAGCATAGTCGGATACGCGATAATCATCGGCGCATCAGTGCTGAACTATCTGTATAACAACAATTACCTGAAGCTCAAGAAAAAGGCTGACGCGAACGTCAGCCGATAAGTATTTCCCTTACCTTCTTTTCCATGTCTTCCTTGGCGATTACGTCGGTGTGACGGATCTCCTTTTCGCCAAGCGTCGCAATGGAAGCAGGGATCTCAAGGCCGCTCTCTTCGGCGAGCTCCCTGATCAGCGTCTCTGAAGACCTGCCGTTGCTGTATCCCGCGCCTCTCAATGCGTCCATTACCGCGGGAGCAAACTTGAAGGGCGACGCCGTTGAAGCAAATACCGTCTTGCTCTCGTCGTTGGAGCGCTGGTGATAGCGTCCGTAGATGTTGAAGCCTACGGCAGTATGCGTATCGATCACGTTGTCGGTGCGGTCATAGACCTCAAGGATCGTCTTGGATACGCCCGTCTCATCTGCGAAGCCGCCTACGAACTGGCGCTGCAGAAGCTTTAAGGTGTCCTTGTCGACAGTGTATTTGCCCTGTTCGGAGAGTTCCTTCATCCAACCCGTGACCTTGGCGGTGTCTCCGCCTGCGACCTCGTAAAGAAGTCTCTCGAGATTGGACGAGATGAGGATGTCCATCGAAGGTGAAGTCGTCTTGAAGAATTCCCTGTTGCGGTCGTAAACGCCCGTCGAGAAGAAGTCGCAGAGGACCTTGTTGCGGTTGGAAGCGCAGATAAGCTTTCTTACGGGAATCCCCATCTGCTTTGCAAACCAAGCCGCAAGGATGTTTCCGAAGTTGCCCGTCGGGACGACGATGTTGATCTCCTCGCCCTTCTGGATCTTTTCGGTCCTCAAAAGTTCGATGTATGAATAAACGTAGTAAGCAATCTGAGGTGCGAGACGGCCCCAGTTGATGGAGTTTGCTGAAGACAGCATGATGCCCTTTGCATCGAGTTCGGCCTTGAAGAATTCGTCGCCGAAGATGTTCTTTACGCCTGTCTGGGCATCGTCAAAACATCCGTCAACGGCGATGACGTGCGTATTGGAGCCATCCGTCGTGACCATCTGAAGCTTCTGAGCCTCGGATACGCCGCCGGTCGGATAGAAAACGATTATCTCCGTGCCCGGAAGATCCTTGAAGCCCTCAAGTGCAGCCTTTCCGGTGTCTCCGGAAGTGGCCGTGAGGATGCAGATCTTCTTGTTGAGGCCCGTCTTCTTGACGGAAGCGGTCATGAGATGAGGGAGCATCTGAAGCGCGACGTCCTTGAAAGCACACGTAGGGCCGTGCCAAAGCTCAAGGATGTATTCCCTGTCGTTGTACTGGTTGAGCTGTACGAGCGGAACGGGATTCTCTCCCCACTTTTCTTCGGAATACGCCTGAGATGCGAAATCCAAAAGCTCAGCTTCGGTGAAGTCCGTAAGGAACATGGACAGGACCTTTGCGGAGATCTGATAGAACTCCATGTTCGTCATGGCGAGAATGTCGCCTTCGGTAAGGTGGGGGATCTCGTCAGGAACGAAGAGTCCGCCGTCGGGCGCTATTCCCTGTATTATCGCTTCGGAAGCCTTGTACTTCCTCTCATATCCTCTTGTGCTTATATAATTCATAGAGTTGCCTCCGGTTTAATTGCCTTTTGTCGTCTGTTTTTCGTTTCCGCCTTCCGAAGTTCCCGTGGTTTCCGTCTCGACTATGAAAGCCGTCAGGGCCGTGGTGGACTCCGTGGTTGACTCCGTAGTCGTCGGAGGCGTCGTGGTCGTGTAAGTTACGGGATTTCCGTTCGCATCAGTCTCGGCGGGAATGGAGAATCTTGCTTCGTAAGCGTTCATTATCGAGGCAACCTCTTCATCTCCCCTGGCCTTGTTGAGTTCTTTCACGATGTAATCCAACTTGGTCTGAGCGTCCGCGCCTTCCTTGACCGACCTGATCAGCGGCAGCAGTCCGAAAACGATGAATACCACTACGAGTGCGATCGCGCCGAGAATGAGTACCGTCGCAACGAGGCGTCTCATCTTTTCACCGGGTGAAGCAACGTCCTCGATGTTGATCGAATCATCAGGAAGCTCGTCACCCACTCCGCCCGAGCGCATCATTACGTCACGGCGTTCCTTGGTAGATGCCATCTGAGGGCGCTCGTTCACGCGCTGGGCCCTCATGAGGATCGGCGCCTGGAATCCCACGCGTCCCGCGGGCGTCTCGTCGGAAGCCATCTTCGCATTCCTGATCTTGCCCGCTATGTCTGCAGGAGGAAGATCCATCGGGGGATTCTTTATGTCTTCCCTGACAAACCTCAATGCTTCCTGTGCGATCGAAAGCTGCTGCTCGGAGCCGAGAGTACCTGAGATCGCATACATAAGGCTTCCCTCAGCCCTCTTGAACTGGCCTTCCCTTGCGAGGCAGAGGCCGAAGATCAGAGCCGGGTCGCCCCATTTCTGGTACTGCGCGATAAGTGGCTTGAGGAAGATCTGAGCGACGTCCGTACCTTCGCCCCTCGCATTTTCGAGAGCGCGGTTGTACTGCCTGACGATCCTGCCCTTTTCTTCGTTGCTCACGTCGAAAAGGATAAGGCTCGACTCAGTGATCGGCTGTATCATCATGATGTATCTCAGATAGTCATGCATGGATGATTCCTTTCAGATAACCTCTAACCTGCCCTGCAAGATACAGCGATCCCGTAACGAGAAGGGGCGTTCCGTCCGCCTTTGATCGTTCAAATGCAATACGGACTCCTTCTTCGGGGCTGTCAGTCTCCAGGGTTTGAACTTTGTTATTATACACATCATTTATTATTTCTGAAAGATTGGCGGGATCCATGCTCCTGCTGTTGGCCGGCCTGACCGTTACCGCCTCGGCGATATTGAGTCCGCCGTTACGGTAAGCCTCGTATACGCCACGGACGTCCTTGTCGGCCATCATGCCTGCGACTATGCGGATCGGCCGGCCTTTGAGCGAGCCTTCAAGAATGTCGTTAAAGGTGACCGCAAGGCTCTCCGCTCCCTGAGGGTTGTGTCCGCCGTCAATTATCACCAGCGGTTCAAAAGACAACAACTCGCAACGGCACTTCCATCTGGTGAGGCTGACCCCTTCCTTTATGGCATCTTCCGAGACGCCGCAAAGCCTTGACAAAGCTATGGCAAGGGCGGCATTTGATACCTGATGCCTTCCGTTGAGGCATGTTGCGTAAGATACGCCGTCAAGCTCGAAATGCATCTTTCCGTCCATTCCGAATTCTGCCTTTTGTCCAGCTTTGCCGGAACTTATGAAAGTCAGGGGCGAACCCTTCTCTTCCGCGACCTTGGTCATGGTCTCCCTTACGGATGCCCTCATCTCTTCAGGAAGTATCATCTCATCCGGATCGATGCATACGGCAGGCGCGCCCTTTTTGAAAATGCCCGCCTTCTCGGAGGCAATCTCTGATATCGTGGAACCCAGCACGCCGCAGTGGTCGAGGCCCAGCGCGCAAATGCCCGTGGCGATGGGATCCTTTATGACGTTCGTCGAATCGAGCCTTCCGCCCAATCCCGTCTCCAGAACGCAAACATCGACCTTTTCTTCCGCATAGTAAAGGAATGCGATCGCAGTGATGAGTTCAAATTCGGTCGGATGTTCCATCCCTTCGGAAAGCATTGTTTCCTGGGCGGACGCCACCCTGTCAGACAGTTCTTTAAGCCTGTCTGAAGGAATCTCTCCATAGCTGTCATCTTCGGCAAACAAGGCAGCGCCTTCTTTGCCGTCGATTATCCTTATCCTCTCGGAAAACCTCTCGAGATAAGGAGAAGTGAATACTCCGACCTTCCTGCCGTCACAGGCCAAGATCGTTGAAAGAAAAGTGCAAACGGAACCTTTGCCGTTCGTGCCGGCAACGTGTACTGACTTAACCAAATCCTGAGGATTGCCAAGAAGTTCAAGGAGTCTGTTGATGCGCTGAAGCCCCGGCTTTATGCCGAACTGAAGGGCTCCCGTGAAGACTTTTGGAATGCCGTTGTCAGGCATTCGCAGCGCCTTCTTCCGCTTCGGCCGCAGAAGGTTCCACGGTCTGTTCTTCATCGTCCTTCTTCGAATAGTCGACCATGTCTTCCTTTTTGAATACCATGATCTTGCTCATGACGTAGTTGGCGATCATGACGAAGACCAGGTTGACAAGGTTCATTACGTCGGCATAGGTCACGCCGATGCCGAGGACCGTGGTAACGACGGTATCACTGGGCAGTCCCGTGACTTTCGTGCAGATGAATACTGAAAGCAGGAACAATCCTTCTTCGAAGATAAGGAAAGACAATATCCTCGCTCCCGCGAACTTCAGGAGCTCATTAAAGATCTTTCCCTTGGATCTGAATACCGTAATGCGGTTAAGGAAATACGCGACGAGAACGGCGATAATCCAACATACGACCTTGTTTATGGCAAGCTTGAGCGAGATCTCCTTCCCGAAAGCGCTCAATTTCCACAAGTCCGGAACGAACATGTTGAAAAGCTTGAAACTTGCCAGGCTGACTACGGTAGTGATGCCGCCGCTGACAACGTACATGAAGATCTTACGCAGTTTTTCCTGTTGGGGAGTAAGATGCTCTCCTCCGACAACGATAGTCTTTAATCTCATTATTTCTCCATCCTCATACTCTTTTCGGCCTTGGATTGGCCTTGTCAGATATGATCTTTCTTACCATGTAAACGGTAATGATCAAACTCACCGCTTCAATAATACTTATTATGAGAAAAACTTCAAACATGTATTTGTAGAGAATTTCCGCTCTTCTGTCCGCAGGTCTGTATATTTGGAACGAACCTGTCTCCGGATTGTAGAGGTAAAAATCGCCCGCTCCGCTCTCATCGATCATAAAACTGATGAAATTGGAATTCTTGTCAACGTAGCCCTTGAGCACGATCCTGCCGGTGTCATAAGTCGCGGCGACGAATCCCGCGGGAACCTGCACGCCCTCGGGCAGAGCCGTTATCCTGAGGATCTTGCTCGTCCTGATTATCGTGTTTTCGGGATCGTACGGCGTAACGGTCTTCTCGATCGGATTGTAGAAATAGAAGGCCGGCGAATTCGTGCCGTCGAAAAGGTACAAAAGCACGCTGGCAATTCCGTCTCTGGCATATGTCTGAACGCTGTAGCCGTTGATGACCCTCATGGTCTGAACAAACCCTTCAGGTACCGTTACGGTTTCAGGGAAATCCAGGAAGGTATAGGTATTGCCTGCGGCATCGACCAGCGTCGCATTGCTGGGGGCAAAGCTCTCCTTTCTGGTGATGTGTATCGTGTAGTGCATCGTCGTTTCGCCGTCCTGGGCTGTAACGTCGATGCTGATGACGTTCATTCCTATCTGAAGGTTCCTGTTGTTGTCGATTATTACGGAAGCGAACATGTTGTTCGGCGTGGCAGTAACCTGAACCTCCGTCACTGAACGCTCAACGGTTGCCGAGTAGTCGGTAATGTTGGGGTTGAAGTCAGGCGTGATGTCCACTCCGTTAAGCGAAAGGAACGCGAGCGTAGCGTCCTTGGAAACCGTGGTCACGCTGATGGGGAGCGATACTGAAGCGCCTTTGACGACGTCGGCCTTTTCTCCCAGATCGTTCTTGAAAGTACCCGTGCCGTCGATCTTTATGTTGAGCGTGCCGGTGCTCTCCGGGCGGATGCGCAAAGAGACCATGAAGAGCGTGACCTTGTTGTCGGAACGGAAAGGCTCAACTTCGTATTCCTCGGGATCCGTCTCGCTCCTTCTGACGTTCTGGTCTTCCGCGGAAACGGTTATCTTGCCTTTCTCCTGCGTCTCGACAAAGACAAAATTGCCCGAGACGTCCTTTCCCTGCGAGAAGGAAACGTATTCCGCCTCGTCAGCCTCATAGCTGAGGACGATGGGACCGAACTCGGTTATTCCCGGCATGTTGTCCGCTGTGACCCTGAAGGTCACGATGTTTCCCTGCGCGGCCGATTTCGAATCGGACTCGACGGCAAGCGTGATCTTTGAAGCGGCAGACACTCCGGAACCCCATGCATAGAGCATCAATGAAGTCGTAAGAAGCAATGCCGCCAAGGATCCGGCCAATAAACGCCAGGTCCTGAAAGCTTTAGAAACACTCTTTCCCGTTTTCCTTCTCATCGTTTCCGTTCCTCACGGCAGGTATCCGTATGCGGCCGGCATATCCGAATAGACGGGTATGACGAACACGAATGCGGAATCCGTCTTATTTATCGAATCATAGCTGTTATAATACCGAAGCGCTTCGGAGTATGCCATCATTATGTTCTGCGCATATTGATGATTGTACCTTACGGTACCGTCATCCAAGACGTCGAATTTCTGAAAATACAGGGTGTTCTGGCCCTTGTCGATGTAGCCTGAAGCGATCCAGAGCGCGCCTCCGGTTATCGCCTTTTCCTTGGTGTCCCACGGCAAAAGGAGCTTTTCCTCGGCATCGGAAATCTCTTCCTTGTCGGGCTCCCTTCCCCACTTCGCGTATTTCGCGCCTCCGACCGTAGCTCCGCCTTCTTTGGTGGATGAGGCTGAACCGATGTTGTAGAAATTGTAATAACCCTCATAGCCGGTGACGGTGCCCTTGCAAAGGGCGGATCTTCCCGAGAAGCCCATCTCCTGGATTATCCTGCTCGCAAGAAAGTAAGGCGAAACGCCCGCTTGGCGTCCCGCATCGTAGATGGCCGTGACGTAGTCAAAATCGTCAGTATCCATGAAAGACCCTGAGATTATTCGCTTTACGCCGTCCTTTGTGTGTACGCTCTCATCAAAACCCAAGAGCTCAAACATGAAGATCCTCTTGTCCGTAAAGAAGTTCCTCGGATCCATGAAATAACTTACGACCTCGGTCTTGGCAGCCTTCCAGTCAGGCTTGTCGTATACGGGGCTTCCGTCTTTTACGTATTCAGGATAGTGCCCATCCTGGACAAGGCTCTTGTTTCCCGTGGCCTCAGCCTTGAGAGCCTCTTCAAAAGTCACGTTCGTGTTGTACGCCCTGAACCTGTAAGACGGATGCTTGCAGTGCATCAGCCACAATCCGCCATAGTAGCTTTCAGGGAACTGTGAAAGCGTCTGTTCAAAAAAGCCGCCGTTGTCTTTTCCCGCAAGTACATACAGGCTGCAAGAACCCGTCTGACCGTCAAATGAAATCACCTCGGCCGTTATCACCGTCTCGCCTTCAGGGAGCGTAAAAGCCTTGCCCGGCTGGATCTCGGTCTTTTTGCCGTTGTTTTCCGCGGTGATCTTGAACTTCGCGGCGTAGCCTTCCACGGATTCACATTCAAGCGTGACCTTCTTCGAGCCGGCGGCATAGTAACCGTAATCGTCCTCCGACACGTCAAACTTAGGATAAACGCCCTGGTCGCCAGAGTCACCACTCTTTAAATCCAAATGCGAAAGAGACGCGTTAAGAGGCAACAACTTGACCTCTTCCTTAGGCGCCTGATACTCGTTGCCCAGAGTGTCCGTGAGCTTGTATTGGTCATCGGTCTTTCCGGGCGCGACGGATACGTACTTGCCGTCGTAATACGCGACGTCACGGCTCTGGATCATTTTGAACGAGACCTCTTCAGGTTCTGCTTCGCCGTCTCCGCTCCTTTTTGCGCATATGTAGAAACAGTTTGAAACGCCAGGAATGCCGGTCTCCTGAGAAACCTTGTCGGTATCCTGCCTCTTTGCCCTGAGGGCGGCATAACCCGCGTCAGTGCTTGGGTTCGTTCCAATAAGCTTTCCTGAAAGATCGTAGAGCGAAACTGAAATCTTCTCGCTGATCCCCGTGAAATTCACATAGCAATCGGAGTCTTTGGAGTCCAAAAGGAACCACGCGGTCTGCTGTCCCTTTTCAATGAAGCCTTCTTCTACGGAAAGGTTTTCAACTTTTTCCTTTTTGGGAATGCGGACCCTTCCGCCCGCTACGGTGACGCCCCTTCCGTCGGAACTGCGCAGAAGTATGGAAACCTCATGCTCGCCCGGGTCAAAACCCGCCGTGTCCCACGCAAGAACAAAGGCCTTGGTTCCGGCCGATCCCTTATCGTATTTCAGATAGCCCCTGTACAATGCGCCATCTACGAACAGGTCCGTTCTGATCTCGTCTCCCGTGGCCGAAAAGCTTCCGCTTATCTCCTTGATGCCGACCGTGTATTCGTCGCCGTCTTCAAGTCCCTTGTCAAGGTTGATCCCCGTAATGACGCTGCCAGGGCCGTTTTCGATCCTTCCGGTCACAGCGAATTTTCCGTCAGTCTGTGAGATGACGTCGTCAATGACGGTCATCCTGCTGTATGGACCCAACGCCTGCGTGATCCCTGCCACGACGCCGTCATCGGTCGTTCCGTATAGCACGGTGCAGAGATCCTTTGCAAATTGAGTGTCATCAGGGCTCTTTATCAGGTACTCGGGCGAAGTCATTACCGACAGCACGAAGTCTCCTGCCGAATAGGAACCGGCATCTACGCGCATAAAGGCGGCAGTTTTTTCTTCGCCGTTCATTCCTATGAGATCGGAGGCTCTGGAAACGATATCGGCAGCTCCCTGACTCCTGTTTCCGGACAGGGCGGGCGTGCCGGTATCAAGCGAGATCGCCGTTATGAGCGCCGTCACTATGGCCGCTATGGCGGACAGCGCAAAAACCGCGAAATACTCAGGCCTCCTCTTAAGCATTACCCGTTCAGTCTCCCTTTCCGGTAAGCCTGTCCAAGGTATAGCCGTACGGCGGAACGAACCTCTCCATGAAATACCTGACCTCTTCAAGGTCATATCCTGCAATTATCTTGCCGATGGACTCCTTAGCGGCGGAGAATTCCTTATTGCCGGAAGACTCCTCCCGGAGACACTTTATATACGCCGCGATCTTGTCAGCGGCTTTCACGAGAGTGTGGATCAGTTTTGATTCGTCATCGTCTTTTGAAGGCGCGAGAAGATCCCTGTATTCTTCCTTGAATCCCGTGTCTTCAGGCAGAAGGTCGGTCAGGGAATCAGCAGCCCTTCGCTCGATGTCCTTATAGGCGTCCCTTATGACCTTGCTGTCATATTTAATGGGAGTGGGAAGGTCTCCCGTGATGATCTCGGTGCAGTCGTGATAAAGCGCGTAGGCCATGACCTTGTATGGGTCTGGGAAGATTGCGCCTTCCTTGCCTTCGTTGAACTTGTTGTGCAGAAGGCACAGCGCCTGTGCTATTACCGCGACGTCAAAGCTGTGCTCTTTAATGTTCTCATAACGGCTGTTGCGCATGAGCGCCCATCTGTTGATGTACTGCATGCGGTCGAGCATTGCGTAAAATCCGTATTCTTCCATTCCCTTTTTCCTTCTCTTTAATTCTTGTAAAGCTCATTGAAGCACGCCATGGCGTAGCTGTCAGTCATGCCCGCGATGTAGTCCGACACGAAGATTGCCGGCGGCATCTCGCTCTCTGGCGCGTTCTTCTGCGGATGCGTGTCAACGAATTCGGCAAACTTCCTGATCGCGTCAGTCTTGGAGTTGGCCGCGCGGTCAATGTTGCAGATTGCTTCGTAGTAAGCGTCGAAAAGGCCTTCGAGCATAACCTTGCAGTACTTCTCGTAAGTTACTACCTTGTTGGATCTGTAGATCTTGTCGACGTTGTTCTTGAGCGCGTTCTCGAGCGCCCTGACGGCTCTGTCGGAGATCGCGATCTCGTCTTTGTCAAAGCTGTTCTCAACGATGTCTTCAACCAGATAATTGATTATCGCAGAATTGGAATTGCCCATCTCTATGCTCTCTTCAGGGAGCTCAAATTCAGACTCGATGACTCCCGTTCTGAGCGCGTCTTCAATGTCCCTTCCGACGTATGCGATCTTGTCCGAAAACCTTACGACGCAGCCTTCGAGTGTTGCAGGGCCTTTGCGGTACTTTTTCGGAATGAGGTATGACAGGTCGTTCTCGGTCTTGTCCCTGCAGGGGACCAGCCTCTTCTCACCGTAGAACTCTCCACAGTGGCATATGATGCCGTCCC
Source organism: Clostridiales bacterium (assembly GCA_017617935.1). GTDB lineage: Bacteria > Bacillota > Clostridia > Saccharofermentanales > Saccharofermentanaceae > Saccharofermentans. The sequence goes on along the minus strand of JAFZVF010000016.1, from coordinate 11,063 downwards.
TGACTTCAAAAGTCAGATTGAGTCCGAAGCCTCCATTGTGCTTTTCCATGACGTCCAGGACGCGGAGGCCGTTGGCTTCATGCTCGAAATAAAGCTTGGGATCAATGGCTTTCAGCTTCTCGTTCAGCACGCGCTCGCCGCTGTGTCCGAAAGGCGTGTGGCCGACGTCGTGCCCCAATGCCATTGCCCTGATAAGATCAACGTTGAGTCCCAATGCCTGGCCAATGGTCGCCGCGATGTAATCAACGTAAAGCACGTGCTCGAGCCTGGAACAAATGTGGTCATTTGCGGGATTGAAGAACACCTGCGTCTTGTGCTTCAAGCGTCTGAAAGCTTGGGAATACATTATCCTGCCGAGGTCGCGCTCGTAACAGCTCCTGACGTTGCAGTCATCTTCCGGGAGCTTTCTGCCCCTTGTCTGCATCGTTTTCTGTGCATTTGGCGCAAGCAGCCTGTCGCGTTCCCTGCGCTGCAATTCGATCTTCTTGATGGTCAGGTCTGAGATCCTGTTGGAATTCTCAAGCTCCTTGAAACTGTCCTGAAACAGTTCGAAAAGGCTGATGTTCGAGTCCATTGGCACACCTCCGCAAAAGCTCAATATAATATTATACTACAAACGCTCTGCGGCCCGCTTCCTTACGGCTTTTTGAGCCCTGCCGAATTCGCCAGCATGTTCTTTCGCATTCCGTCAAAATCGACGGTCACGAGCGCGTCTCCGCCAACCTCCTCAACCTTGAGGACAACGCCTTCTCCAAATCTCGGATGGATGACCTGCATGCCTTCCTTAAGCTGGCCGGCCGCCAATGCATTGGGGTCTGACGCTGCCTTTTTCGCCTTTTCCTTCTTCTTGTCAAACTGCGAGGAAAGCGCGGAAGCAATCGCCTTTTTGGACGATTCGCGCTCCGGTGCGACGTCCTTCGTCTCAGTCTTCGCGCGGTTCGAGCCCATTATGTAAAGCAGCTGCGGATCGATCTCCTTTATGAATCTTGAAGGTTTGTTGCAGCTAGTCTGTCCGAAGAGCATCCTCTGCCTGGTGAGCACGATGAACATGTCCCTCTTGGCCCTGGTTATCGCGACGTACATGAGCCTTCGCTCTTCTTCCGTGTCGTCTTCGCTCTGTATCGACCTGTAACTCGGGAAGACGCCTTCCTCCGTACCGATCAGGAAGACCGCACCGAATTCAAGGCCCTTGGCACTGTGTATGGTCATGAGCTTTACGAAGTCATCGTTGTCGTCGTAAGAATCACCCTCCGTGAACAGTGAGCAATTCTCTAGATAAAGCCCTAAAATGCCTTCAGTGGTGTCGCTCGTGGCAGTATCAAAGAAGAAGTCGTCATCGACTTCCATCGGGACGTCATCAGCGCTTCCGCCGTCCTTTTCCTCGATCTCGAGCGTTTCCATGTCCACCGGTGCGGCTCTGTGCGCCTTGTCATACTCGGCTGCTTCGGAAAGAAGTTCCTTCAGGTTCTCCACCCTGTCGATGACCTCGCCCTTCTTCTCGCGCTCCGCAATGACGGCATCGATTATGCCCGATTCATTCTCGACGTAATCCACGAATGCCGCGAAGTCCTTTTCGTTCTTCAGAAGCTCGTCGCGCATTTGCTCTATCAGCTCGGTAAAGGGGATGAGCTTGCCCGCCGCCCTGAGCAGATCAGGATATTTTCTGCAGTTGACGGCCGCCTCGAACATGCTTATGCCTTCATCCATGGCAATCTGTCTGAGCTTCTCGATGGTCTGATCTCCGATGCCCCTCTTGGGAACGTTGATGACGCGCTCGAAAGCAATGTTGTCCGACGAATCATTGATCAGTCTCAGGTATGACAGCGTGTCCTTGATCTCGCGTCTGTCATAGAACCTCATTCCGCCATAGACCCTGAAAGGGATCCCTGCATTGTGCAGCGTCGTTTCTATGTTACGGGACAGGGCGTTCATCCTGTAAAGGACCGCGCAGTCCGAATACTTGAACTTGCCCTTGTCCACCATCATCTTGATGGTCTTCGCGACAAAGGACGCCTCTCCCTGACCGTCGTCGGAAAGCATTACGACAACCTTGTCGCCGTCTTCGCCTCCGGTCCTCAAAGTCTTGCTCTTGCGCCTCCTGTTGTGCGCGATGACGCAGTTTGCGGCATTGAGGATGTTGGCCGTCGAGCGGTAATTCTGCTCGAGCTTGATGACCGTCGCACCCGGGAAATCCTTCTCAAAGCTTAAGATCAGCCTTACGTCCGCGCCTCTGAACGAATAGATCGACTGGTCATCGTCACCTACGACGCAGATGTTTCTAGAGCCCCCCGCCAGGAGCATGACCGCCTTGTACTGAGGCATGTTGGTGTCCTGATACTCGTCGACCATGATGTATCTGAACTTTTCCCTGTACTGCTCGCATATTTCCGGATTCTGCGCAAGGAGCTTTACCATGTTGACGAGGATGTCGTCAAAATCCATCGCGTTGTTGGCAAGGAGCTTGTCCGAATATCTCTTGTAGACTCTCGCACAGACCGTATTAAAAGGTGACCTTCCAGCAAGAGCCGTGTATTCCTCGATGCTCTGGAGCTTGTTCTTTGCGCATGAGATCTCCATCAGAACGGACTTGGGCTTGAACTGGCTGTCCGGGATGTCCAGCTCCTTCATCGAATCCCTTACGAGCTTGAGCTGGTCGTCGGAATCCAGGATGGAGAAATTCTTGTCGTATCCGAGGAGTTCCGCGTGGCGTCTCAGTATCCTTGCAAAAATGCTGTGGAAGGTGCCGCACCAGATGAATTTCGCCCTGTCGCCCACGAGCGCGGTGATCCTCTCACGCATCTCGTTGGCCGCCTTGTTGGTGAACGTTATCGCGAGTATCGACGAAGGCGCCGCGTTGACGTGCCTCATCAGATAGGCGATGCGGTAAGTAATGACCCTGGTCTTGCCCGAGCCCGCGCCTGCCAAAATCAGAACCGGGCCTTCAGTATGGGTAACGGCTTCACGCTGCTCGTCATTCAGGCCTTCAAGCAGGTCTTCGCAATCGGGACCGTTTGAAGAAGCCTGATTAGTCTGTCCGTATATCTCTTCGAGCTCGTCAAAAAAGCTGCGGCTCTCGTTGTTTTCAAATCCGTTCTCTTCCAAAGAACTGTCTCGCTTTCTTTTTTGTCTTTCAGATTATAACAATAAAGGCCACAGATTATGGGGACATAAATCGGACTTACTCCTCGAAAACCACCCTAAGGAGTCCTGCGTTCTCTTCCGTAGCCGCTGCGCACATGCGCCTGAACTTCTGCATGTATTTGCCCATCGTAGTCTCCGGTACCGATGCGGAAGAAAAGACAATTACCCACCCTTCGCTCTGCTCAGTCAGGACGTCGTGAAGAGCGTCAAGATTTGCCCCGTAGTATTCCGGGACCGGAAGAGTCTGGGCTATCTTCTTGTGAAGCTCGTCAGTTGAATATACGTCTTTCAGATCTATAACAAATTCAGTCATTTCTGTCCCTCCCCGTACATCAGGGTAAAAGTCTTGTAATGGTCCTTGGTGTAATATATCAGTCCGTCGTTGGAGAAGACTATTCTTTTTGCGCCCCTGGAAGACTTCCCGAGCGTATCGATGTCGCATTCGGTGTAACTTCTCCCCTTCTTCTCAGGCAGCAGACCTTCGTAATTGCCGTAACGGTCGCCGCCTATGCATTTCCCGGGCGCGTATTCCTCCAGGGAACCGCCGCTCCAGCCGAGCGCTTTGGCTTCCTTCTTAGTTATATAATTCGATGGCAGTTTATTGTAAGTATGGATATACAGGGCAACGTCTTTGGCGTTGTAATAAGTCCCGTTCTCATCGACCGAAGCCTTTGAGTCAGTCCCATCCGTTGATCGTGAGGAAGTCTTTTCAGTCGTTTCTTCAGTCTTCACGGAGGACTTGTCCGTCACGGAAACAGGAGCTTCCGTAACGGCCGCAGTCGTGCCTGCCGGATTCTTCCGTTTGACGCATCCGGTCATCATCGAAAGCGTCATGGCGCATATCACCATGAAGACAGCGATGATCTTTCCGGTATTCTTTCTCAGATCTCCATACATTGGCTTATCCTCTTCCCTTTATTCCTTTAGTGTGATTTTATCACGGCTTTATTCCCGGTCAAACAGCAGGCGTCAAACGGCTTTTCTTCCCTGGCAAAACAAAGTCCCGCCGTGAAAGCGGGACTTTATGCAATCAGTTTTGTATTCAGGATTACTCTCTTACGAGAGCCTCTGTCTCCTGAGCGATGGCAAGCTCTTCGTTTGTAGGGATGATGCAGACCGTAACCTTTGAAGAAGGCTTGGAGATGATGGCTTCCTTGCCTCTCAAACCTGCATTCTTCTCTTCATCGAACTCAACGCCCATGAACTCGAGACCTTCGCACATGGCTTTTCTCATGTGGTCCGTGTTCTCGCCGATGCCAGCCGTGAAGATGATGACGTCAACGCCACCCATTGCTGCAGCGTAAGAACCGATGATCTTCTTACCCTGGTAAGCGAACATGTCGAGAGCGAGTCTTGCTCTGTCGTTGCCTTCGTTGGCAGCCTTCTCAAGATCCCTGAAGTCGGAAGAAACGCCGGAGATGCCCTGGACGCCGGACTGCTTGTTGAGGAGGTTGTCCATCTCGTCAGGTGTGAATCTCTCGTTCTTCATGAGGAAGGGAACGATGGCGGGATCGATGTCGCCCGTTCTCGTGCCCATGCAGATACCTGCAAGAGGCGTAAGACCCATCGACGTATCCTGGCACTTGCCGTCCTTAACGGCTGCGAAGGAAGAACCGTTGCCGAGGTGGCACGTGATGATGCGGAGATCCTCATACTTCTTGCCGAGGAAATCAGCAACCCTGTGGCTTACGTAACGGTGGGAAGTTCCGTGGAAACCGTAACGGCGGATGTCGTACTTCTCGGAAAGCTCATAAGGGAGAGCATAAGTGTAAGCCTTTGCGGGCATTGTCTGATGGAATGCAGTATCGAAAACTGCAACCTGGGGCGTGCCTGCGGGAAGAACGTCCTCGCATGCCTCAATACCGATGAGGTTTGCGGGATTGTGGAGAGGGCCTAAGGGGAAGCACTCCCTGATGACTCTCTTAACGTCATCGTTAACGATAACGGATGCGCTGTAGTACTTACCGCCGTGGAGGACTCTGTGTCCTACTGCAGCAATCTCGGAAACGTCGGAGATGACTCCGTGCTGGGGATCGACAAGAGCATCAAGGATCATCTGGACTGCAACCTTGTGGTCAGGCATGGGTTCTGTTGAAATGAACTCATCCTTGCCTGCCGGCTTGTATGTTAGCTTGCCGTCGATACCGATTCTCTCGGCGTTGCCCTTTGCAAGGACTGCGCCCGTGTCGATGTCGAAAAGCTGGAACTTTGCGGAAGAACTACCGCAGTTGATGACTAAGATCTTCATTAGACTTTTACTCCTTTACCTTATGCCTGTGCAGCCTGAGCCTGGACTGCTGTGATAGCGACTGTTCCTACGATGTCATCGGCATTGCAGCCTCTGGAAAGATCGTTGACGGGAAGTGCGAGGCCCTGGAGTACGGGTCCGTAAGCGGGAGCCTTTGCAAGTCTCTGAACGAGCTTGTATCCAATGTTTCCTGCTTCGAGCGAAGGGAAAACGAGTGTGTTTGCGTGGCCTGCAACCGGTGATCCGGGTGCCTTGAGCTGGCCGACTTCCTCAACGAGGGCTGCGTCAAGCTGGAGCTCGCCGTCAACTACGAGGTCAGGATACTTCTCCTTTGCGATCTTAACTGCTTCAGCGACCTTTGTAACGTCGTCGTGCTTAGCGGAACCGTAAGAAGAATATGAGAGCATGGCAACCTTAGCGGGAGCACCGATGAACTGCTCGAAAGACTCTGCGGAGAGCTTGGCGATCTCAGCGAGCTTGTTGGAATCTACGTCAGTGTTGACTGCGCAGTCAGCGAAAATGAAAAGACCGTGCTCACCAAGATCGCAGTTGGGAACGTCCATAAGGAAGAAGCCTGAAACGGAAGAAATGCCCGGCTTCATCTTGAGGAGCTGGAGAGCGGGACGGATGGTATTGCCTGTTGAGTGGCAAGCGCCTGAAACGGCACCATCAGCGTCACCGCACTTGCACATGAGGCAAGCGTAGTACATATAGTCGGACTCCATCTGAGCCTGAGCCTTCTCGGGCGTGATGCCCTTCTTCTGAGCGTCAGCGATCGCAGCAGCCGTCTCTTCCTCGGAAAGGCCCTTCTTCTCAGCCTTCTTCTTAGCTGCAGCTACCATTGTGTCAACGCCGCGGAGCTCGATGAACTTGTCGATGTATTTCTGCTTGTTGGGATCGTTGAAAGGATCTACGATGGTAGCTCCGGTGATGTCAAAGCCTTCGGAATTCTTTGCGATCTCCTCGGGCGTTCCGATGATGATGAGGTTTGCCATGTCGGACTTAAGGATCTTCTCGGCAGCCTCAAAGGTTCTCTTATCCATTGACTCGGGAAGAACGATGGTCTTCTTGTCGGCCTTTGCTCTGGCCATGATGTCATCGATAAATGCCATATATATTGTCTCCTTTGGATATTATTTATAACGCGTAAAAGTATACTCGTAATAAGGGGCGATTTCAATTCGTCAGACGGCTTTGCGGACGCCTAAATTGTCAGACGCGTAAAAGACGTATCTTCCGTCCTGTTCCCTGAATATCATGTAGATGGCGGGGCTTGAAGACTTGGTGGCGACACGCGCTCCGACACAGTTGCATACTGACCTGTAAAGATCCCTGTCGTCCATGTCAAACGCGATCTCCAAAGCGTTGGCGTACTGCCTGTAAACCTCGTTTCCGCCGTAATTGCCGGTGACAATGAAATATTTGCCGTATATCCGTCTCTCATTCAAAATGAGGTTCTTGAGGGCGGTATATGACTCGCTGTCGAGTTCCTTCATCCTGGCAAGGTTGGCCATGACAATGATCGACTCGCCGACGTCGACCGTTCCCGCCCGGGAACCCGAATAAATGTAGTTTATCCCGTTTTCGGTCTTTTCGTAAGCATAGGCGTAATACGGGACTTCGTCGCCGTCCTTTGCTTCCTTGACCAGTTTAAGGGCCCTGTCATATGCGCCTGCGGCAATGAGTCCGTTCTTTTCGAGGTCATGGATCAAGGGCAGTCTGACGTTGGAAAGCTTGACGCCCTTAACCTGCTTAAGGTTCGCGGCACCATCGTCCTCCGTCTCCTGATCGCCTCCGACGCCGACACCATAAGTCTCGTCAAGACTTGAATTGCCGTTCTGTTCTTTCGCCTTAGGATCGTTGAATCTGTAATAAAGGGAATCGACGTAATGCGCGACTTCGAGCTGCTCCGGCCTCAATGCCCCGTTCTCGTCAAAAAGCGCTCCGATAAGGTTCTTTATCTCCTGGAAATCCCTGCTCGTGCCGTAAGCGCAGTAATAGCGAAGATAAGCTTCAAGCCAGGCGACGTTGTCTTCAGTCGTCTTGACGTTCTTCTGCTCTTCCGTCACCTTGCTTCCCGCAAAGCTCAGGTACAAACCGGAATCGGAATGGAACCTGCTTACGACCCTGTTCTTCAGATTGCGCGCGGCAACGGCGTCTCCTGAAGAAACATAGCAGTCAAGAAGCCATGCCTGATCAGAAAGATCGTAGATTTGGGATCCTTCAGCCGGCTGTGAAACAAGCCTTCCGGCGATCTTGTAGTAAGTAGGGATAAGGACGTCTTCACCGTCCTTGTTCAGCATGAGCTTTTTCGTGCGGCCCCAGAGATAGTTGCTCATTATGTTGTTGTCCGCAGCTATCTGCTCCCATTCATAACCCGGGTTTTCATGTTCGGTGAGGGTGATGCGTGCCGCATTTCCAAAAGTCCTGACGTAAAGAAGGTATGCCGTTATTCCTGCGAACACGGCAACCAGCAGAAGGACGGCAATGATCTTCTGCTGAAGCGTAAAGCGCGCCAGGAACGGGACCCTGTTCCCGCTTCCCTTCTCGATGAACTTCAAAGTGCGACGCTTCATTGCAACCTGCCTGCCTGATGAAATATAATTAACAAGTGAATTATATCAGAAGAGAGGCATAACTTAAGTGCGGGTAATAGGAATTGTTGCGGAATTCAATCCGTTCCATCAGGGCCACGAGAACCTGATCGCCCGTGCCCGCGAGATCGTAAGCGATCCCAGGGCGGTAGTCATGCCGGTCATTTCAGAATCCTTCGTCCAAAGGGGGCTTCCCGCAGTATTGCCTGCCGACGTCAGGACAAAGCAGGCGCTCCGCTGCGGAGCAGACGTCGTTTTGGGCCTGCCTTTCACTTATTCATGCGCGCCGTCCGCCCGTTTCGCGCTCGGCGGAGTCGCAACGCTGATCGCGACAGGCGTCATAACCGACATCGCTTTCGGCTATGACGCAGGAACTCCCGAGCTTCTCAGATCGCTTGCAGAGCAGACGGACGAGAATTCACCCGAATTCAAAGAGCACCTCAAAAACTCGCTTTCCGAAGGCAATTCATATCCGGCAGCCCGAGCTAGCGCGATAAAGGCATGCGTTAAGGATCTGAGCAGCGATCTTGACGAAGTCTTGAGCAGCCCTAACTCCATCCTCGCACTCGAATATCTGGCTGCTCTCAAGAAGATAGACAAACAGCACCGGGTAAACGTCATCATGATCCCCCGTGACCAGTCGTTCAAAAGCGCGACTTCCATAAGGAAATCCATGGCGGGATTAGCTCCAACATACAGCCAATCCGCACTGTTTGAAACGCTTAAAGGCACAATGCCAGACAAGTCGCTTGCGGCAATGCTCGGGAGCTATTCTTCAGGCGAGTTCAAGATCCCTGATTATGCCTCCTACATCCGCCGAGCACTGCTTCATTTGGCAGGCGCGCAAGGTCAGCTGGGCAACTCAGCATATATGGGTGACGACTTGGACGGCTATCTCCAAAACCTCGTTTCCGACCTCAGGCCCGGCGACCTTCCGTCAGACGATTTCGATCTTGAAGCATTCTCCAAAAAGGCTGATACAAAGAGGTTTACGAAGACCCGCATCTTCAGGGCTCTCGCCTCGTTTGAAGCTGGTCAGGACAAAGATCTCGTATCGCTCAATCACCCTCAATACATAAGGGTTTTGGGCTTTAACCGCGAAGGACGCTACTGCCTCAAGATAATCGGAAAATGCACGAAGCTCCCCGTCATCAGCAATCCCTCCGACGCGCTTGAGCTCTGCTCGTCAAATGCCGATCTTAAGAAGGTGTTTGAACTGGAGATGCGTGCTTCCGCAATAGCAAACGATCTTTACGGCAGGGACGTCGCATACTCCTGGACCGCCAAGCCGGTCATGCTTTAAAAGTTTCCCGATTTCGCACATGAAAAAGGCTGTCCGAAGACAGCCTTTCGTTTCTTGATTAAATGATCAGGATTACTTGTCAGCTTTTGCAGCCTTGGCAAGTCTGGACTTTGTCCTTGCAGCGGCATTCTTGCTCATGTGGCCCTTGGCAGCAGCCTTGTCAACTGCCTTCTGTGTAGCCTTGAGCGTAGCCTCGACGTTCTCGCCAGCGGCAACATTTGCCTTAGCCTTCTTGACCGTCGTACGGATAGCCGTCTTCTTGCTCTTGTTTGCAGCAGCCTTCTTCTCGGAAACGCTTACACGCTTGATAGCTGATTTGATATTAGGCATTTATATCTCTCCTTTTAAATGGGTATCCTAAATTTACCGAAGAATTTTATCACGATTGCAAATGGTTATCAATACCTTTAGTTGCTTCATATAGACCAATACTTGCAGCAATTGTGACGTTAAGACTGTCTATCGCGTCAGAATGATCTATCCGGATCGGGCGGCCGATCTTGGAAAACCCTGAAGGCAGCCCCGTTGCTTCGTTTCCCATGATCAGCGAAAAGGGCTTTTCGATGACCGTCTCGTGAAGGTTCGTACTCCCGTCCAGCATGAAGGGATAAAGGTGATTTGAAGGAAACTTCGCAGCGTATTCTTCAAACGAAGCAAAAACCTCGGTCCTGACGCTGGCTGCCGCACCCATGGAAGCCCTGATGACCTTCGGATCGAAATGATCAACGGCCGGCGGGATTATCGCCAGATCCCTGACGCCAAACCCGAGGCAGCTTCTCATGATCGTTCCCATGTTGCCCGCATTGGAAGGATTGACGAGTACCATGTGGTTGCCCTCCCTTATGCGTTCTTCCTTCTTTTCAACGACGCAGATGACGAAACAGTTCTCTTTTTTGGAAAGAATGTTAAAGGGTTTTTCCTCGACGGAGACGGGTATTTCATTACCGCAGAGCGACTTGATCTTCGAAATGGTCTCATCAGACCTGAACTGTGGATGAAGGATGACTCCCATGACCTTCTCCCTTGCATGAAGAAGATATTCCATGACGACCGTGGCACCCAATCCGTAGGTCTGATCGGAATCTTTTTTGTAACTTGCAACCCTTATCAAAACTTTTCTCCCCAGGCACTGTTTTTATGCTATTATAACCTTATTCTCGCATAAAGGATGGTGTGTTACTATGGCAGACAAAAAACCTATGAGCGAACCTTACACCGGCCAGCTCACATCTAACGCAAAGCTGTTCTCGATCCTGGCTTATTTCGGATTACTCTGGCTCCTTGGCCTTCTCATCAATCCCGATAAGACCTGCCCGTTCGTCAGACATCACGTCAACAACGGAATCCTTCTCCTCATCGGATTTGGCGTATATTCCGTTCTTGGCATCTTCATCGGCCGTATTCCTTTTGTAGGCTGGCTGATCAACCTCGCATTCTATGCTTGCCTCATCTTCATCATGATCAAGGGCATCGTTTGCGCAGCAAAGACAAAGTACTTCAACATTCCGCTTGTTGACGGCGTAAAGATCGTCAAGGAATAAATCGGATTTCTTTCGAGTTTCAGACCCGCATCTTCAAGGTGCGGGTCTTTTATTTGCAGTAACGCTTCAAAACATATATAATTACCGCCGTGAGCATCGAGGTGTAGCGCAGTTGGTAGCGTACGTGCTTTGGGAGCATGGGGTCGCAGGTTCGAATCCTGTCACCTCGACCATTTAACAAAAGGCTTTTAAAGAAAGTCAATAATTTCAAGGGTTGCAGGGTTTCTGTTGTTCTT
>JAFZVF010000015.1 GCA_017617935.1 Clostridiales bacterium | reverse complement strand
CAGGTTATGGCCTCTGCTACTTCGTAAACGCTCTCCTCAAGGAGAAGATGAACACTTCTTTCGAAGGCAAGACTGTTGTCATCTCCGGTTCGGGCAACGTTGCCATCTATGCTACAGAGAAGGCTCAGCAGCTTGGCGCTAAGGTCGTTGCACTTTCTGACTCCAACGGTTACGTTTATGATCCTGAGGGCATCAAGCTTGACATCGTTAAGGACATCAAGGAAGTCAAGAGAGGCAGAATCAGCGAGTACGCAGATCAGGTTGCTTCCGCTACATACACCGCTGATTCCAATGGATCCAAGGGCATCTGGACGATTCCTTGCGACATCGCTCTTCCTTGCGCTACACAGAACGAGCTTAACCTCGATTCCGCTAAGACGCTCGTTGCTAACGGCGTAAAGGTAGTCGGTGAGGGCGCTAACATGCCTACAACGCTTGAAGCTACCAAGTTCTTCCAGGACAACGGCGTATACTTCACACCTGGTAAGGCTTCCAACGCCGGCGGCGTTGCTACTTCCGGTCTTGAAATGTGCCAGAACAGCGCTCGTCTTTCTTGGACGTTCGAGGAAGTCGACGCTAAGCTCAAGGGCATCATGGAGAACATCTTCCACACGGTAGATAAGACTGCAACTGAAGTCGGCTGCGAGAACAACTTCGTTGTCGGCGCCAACATCGCAGGTCTCCTCAAGGTTTCTGACGCTATGATCGCTCAGGGCTGCATCTGATAATCAGATAAGGATTTTTGAAAGCCGCCTGTCCTCTTTTGAGGGCAGGCGCTTTTTTATGCCCTTATGTTTGGACTTAACCAAAAAATTACGGTAAGATTACCAAATTTAGGCAAAATCCCAATTTCAGCATAAATAAATTGGAAATATTCACAGAGGTGTTATAATACTACCGTTTTTAATAAAGAAAATGAGAAGTGCCGTCTAATGGCGCTTGCGAACATATCGGGAGTGGATCTATGAGCAAAACGGTAGCAACCTGTATAGCTGAGACTAATCAGGAACAGAATAAACCGCAGGAGAACGTTTTCTTCCTGACGCTTTCACGCAAGATTGAGGATTTTCCAAACGAATTTCTGAGAACCGCGCGTTCCACTTCTCCTATCCAGATCTGCGCGATCTTTTCCACCATTGGACCTGACAACCTCGCGGCAGAACTCAATCTTGAGCTCAATTCCGAGCTGGAGAAGATCGTTGCCCAAACTGCAAACCAGCCAGTGCTTGATTTTGAGACTTTTTCCAATCAGGTCGTAAACGTTCTCAACGTGCGCGTTTGCAACTTCGGCATCAACAAAGGCAAGCAGTTCAAGACTTCGATGACGATGCTCGTCATTGAAGGCGACATTCTCCGCGTAGTGCATTTGGGTATTACGAAGGCTGTCCTTTTCCGCGACAAGAAGATCATGGTGCTGACTGAAGAACAGTCAGTTGCCAACCGCTTTGCCCAGATGGGATCAAATGCCAGCGTTTCTCCAGACGATCCCGAGAGCATGAATCCCACTCAGTATCTTGGCAAGCTTCCCCAGGAAGGCGAGCTCAGGCCTGAGAAGAAGGTTCACCTTAAGCTCAGGGACAACGATGAGGTCATCCTCATGGGTCTTGGCATCTCAAAGGGAATGCCCGCCCAGATGCGCAATTCCATAATCGTCAGACCCGTTTCAACTGAAGAGAAGGCTAAAGAGATCATCAACGCCGCAGTCAATTACGGCGTCAAGTCCGGTCTTACTATCATCGATCTGAAAGTTGAATCAACTTTCCTGCTTCCCGGCGACGCCGTCATCAGAAGCAACCTTCAGACTGAATCCGCCATTGCTCCTGCTGCGGGAACGGCCGTTTTCTCGGACAAGAACAATTTCACGCCTTTTGACCTCCAGACTGCTGATGAAGAAGAGGACGCCGACGACACCATCAACTTCGTTCCGGGCAGCACTCCCGTCAGCGAAAGGAATGACGAGCCTGAAGAAGAGGAAGAGGAAGAAGAGGAGGAGCGCGGCTCTGCCGGCCTTAAGATCGCTACGGTCGTAATGCCCATCATCATCTTCGTTCTCTGTCTGATCCTTGGCTTTGGCATCATGTTCCTCGTATTCAACATCAGGGACTTTATGGAGGCAAACACTCCTGAGACCATGGCCAGCGCCGCCAACGGTTCCGTCTGTTATGCGGTTAATGACAACACTCCCGTATATTCCCAGCCTTCACTCAACTCGACCGTTATCGCTACCTTGAACAAGGGAGACATGGTAACACTCCAACAGGCTGCGGATCCCACGTTTTCTAAGGTCGTTACTTCCGGCAACCTGACGGGCTACTGCCTGACTGCACAGCTTTCACAGCAGAATCCTGCAGAAGCCGCCCCTAGCGAGTCTTCGACGCCCGGCGAATCAAAACCCGCTGAATCGGGAGAAGGCGAGCCTGGCGAAACCGAAGAGACCACTACGGAAACTGAAGAGGCGGAAGCCACGCCAACTCCTACACCCAAGCCCAAGAAGGCTACGGCAACTCCCACGCCCAAGCCTACGGAAACCGACCCCGTAGCAACTGAGCCTGCAGAGACTGCAAAGCCTACGGAAACGCAGAAGCCCACTGAGACCCAGAAACCTGCCGAGACCCAGAAGCCCGCGGAGACTGAAAAGCCCGCTGAAACTACCAAGAAGGCTGAGGATCCAAAGCCTGAGGGCAACGATTAAGATACCTTTATACAGTGTTGATTTATTCTGCCGCATGAAGTGATTTATGCGGCAGTTTTTATATTTCGTAATCTGGCATCAAAAACAATTCCGTTAAAAACCGCTTGAGAAACTTCATTTCAAAACGGAACTTTTTCAATTCTGGTATTACTGGTTTACGATAATAATGAGACCAACAGGTAAAGCGAGCAAAAGCCCCGAAATTACCTGTTGGTTTTGAAAGCAAAGTCACGCTGCCAACAGGTAAAACGACGGGTTTTCAATTATTTACCTGTTGGTTCTGCCTTGCGGAGGCCATTATTCTTCAAAACCAACAGGTAAATTGATCAGAATCATTGAAATTACCTGTTGGTACGAAAAAAGGGGAAAAAAGAAGCTGCCCGAAGGCAGCCTCTTGAGTGGTAACTTAACCAGCTTATCAATATCTGAAAAGCTCTTTGTAGAGGACCCTTACGGCATATGAGCAGTAGGACTCGGATACGCCGAACATCATGGAGATCTCGGAAGCGCCCTGGTTTACGATCCTCAGGTTGATGCCTGCGTTGGAGAGGGCGGAAGCGGCTCTTGCCATGATACCGACTGAATTCGCCATTGCCTCACCGACGATCATGACGATGGCGAGATCATGGTCAACGCTGACCTTGCAGCCGAGCTCGTTCTTGATGCGGTCAACGATGATCGCTTCCTTTTCAGGCGTGAAGTACTTCTTGCGGAGAACGATGGTGACCGTGTCGATTCCGGAAGGAATGTGGTCGATGGAGATCGCTTCGTCGGAGAAGATCTTCAGGAGCGCTGCAAGGAAGCCTACCTGACGGTTCATCATGTACTTGCTGACGGTTACCGTGCAGAAGCCTTTGTCGCCGGCGATGCCCGTTACGAGCGAGTCGTAGTGCGTTCTCTTGGAAACGATCCAAGTGCCCTTTGCGGAAGGATTGTTGGTGTTCCTGATGTTGAGCGGGATGCCGTTCTTAAAGACGGGGTAGATGGCTTCCTCATGAAGGACGCTGAATCCCGCGTAAGAAAGCTCGCGCATTTCGTCGTAGGTGATCTCCGTGATGGGGAAGGGGTTCTTTACGAGGTTCGGATTGACCGCGAAAACATTGTCGACGTCAGTCCAGTTCTCATAAACTTCCGCATTGAGTGCTGCGGCAAGGATTGAGCCCGTGATGTCGGATCCGCCCCTTGAGAAGGTGATGATCTCCTTTTCCTTGGAAACGCCGTAGAAGCCGGGGAATACGAGGAGGACGTCCTTCTCATCCTTGAGCTTTGCGAGGTTGTCATAGGTCTCGTCAAGAATGACTGCCTTGCCGGCTTCGTCATGCTTCAGGTAGAGGCCGCACTCTTCAGGGTTGCAGTACTTTGCGTTGTGACCCGTTGAATTGAGGTAGTAGGCAACGAGCCTTGCACAGCAGTCTTCGCCCATTGCCTTGACGGAATCAAGGTATTTGACGTCGTCCGTGTAATCGGCTGCGGCGATCGAGGTGAGCCTGTTCTCGATGTCGGGAAGGACCTGCTTTACGTCGAGCTCTTCAGCAATCTCTTCGTAACGGCCGATGACCTTCTTGAGCTCTTCTTCATAAGAGTTGCCTGCAAGGCGTGCCTTTGCAACCGCGATCAAGAGGTCGGTGACCTTTATGTCGTCCTTGGTGCGCTTGCCGGGTGCGGAAACAACCATGACCTTGCGGTCTTCATCGGAAAGGACGATGTTGCAGACCTTCTGTATCTGGAAAGCATTGGCGAGCGATGAACCGCCGAATTTTGTAACCTTCATAACGGGTATTACTCCTTAATCTTTATAAACAGTCATAATATAATATCATAAAAGCAGAATGTTTACTTTTTGCATATTTGACTATAAAATTCTTTCGATTGTTAATAATTCGGCGGTACTTGAACAAATGAACATATTCAAAGCAATGAAACCCGAAAAGGTATACGTCACTGCAAAGGCAGTCCCGTGGGCAAGCCTTAGGAGTGAGGGCATCACGGTTGCATTGCTTGATTTCGACAACACGCTCGGACCCGATCACGCGACTGAACCGACTGATTTTTCCAGGGAATGCGTCAAGGAGATCCAGGATGCAGGGATCAGGTGCTGCCTTGTCTCAAACGCGAAATCCGGAAGGAGCGCGGGGATCGCCAAAGCTTTGGACATCCCTTGCGTGACTTACGCAAGGAAGCCCGAACCGGTAGGCGTAAGGCGTGCTTTGGAACTCATGAAAGCCAAGCCTGAGGACGCCGTGATGATAGGCGATCAGATCTTTACGGACGTGATCGCGGGCAATCTTGCGGGCGTCCGCACCTTCATGGTGGAGAAGCTCCAGAAAAAGGAAATATGGTATGTCGCGCTCAAGCGGATCCCCGAAAAGCTCGTCAGGCTTATCGGCCGCTTCTGACAAAATGCTTGCAAGAATTGGGGCTTTCAAGTAAAATTACTTAGTTTAGCATTAATATATTTATTTAAAGGAGTAAATTTATGATCAGCGCAGGAGATTTCAGAAACGGTTTATGCTTTGAGATGGACGGCCAGGTTTATCAGGTCGTTGAATTCCAGCACGTTAAGCCGGGTAAGGGTGCAGCATTCGTAAGAACCAAGTATAAGAACGTTAAGACGGGTTCCGTCGTTGAAAGATCTTTCAACCCTAACGAAAAGTTTGAGCAGGCTCAGCTCGAGAGACGCGACATGCAGTACATCTATGCTGACGGCGATCTCTATTACTTCATGGATGTCGATACTTATGAGCAGACACCCATCCACTCCGATAAGATCGGTGACGGCACTAAGTTCCTTAAGGAAGAGATGATCTGCAAGGTCGTTTCCTACAAGGGCGACATCTTCCAGGTCGAGCTTCCCATCACGGTTGAGCTTGAGATCACAGAGTGCGAGCCCGGCGTAAGAGGCGATACTACAAACAACGCAAACAAGTACGCTACACTTGAGACTGGTGCAGTCGTTAAGGTTCCTCTCTTCGTCAACCAGGGTGAGAAGATCCGCGTTGACACGAGAACGGGCGAGTATTTAGAGCGCGCATAAATGCCTGATAACCTGAGCCCGGAATCGATCAAGGGCGACCGCTCCATGACACAGGGGTTCGTCGCGCAGTACGCCTCGGAAGCAGCGCTTCAGATCGACGGCGTAGTGTCACTTGTTCCTTCATTTGCCGTAGCCCTCAAGGAAAAGGCGGGCGTGGTGCATGAAGGTAAGGGCATCAGGGTTGTGTTCAGCGATACCGACGACAATTCGGTATCGATAACCGTTTATCCGGTGATCAGTTACGGGAAGATCATTCCCGAGGTCGCCTGGCTTGTACAAGAGAGGGTGAAGCACGACGTTGAGCGCTTCACCGGTCTCACGGTTGAAAGCGTCGACGTCTATGTCTGCGGGGTAAAGGAGAAGGAATAATGAACGGTTTTATCAGATTCCTGATGTTTATCTATTCGGTCATGATCGCTCTCTTGTCGGTAGTGCTTCTTTATGCGCTTATTGATAAGGATGTTCTGTATAACATCGTCTCGCCGCTTTATTCCGTAGTAACCGGACCTATCAGCAAGTACGTGTATTTTGCTGTCCTCATCCTGTTTTTCATTACATCTATCGTTTCGATCTCGAATTCCGTGATATACGGCAGGCTCAACAGAACAAGACTCAGAAAGACCGATATCGGTACGGTCGACATCGGAGCTGATGCTATCGAGAACATTGCGCTCAATGCCGCAAAGTCTGCACAGGTAGGAATCAAGAGCGCCAGATGTCACGTCGCTCCCGCCAAGAACGGTGCGATCAAGATCAACCTTTCATGCGAGCTGTATTCGAACGTCGAGATACCTGCTTCGATGGCTAAGGTTCAGGAAAAAGTTAAGAAGGATATCGAGAGATATACAGGCATCATCGTCGAGTCCGTCCTGGTCAGGGTGGCTAAGGTTGAAGCCGCGACTGCAAGAGTCGAGAGCAGGTAAAACATGGAACGCTTCCTGTCCAAGCTCTTCGAGAAGCTGCGCAACACGAAGGCGGGAACATTATTCGCCTTCTTTTTCTTCGTTACCGGAGTCCTTCTTTGTATCTTCGGTTTCTTTAAGACTTTGTTTATTATTCTTTTTACCGCGGTAGGATTTTTTGTCGGATCATTCCTTTTCAGCGATACGAGTAAATTCAAGAAATTCCTTGATCGTATCCTGCCGCCCGGGAGGGTCAGATGAGCAGAATAGAGACAAGAGAATTGGCTATGGAATTCCTTTTCCAGTGCTTTTTCAGGGAAGATCCCATGGCGGGCCAGATTGACCTGTTCAAGGAGAACCATCCTGAATTGGCAGGTGACGAGACTTATTTCATCGACATGATCTACGGCGTTGTCAACAAGCGCGCTGAGATAGATTCGCTTTTTGAACCATTCCTTAAGAATTGGAAGCTTGAAAGGCTGCCTCTGATCGACAGGATAATCCTTGAGATAGCGGTCTATGAGATCTCGCAGATTGAAGAGATCCCAACTTCGGTCTCGATCAACGAGGCGGTAAAGCTTGCCAAGAAATACGGCACGGAGAATTCAGGTTCTTACATCAACGGCGTTTTGAGCTCTTTCGAAAAGAGCCTTTAAGCTATGGTTGAATTCAAGTCTGTAAGCCAGCTTGACAACTATATCAAGAGCTACCTTACGGGCAGCGAGTATCTTTCTGATTTTTCGGTAACCGGCGAGATCTCCGCATATACGATTTCATCCCGCGGACACGCGTATTTCACCATCAAGGACGCGGAAGCCGTAATGGGATGCGTCATGTTTTCCAGATACATCGCATACACTTCGTTTACGCCGGCGATAGGCATGAAGGTCACCGTTACCGGATGCATGGATTTCTATGCTCCGAGCGGCAAGCTTCAGATGCAGGTTTTGACCATGAAGGAAGCCGGAAAGGGCGATCTTCACGAACAGTACAAGCAGCTGTTTGAAAGGCTTTCCAAGGAAGGCCTTTTTGCTCCCGAGCATAAGAAGAGCCTGCCCGTTCTTCCGAGAAGGATAGGAGTAGTAACTTCAGCTTCGGGACGCGTCATTTCAGACATCGTCAACACGCTGAGAAAGAGAAATCCTTACTTTGATCTGCTGCTTTATCCTGCAAGCGTTCAGGGCGAAAACTGTCCTCCCGAGGTCGCTGCGGGCGTCAGATATTTCAATGAAAAGAAGAACGTCGACGTCATCATCGTGGCAAGGGGCGGAGGCTCTTATGAAGACCTTTTCGGCTTCAACGACGAGCGCATCGCAAGGGCCGTCTATGAATGCGAGATACCCGTCATTTCCGCGATCGGGCATGAGCCTGATTACACGATAATAGACTACGTCGCAGACTTAAGGGCTGCGACTCCGACGGCCGCGGCCGAGCAGGTAATGGCTTCGTTCGACGATCAGAAGAACATGGTCGACAACTTGGCTTTGAGCCTTGACATAGCCATTAATTCATACCTTGGGGCAAAGCGCAGCTTCCTCGACATGCTCAAAAACCACAAGGCGCTCCTTACGCCCGCGTTCTATGCAAAGCAGCAGCTCATGGTCGTGGACAAGTACAGGGAAGCGATGAAAAATTCTATGGAAGCAAAGGTCACGAGTCTTTCAGGTGAGCAAAAGCAGCTTATGGGAAGACTGGAATCGCTTAATCCTACTAACGTCCTCAAGAGGGGATATTCATACGTAAGCGACAAGGACGGAAAAGCCGTTGAATCAGCGTCTTCACTGATGAAAGGCGACGTTATAGGAATTGTCTTTGCAGACGGCAAGGCAACCGGTGAGATAATCGACACTTCATTTGATGACAGGAGGTCTTCGTAACCATGTCCGATAAGATAGAGAAACTTAGTTATGAGGAAGCTTTGGAAGAACTTAAGCAGATTGTTGCCAAACTCAACGAGGGCAAGGTAACGCTCGACGAATCCCTTCAGCTCTATAAGAGGGGAAACGAGCTTGCCGCATACTGCGACAAGAAGCTTAAAGAGGTCACGCAGAAGATTTCCGAAGTCAACAAGGCGACCGGAGGAGAAGATCCTCTGAACATTGAAGAAAGCGACGTCTGAACGGGAAGAAGGATCAATGACGATCGGAGAATTTGCAAGCGAAACGGCAAAGTGGCTCGAGCCTGAACTCGGGTCCGTTTTTACGGGAAATCAGCTGGACGACGTAACCGTCAAAGCAGCCATGTACAGCCTTAACGCCGGAGGAAAGAGGCTCCGTCCGCTGATGATGAGGCTGACCGCCCTCATGACGGGCTGCCCTGAATCGAAGATGGCGGACGTCTTGTACTATGCCGCCACGCTTGAGATGATACACACCTATTCTCTGATCCATGACGACCTTCCCGCTATGGACAACGATGATTTAAGACGCGGAAAGCCCACGTGCCACAAGGTCTACGGCGAGGGAATCGCGACTCTTGCGGGAGACCTGCTCCTCAACACGGCATGCGAAAGGCTTTTCAAGATCGCCATCGCCAAGCCCGAATACCTTTACGCTTCATATTTCATATGCAAAAACGCAGGTCTTGAGGGAATGGTCGGAGGCCAGAGCATTGATCTCGATTCCGAAGGAAAGACGATCGGATTGGACCTTCTTTACGAGCTCCAGGAAAAGAAGACCGGTGCCCTTATCGAGTCCGCGGTCGTTACTCCTTATTACCTGATAAAAGGCCTTGATGAAAAGCGGGCCGAAGAGGATGAAACCGCGGGCCTTTTGAGGAAGCTTGCGGGACACGTCGGTCTTGCATTCCAGATAAGGGACGACATATTGGACGTTGAATCAGATCCTTCGATCCTTGGCAAGAACACGGGCAAGGACCTTCGCGATTCCAAGGCGACTTTCGTAACCCTTTTGGGCAGGGAAGGAGCGGCTGAAAAGCTGTCCGCTGAAATAACGGCGGCTATGGACGTGTTGTCGAGCCTTGAAGGCATGGGTTACGATACGGACGGGTACAAGGCATTGATCGATTATCTGGAGAAAAGAGACAGCTGATCTGATGGATTACAGGATACTTGGAAAAAAGAATCTAACGCCTGTCGCTCTCAAGACCATGACCGAAGAAGAGCGCGTGCAGCTGTGCTCTGAATTAAGGGACAAGATACTGAATACCGTCTCTTCGAACGGCGGACATCTGGCAAGCAATCTTGGAGTCATCGAGCTTACGGTCGCGCTCCTTTCCGTATTCGATTACACAAGGGACAAGATCGTTTTCGACGTTGGTCACCAGTCCTATGCATATAAGCTGCTGACCGGCAGATTCGAAAAGTTCGATACGCTCAGACAGAAGGGCGGAATCTCGGGATTCCCCAGGATCAGTGAATCCGAATATGACCGCTTTGATACCGGACACAGCTCAACGTCCATATCAGCGGCCCTCGGCATGGCGCGCGCAAGAGACCTCAAGAAGGAAGACAATTACGTTGTTTCCGTGGTCGGAGACGGCGCGCTTACCGGCGGTCTTGCTTATGAGGCGATAAACGACGCGGGTCACTCCAAGACGCGAATGTTGATAATCCTGAACGATAACGAGATGAGCATCGACAGGAACGTCGGAGGGCTTTCCAAATATCTTTCAAAGCTCCGTTACTCGAGCGGATACATTTCCGCCAAGGCAACGACTGAATCCTTCCTTCGCAAGCTCGGATTCTTCGGCAGGGGACTGATCAGGATAATCATCGCTATAAAGGACTTCTTCAGGTTCCTTATCTACCGTAAGAAGCCTTCCATCTTTGAGGACCTCGGACTTGTTTACTATGGCCCCGTTGACGGTCACGACGTCAAGAGCATGATCAAGGCGATGGATGCGGTAAAGGACGTTAAGGCTCCCGTTCTTCTTCATGTGGTAACCAAGAAGGGCAAGGGATACGGACATGCCGAAAGGAATCCATCCAATTATCACGGCGTAGGTCCGTTTGATCTCGTGACCGGAGTGGTATCTTCTTCCAAGGCGTCTTATACGAAGGTATTTGGAAGCACTCTCTGCGACATCGCGGCCCAGAACAGGAACGTCATCGCCATCAGCGCTGCCATGACTCAGGGCACCGGTCTTGAGGATTATTCACTGAAGTTCCCAACCAGGTTCTTCGACTGCGGAATCGCCGAGGAGCACTGCGTCACAATGGCTGGCGGACTTGCCGTTTCAGGATTTACTCCCGTGGTTGCCGTTTATTCGTCGTTCCTCCAGAGGGCTTATGACGAGATGATCTCCGACGTCTGCTTCATGAACAGCCACGTCGTTTTCGCCATCGACCGTGCCGGCTTCGTCGGCAACGACGGCCACACGCACCACGGCCTGCTCGACATCTCATACCTGAATTCGATGGTCAACATGACGGTGCTGTCTCCCCGTGATTACAAGGACATGAGGAACTGCTTTGATTACGCGATAAACAAGTGCGAAGGCCCTGTTGCGGTAAGGTATCCGAGAGGCTGCTCGCCATTCGAGGCGACGGGCGCGTTGTATGACGATCCCGCCGAATGCGTTCTGCCTCATCTGTCCTGTGGTGAAGGATATGACTTCGCGATCGTATCGGTCGGAAGGCTTGCCGCCGAAGCGGACAAGGCCGTTGAACTGCTCAAAGAAAAGGGCATCAACGGAATCCATATAAATCTGGCGCTTATCAAGCCGATCCCTTTCAAGGAGCTCATCCGCATGACGAACGGGATAAGGAACGTCTTTACCCTTGAGGAAGGCATCCAGAGCGGTGGCTTCGGCGAGGCCGTGATAAGAGGCTTTGGCGAGAGAAACTGCACCTGTCGCGTTTACACGTTCGCGGTCACCGATCCCATGATCCGCGCGGCGTCTCCTGCCGAACAGCTCAAAGAGGCGGGACTTGATGCGGAATCCGTGGCTGAAAAGATCTCCAAGACTTTGGGCGGACTGTAATTTTATTCATAATGGTGATTAATTATCAGAATGTGTTAGTATTATCTAGATGCTGACAATCTTTTAAGAGGATTCGCTTTGACCATGTATTACGGAATTTATTCTAACGACAGCCGGGATACCGGATATCAGGTCGCAAAAAGGACCGCCGAGATAATTCTCGCATGTGGCGGCACGCCTGTTTTTGCAAAGGAATTCGAAGGTGAGTTTGACGCTCCCGATGGTACCGTTTTCGAGAACTTCACAAAGCTTCCCTTAAAGACGATCATTTCGATCGGAGGCGATGGAACGTTCCTTTCCGTCGTGGAAAAATACAGGGAGCTCGATACCGAATTCGTCGGCGTAAACAAGGGCTCCATCGGTTTTCTTACCGAGATCAACGTTGACGATCTTGAGAAGGATATAACCGCTTTGGTCAAAGGCAATTACAAGATTCTCGAAAGGACGCAGCTTGAGGTTCAGGTCTTCTCGAAGGACGGAACGCTGAAGGGAACGGAAGAGTGCCTTAACGACATCATGATCGTAAGAGGCGCAAAGCCCCATGTAACAAAACTCACGCTTTCGATAGACGGTCAGAAGATAGAGAGGTTCCATGGAGACGGGTTGATCATCGCGACGGCTACCGGCTCTACGGCTTATTCTCTTGCCGCCGGGGGCCCTCTGCTCATGCCTTCCATGAAGGACATAATCGTTACGCCGATCTGCTCACATACCTTTAACGGCTTTACTTACGTTACGGGTTCCGACAGCGTCGTCAGAATCGACTTGGACAATTTTGAGTCCGCGCCGATGATCTGCCCCGACGGCAGGAGCTTTGTGGATCTCGAGCCTTTTGATTACATCATCATCAAGCGTTATTCCAGGGTCCTTAAGACCGTGGCGCTCAAGAACGACAATTTCTTCAGCAACGTAAGGAAGAAGATAGTCCAGAGAGGTTCCTTCTATGAAGACAGGTAAGAATGCAAGACAGGAGCTTATCCTTAAGCTCATCCGCGATAAGGACATTTCCACACAGGAAGACCTGACGAAGCTTGTCCGAGAAGCAGGCTTTGAGGCTACGCAGGCGACTTGCTCAAGAGACATCAAGGAACTTGGGATAATCAAGATAACGCTTCCGAACAAGAATACGAAATACGCGGTTCTGGACAGAACGGGAGACGTTGCTCCCGGAAGGCTCTTGGCAGTCTTTTCCAACAGCCTCGTGTCAGTTGAAGCCGCGATGAACATCCTTGTCATCAAGACTCTTCCCGGCATGGCTCAGGCGGCTGCATCCGCGCTCGATTCCATGCACCTTCAGGACGTGGTCGGAACGATAGCGGGAGATGACACTGTGTTCTGTGCAGCCAGCGGAATAGACGAGGCAAAGGCTCTCGTAATGACGATCTCCGACATGATGGACCGCGGAGCATCTTCGGACGGGACGGTGTAATTAATGCTTCTCCGCCTTGAGATAAGGGATTTCGCCGTAATTTCAAACATCGTTTTCGAACCTTCTTACGGACTCAACTGCATAAGCGGTGAGACCGGAGCG
The DNA here is from genome assembly GCA_017617935.1 of Clostridiales bacterium. GTDB lineage: Bacteria > Bacillota > Clostridia > Saccharofermentanales > Saccharofermentanaceae > Saccharofermentans. Next base: position 20,810 of record JAFZVF010000015.1, on the reverse strand, counting down.
GGCAAGAGCCTTATAGTCGACGCGATAAGCCTCATATTGGGCGCGAAGGCGTCCAAGACCTTGGTAAGGTCAGGATCTTCGTCATGCTTTGTCGAAGCGTGCTTTGACGTGAACGACCTCAAGAACCGTTCCGAGCTGGACAAGATTCTTGAAGCGCAGGGGATTGCCCTCGAAGAGGAAATGCTCATGATCTCCCGTCAGATCTACGTCAACGGCAAGAGCCTTGCAAGGATCAACGGAGTTAGCGTAACGCTCCAGCTCTTAAAGGACGTCGCGTCGTTCCTTGTCGACATACACGGCCAGCACGACACTCAAGCGATCTTTGACGAGAAGAGCCATTCGGGTTACCTCGACAGCTACGGCGGAGACAAGATTACGAAGCTTCATGCGAAGTACACGGAGCTCCTTAACGAATACAAGCAGATAGTGACGCGCATCAAGGGAATATCTTCTTCTCCGGATTATCTGGACAGGAGAAGGGAATACCTTGAATTCGTCGTAAAGGAAATAACTGAAGCCAACTTCAAGGACGGTGAGGAGGACGAGCTCGTCGAGACGAGGAAGAAGCTTCAGCTTAACGAGTCCACGGCTTCAGCTCTTTCCGAAGTCCTTTCAGTCCTCGAGGGTTCTGATTCAAGCAACGGCTTGGGTTCGCAGGGTGCAGCTTCCGATACTGCTTTCGCTGCAAAGGAACTTGCAAGGGTTGCGTCCCAGGACGGATCTTATACGAGCCTCGCGGCGCGCGCAAACGCAATCTCTCTGGACCTTGAAGCTCTCGCGGCTGACATAGCCAAGATATTGGATGAAATGAACTACGATCCGAATCTCAGGCAGAAGACTGAAGAGAGGATCGGCCTGCTTTACGATTTAAAGGGCAAGTACGGCAAGGACATAGCTGAGATCAACGACTTCGGCACAAAAGCTGCTCAGGAATTGTCCGAGATAGATGCGAACAAGGACATGTTGTCAGAACTCAAGACCAAGAGGGTCGCTGTCGAAAAGGAGCTCCTGTCTTGCGCGGAGGAGCTGTCTTCTGCAAGAAAGGCTGCAGGAAAGAAGCTTTCATCCGCGATAGTAAAGGAACTTGCCGATCTCGAGATGCCGAACGCGGTGTTTGAAGTCCAGTTTACGAGAAGGGAAAAGACCAGGTTCTTCTCATCTTCAGGCATTGACGACATAGCATTCAGGTTCAGCGCGAACCCCGGTCAGGAGGCGAGAGCTCTTTCGGCAATCGTTTCAGGCGGTGAAGCTTCTAGGATAATGCTCGCGATAAAGAACGTCTTGAGCAGGAGCGACAACACTCCGACGCTCATTTTCGACGAGATTGATACAGGCGTTTCCGGAAAGGCTTCCGCAGCCATCGCAAAGAAGCTCAAGTCGATAGCCGAAGGCCATCAGGTCCTCTGCGTCACGCATACCGCGCAGATAGCGGCGGCTGCGGACTGCAACTTCATGCTGACAAAGCGGGTAGTCTCAGGAAATACGATCACCGAATGCGAGCTCCTGGACAACGATTCCCGCATCAACGAGGTCTCAAGGCTTCTTTCGGGCGGTAACGGCGAGTCTTCGGTCAGGCTTGCAAAAGACCTTATTCAGTCCTTCCTGTAAGTGACGCCATGTCGGGCGGCAGTGGGCTCTCGAATTCCCTTAACACGCCATTTTCAAGAGGATCGTTAAACCTAAGGCTGTAAGCGTGGAGCGCCACGCGGCCCATTTCCTTGTCCAATGCCAAAGACTTTGGAAACTTGTCGGAGGGATTGTCTATCGAATTGGGACCATAAAGGCCGTCCCCGACAAGGGGATGACCCATGTAAAGCGAATGAACTCTTATCTGGTGACAGCGTCCCGTCTCCAGTTGGTATTCGACAAGCGACACGTCCTTGTCAGGAAAGTATTCAAGAACGGTGTAGTGGGTTATTGAATCGCGACCCGTGCCGTCCGTGACGCAGTCACGGATCATGACGGAACCGGGCCTTCTGGCGATCGGCATGTCGATCGTTCCTTCTTCCTCGTCCCATTTGCCATAGGTAAGAGCCTTGTATCTCTTGGTGATGCCTGCGAGCGTGGCCAGCGTGTTATGCGCATAGCCGTCCTTGGCGATGATTATGAGACCTGAAGTCTCGCGGTCAAGCCTCATGACGGGGTGGAGATGAGAATCCGACAGGTGGGTCAACAAAGAGTCGTCCAGATGGCCGTGCCCCGGGTGAGTGACCATGCCGGAAGGCTTGTCCACGACGGCGTAAGAGCCGTTCTCGAAAAGGATAGGAATACCTGGCACACGGTTAAGAGGACCGGAATTGTCCTCGAACTCGCAAAACAGCAGGTCGCCTGCTTCCACGGTGTCTACCACACGCGCATGCGAGCCGTTTAAGTCGACCTTGCCGTACAATTTGAGCTTTTTGATCATTGTGCCGCTCATCTTGAATTTTCGGGCAAGAATCGACCGTATTTCGTAGTTTTCGAACTGTTTTTCGACCTGATACTCGATTTTCATAACTATATTGTAACAAATGTTGACACAAGCATATTTTATTTCTAAAATATTTGATGGCTTGTCAGAGCCATGTAAACGTTCTTTGACAACTAAATATATATTGGAGGTGAGTACCAACGTGCCACAACAAGGTTTTGGTTTAATTGTTGTGATAATCGTGGGCGTTGTAAGTCTCATCCTGGGTATTGTTTTATCAGCACTGTATTTTCTTTCGGGCTTCTCCAAGCAGCGGAAGAAGGCAGAGGAAGATATAGCAAAGTCCAAAGAGGATTTGGATATGCAGACTGCAAATGCCAGGAAAGAGGCAGAGAATAACAAACGCGATTTGCTTTTGCAGGCGAAGGAAGAAGTTTCCAGGGTCCGTTCCGAACTGGAGCGCGAAGCCAGGGACATCAAGCAGGAACTTGCAAAAGAACGCAGCAGACTTGAGCAAAGAGAAGAAAATATCACCCGTACGGAAGCCGCTTGCGAAAAGAAGCAGGAGGAGATCGAGAAAAAGCAGCAGTATGTTGCCGAACTCGAAGCCCGCGCCAAGGATTACGAATCCCGTAAGAAGACGGAACTTGAAAACGTTTCAGGACTTACGGTCGCCGAAGCAAAGAACCTCGTGCTTGAAGAAGCAAAACGTGAATATACGCATGATATGGCAGTAATGCTCAAGCAAATGGAAGAGAAAACGAAGCAGAATGCGGACAAGGTAGCAAAAGACATAATCGTCAATGCGATCCAGCGTTACGCATCCGACTACGTTTCAGAGGTTACGGTATCGGTTGTAAATCTCCCTAATGACGAGATGAAGGGAAGAATCATCGGTCGTGAAGGTAGAAACATCCGTGCCATTGAGACCATAACAGGTGTAGACCTTATTATTGACGATACTCCCGAAGCCATCGTCCTGTCATCGTTCGATCCCATCAGAAGGGAGATCGCGAGACTTACGATCGAGAAGCTTGTCGCTGACGGCAGAATCCATCCCGCAAGGATAGAGGAAATGTCCAACAAGGCGAAGAAGGAACTCAATCAGACGATCAAGGCAGCGGGTGATCAGGCTTCCTTTGATACAGGCGTCATGAATCTCCACCCGGAGATCATCAAGCTTTTGGGAAGACTTAAATACAGAACATCATATGGACAGAACGTCCTGCAGCACTCGATCGAAGTATCCTGGATCGCTGCAATGATGGCCGATGAGTTGGGTCTGGACAGCAATCTGGCAAAGAGGGCAGGATTACTCCACGATATTGGTAAGTCCGTCGATTTCGAACAGGAGGGAACGCACGTTCAACTCGGTGTTGAGATCGCCAAGAAATATCATGAGAATCCTGACGTCATCAACTGCATTGAAGCACACCACGGCGACGTAGAGCCGACGTGTGCGGAAGCAGTACTTGTAGCCGCAGCAGATGCAATTTCAGCTGCTCGTCCTGGAGCGAGGAGAGAGAATCTCGAGACGTACATTAAGAGAATCGAGAAGCTCGAAGAAATTGCCACAAGCTTTGAGGGTGTTGAGAAGAGCTTTGCAATTCAGGCAGGCCGTGAGATCCGTGTAATCGTTTCTCCCGACAAGGTGTCTGATGATGAAATGGCGCTTAAGGCTCATGAGATCTGCAAGAAGATCGAAGACGAGCTTGATTATCCCGGCCAGATAAAGGTCAACGTAATACGTGAAATTCGCGCGACAGACATTGCGAAATAATACAAATACAATTTTTTATTGAATATATTATTGAAACAAACGCGTCAGGGAATTCACTTATCCAAAGAACAAAAAAGGACCATGCGGTTTGCATGGTCCTTTTAATTTGCTTTTTTGAAACCGTCTATTCGTAGACGAAATTTTCCCTGCCTGCGCCTATCTCGAAATGATACTTGATTATTCCGAGTTCCAGGTCTGAATATGGACCTTTATCGCAACTGATGCTGACCTTGTCTCCGGTGCATCTGATCATGAACGCCTGACGGTTAAGGGAGGTGGGAGCCAACAGAGCGGCGCCTACGCCTCTGATGAACCAGAAAGGCTGGGACCTGCCGTTGTAAAGCGAGACTTCGGAAGGCTTCTTCGACTTGTGGGGAATGCCGTTGTTCTCGCCGTATCCGATTATGATTATGCCCTTGATGAGGTTTGTTCCGGGTATGCCGCCTTTTTCGCGGGCGTTGCCTTTGTTAAAGGTTCCGCTGACCCACCACGTGTTAAGGCCCAGGGTCTGTGCGTAGAGCATTATGTCCGCTCCGCCGTAACCGAGCTTTTCTTCGAGGTCTTTCTCGTTTTTGCCGGAGAGGACGATGTAGTTGTTCACGTTCTTTGTCATGGCGATCCTGTAGGCTGCATTGAGAGCTGAGGAATCGTTTGTTACCAGCGACATGAACACGTCGAGCCCTTCGTTAAGGGCCTTGATCCTTTCGTTAAGCTGCTTTGCAACGTCGGCGGGTATTGGTTTCTTTTTGTAAACCTTTACGGTGTGTCTTGCCTTGATCGCTTCGTCAAACGTCATGACCATCATCCTCCTTTCTGAAAGAATCCCGAATTCTGTGGGTAACCGTCTATTTCGATTTTATCAAATTCAAAATGACCTCTCCACAAATTTGCTTTGATATTTGTAATTGTTTGTGGAATTATGCTCATTTTTGTTGTTGATTTTTACTCGACTGGTTGTGGTAGAATTCTTAATGCATGTTTAAAGGACAGAGGTGACCAGCTTTGAATACTGATGCAAATGCGGTCATAGGATTGCAGTTGGTTGTCAATTCAATACTTTTAGGCGTCGGTCTTGCGATGGACGCATTCTCAGTTTCTATCGCAAACGGCCTTGCAGAGCCTTCGATGAAGAAGGGCAGGGTATTCGCGATCGCAGGCGTTTATTCTCTGTTTCAGTTCGCAATGCCGCTCATCGGGTGGTTCTTCGTTCATTCGGTAACGGAAATGTTCAAAGCCTTCCAGCCTTTTATACCGTGGATATCGCTTATCCTGTTGGGCTTCATCGGGGGAAAGATGGTATGGGAAGGCCTGTCCAAGAAGACTCCCGGAGACAAAGAGGAAGAAAAAGAGAAGAAGGAAGTCAGGAGACTGACTTTCGGAGCACTCCTGCTTCAGGGCGTTGCGACTTCCATAGATGCTCTTTCGGTTGGCTTTACCACTGCTGAATACAGTTTTCCGGCGGCTTTCCTGTCATCGGTGATAATCGGCGTCGTTACCTTGGTCATTTGCGTTGGCGGTCTTGTGTTTGGCAAGAAGCTCGGAGAGAAGTTCTCTGACAAGGCCACCGTCATCGGCGGACTCATTCTTATCGGAATCGGACTTGAAATATTCATAAAAAGTTTTTTATAAATTAGCCTTCCAACCGTTACCTGCGTGTTACAATTAAATATATGTTTTCGGAGGACGGACAGCTGTCGGTTTATGAACGGAAAGCATTTATTTAAGAAAACGTTGCAGATGGGCGTTATCGGCCTATGTGTGCTCCTTTTGACCGCGGCTTTTTCTTCGAGCCTGAAGGGGAGTGGTAGCGTTTTGGCTGATGGTACTGCAGGCGCAGGCGCTCAGGCGGATCCCGTAAACTCCGGTGAAGGCTATTCGACGGTCCTGTACGACAACCAGAGCGGACTTCCCACTTCGGAAGCAAACGCGATAGCCCAGACAAAGGAAGGCTTTATCTGGATTGGAAGCTACAGCGGCCTTATCAGGTACGACGGAAACGCTTTTGAGAACCTCAGTACCGATGCGGGCGTTTCTTCCGTCGTCAGCCTTTTCGTCGATTCATCGAACAGACTTTGGATAGGAACAAACGACAGTGGCGTATCCGTGATGGAGCGAGGCGTTTTCCGCAGGTTCAGCAAACAGGACGGACTTAAGTCTTTGTCTGTAAGGACTATCTGCGAAGACAAGGAAGGCAACATCTTCGTCGGCACCACCGAGGGCATTTCCTACATCGACAAGAGCATGAAGCTCCATACTATAAGCGGTGACGAGTTCGTTCATGAAACGATAAGGACGCTTAAGGTCAGTGCTGAAGGCACGATCTACGGAGTTACCCTCGAAGGCAGCGTGTTTACTCTCAAAGACAAGAAACTGAATGGATTCTATAACGAAAAGGCACTGGGTTTCACCGGCGCTAGGGCGATCCTTCCCGATGACGAAAATCCCGGATACATCTTCATCGGCAATTCTGCCGATACGATCTATTACGGAAGCTTCATAGACGGCGAGTTCTCGCTGTCCCGCAAATTCATAACCAAAGACATGCTCTTTATCAACGCGATAGAGAAATACGGCGGTACGATGTGGGTGTGTACCGACAAGGGCATAGGCTATTTCGATGACTACAAGTTCATTTCCATTGAAGACAGCCCGATGACGACTTCGGTCGAGAACATGATGATGGACCACAACTACAATCTGTGGTACGTGTCATCACAACAGGGCGTTATGAAGATCGTTCCGAACCAGTTCACGGACGTCTTCAAGAAGTACAAGATTTCGGAAAGCGTTGTTTACACGACTTGCCTTTACAAGGACACGCTTTACATAGGAACCAAGAATGCCGGACTCATCGTCATCAAGGGCGGAAAGGTCCAGGAGCAGCTCATCGTAAACGATGGCGAAGATGACAAGGACCTCATCACTTTGCTCTCTGACAGCAAGGTCAGGTCCATCAATGCTGACAGCAAGGGAACGGTATGGTTCTCGACTTTCGGCAATTACGGCCTTGTCGGATTGAAGGACGGAAAGATAACCAAGATCAGGACGGAAGAAGGACTTCCTTCCAACAGGGTCAGGACGGTCGTCGAAAGGCCGGACGGATCCCTTATGGTCTGCTGTACGGGCGGCCTTGCGATCGTTGAGAACGGCAAGGTGACGAAAGTCTACAATGAGAATGACGGGCTGACCAATACTGAAGTCCTGACCGTCGCGCTGCTTGACAACGGAGACATGGTAATCGGTACGGACGGCGGCGGCATTTTCATATTCAACGCTTACGGAGTCAAGAACATAAACGTTGATGCAGGTCTTAGCTCCGACGTCGTCATGAGGGTAAAGAAGGACCGGGACAGAAACCTCATCTGGCTCGTTACGAGTAATTCCATATGCTACATGGATGCCCATTATCAGATCAAGCGGGTTGACAATTTCCCGTATCTCAACAATTTTGACCTCTACCAGAACGGCAAGGGCGAAACGTGGGTGCTGAGCAGCAACGGCATATACGTCGTCAAGACTGAAGACGTTTTGAGCGGGAAGCCGTTCCAGTATCTGTATTACGGAATACACAACGGACTTCCGTGCATTTCGACGTCCAATTCCTACAGTGAACTGACGAGCGACGGATACCTTTACATGGCTTGCACTTCCGGCGTTTCAAAGGTCAACATCGAAGATTCCACGAACAGCTCCAACGGCCTTCAGGCATCGGTTCCTTTCGTTGAGGCGGACGGTGACGTGATCTATCCGAAGGAAGACGGAAGCTTTTCAATCAAGGCCGCTACTCAGAAGCTGACGATCTACAGTTACGTGTTCAACTATTCGCTTATCAATCCCGATGTTTCCTATCAGCTGCAGGGATTTGACAAGGCGGCGATCACCGTTACGAGGAACAATCTCAAGCCCGTTGTCTACACTAATCTGAAAGCTGGCAAATACAAGTTCCACATGAGCGTCGTCGATCCGCACAACGGCCAGTCCCATGAGCTCAGCATCGTGATAGACAAAGAGAAGCGCATTTACGATTACTGGACTTTCCGCATTATCGTAGTGTTTACGATAGTCGCTCTGACGGCATTGGCGGTCAAGCATTACATGGATATAAGGACTAAGAAGCTCGTTGCCAAGAACAAAGAACAGAAAAAGCTCATCAGGGAAGTCGTAGAAGCCTTTGCACGCGTAATCGATATGAAGGACAAATATACCAGGGGCCACTCGATCAGGGTCGCTCATTACACGGCCATGCTTGCAAAGGAAATGGGCAGGGATGAGGACACGTGTGAGAAGTATTACAACATAGCCCTTCTCCATGACATAGGCAAGATAGGCATTCCCGAGGAAGTCCTCAACAAACCCGGAAAGCTTGACGATGCTGAATTCGCCACGATCAAATCACATTCCGCATTGGGCTTTGACACGCTGAAGGACATCAGCATCATGCCTGAGCTTGCGATAGGTGCGGGCGCCCACCATGAGCGTCCTGACGGTAAGGGTTATCCGAAAGGCCTGAAGCATGAGGAGATCCCTGACGTCGCGCGCATCATCGCCGTTGCGGATACTTTTGACGCAATGTATTCCAACCGTCCGTACAGGAACAGGATGCCGTTTTCGAAGGCTTTCGGCATTATCAAGGAAGTCAGCGGCACACAGCTCGATTCCGAAGTCGTGGACGCCTTCATAAGGCTTGTCGACAAGGGCTTCTTCAGAGCTCCTGATGATGACAGCTGACGGTAAGTAAATCGAAGGGGACGCTGACAATGAACGGCAAACTGATCGAAAACGCTCTTGGCTCACTCGACAATTCTTATGCGCCCTATTCCGGGTTTAACGTTGCGGCTGCCGTGCTGACGGATTCCGGCAAGATCTATACGGGCGTTAACGTTGAGAATTCTTCTTATCCCGCGGGCATTTGCGCGGAGTGCAATGCCGTGGCGAAAGCCGTTTCTTGTGGAGAAAGGAAGATAAGGTCGATCGCCATAGTTTCAAGAAACGCCAAGGCCGGAGAAGGCTCTGAGGGCGGATACACGTCGCCTTGCGGCATTTGCCGTCAGGTCTTGAGAGAGTTCGCCGATCCGAAGGAACTGAAGGTGATTATGGCAAAAAGCGTTGACGACTATAAGGAGATGACGCTTGAAGAACTTCTGCCGTTAAGCTTCGGTCCTGAATCACTCGCCTGATAATTTGTTGAATTATTCAAATCTTGCTGTTTTTCTGATTATATTACAGCAATGATATTTGATTCTTTTATTATTGTAATGTGATTGATAACAATTTCTGATAAAATACCTGAGTATAATTATGAGCAGGTAAAAAAGAATGTTGTTAAAAGAACTGTTGCCGTACAAGAATATCATTATTCAGTGTCATGACAATCCTGACGCTGATGCCTTGGCTTCCGGATACGCCCTTAAATGGTTCTTTGAAAAGAACAACAAGAACGTGAGATTCATTTACCGCGGAAGGTACGAGATCAAGAAGAGCAATCTTCTGATGATGATCGAAGAACTCGAGATACCTGTTGAATATGCCCCCTTTATAAGCGAAGACCCTGATCTGCTTATCACGGTCGATTGCCAATACGGCGAAAAGAACGTTACTAAGACCGGCTGTAAGAGGGCTGCGGTCATCGACCATCACAGGAAGATGATCGACGATCCTGCCATTCTTGAAAACATAAACAGCGAACTGGGAAGCTGTTCTACCGTCATTTGGCAGATGCTCAGGGAAGAAGGCTACGAGCCCAATGAGAACAAGCTTCTTGCCACGGCGCTTTATTACGGAATCTATACCGATACGAACAGGCTTTCGGAAGTATGGCATCCCATAGACCGAGACATGTTGGATCTTTTGTCTTACAACAAGAGCATCATTACCAAACTGTCCAACTCCAACATCTCACTGGACGAATTGAAGATAACCGGCAAGGCCATAATGAACTATGAGTATCACAAGAGCAATAAGTATCTTGTGATAGAGTCTGAGACCTGCGATCCGTCCATATTGGGCGTCATCAGTGATTTTGCGCTTGAGACGGTTGGCGTGGACGTTTGTCTTGCTTATTTTGTAGGCAATTATGAAGTCAAGTTCTCGGTCCGCAGCTGCTCAAAGGAAGTTCATGCAAATGAACTTGCCGCATTCCTTGCTGAAGGCATCGGAGGCGGAGGCGGCCATTTCCTGAAGGCCGGAGGCACGCTTAAACTCGATCTTCTGACCAGACCTGCGTCAGAAGTGCTCAAAGAACGAATCGCGCTTTACTATGACACTTATCTGGTCATATACGCAAAGGACACTACGCTTGACCTTTCAACGATGAAACGCTGCCGTAAGGCTCCGCAGACGCTTGGCGCCGTTAAGCTTTCCGAGGTGTATCCGGTCGGTACGCACGTCAGCATCAGAACGCTTGAAGGAGACGTTGACTGCATAATCGATGAAGAAGCCTGGCTCATGATAGGCGTTGAAGGCGAGGTTTATCCGATCGCCGAACAGAAGCTCAGAAAGAGCTATGAATTTACAAGCTTCCGTTTTTCCACGGAATTCAAATACGAGCCAAGGATCAGGAATGCGGGAACAGGAGAGATCAAATACGTTCTGCCTTTTGCAAAGACCGTTAAGTCAACGGGTTCTTCGATAATATTCGTTAAGCCTTTGGAGCAGCCTGTCAAGCTCTTTTCACAGTGGACCGATGACAGGTATTATTCAGGCAGGGTGGGAGACTACATTGCCGTAAGGGCTGACGACGAGCATGACATCTACATAATAAATAAAGACATTTTTGATAAGACCTACAAGTCAATGTGATCATCCGACTCTGAAAGGAGCAACTATGAAAAAGCAATTGTTTACCGCGGTACTGGCTTCCTGCATATTGTTCTCTTGTGCGGCATGCGCCAAGAACGAGCAGCCTACGACTCCTACGACTACGAAGGAAGAGACGACCACTACGGAGGCGACGACAACTACTGAAGAAACGACTGCTTCAGAGGAGACGACGACAACCGCCGCTGAGACTACGACTGCTGAGACAACGGCTGCTCCGGCTAAGTCTTTAACTCTGAAAGCCGCCTATGCCAAGATGAATTCCGTTATCGGAAAGGATCTTGAAACGGCCAAGAAGACTATGGAAGATTTCTTCGGAACGACGTTGGAGCTGGAAGGTCCTTATACCTACGACAGGATAAACTACACCTGTGCGATCGACGTTACGATCGAAGGCGTTCATTTTGACAATTTCTCGTTTGCCGTAGCAAAGAAAAAGAAGAAGGTGTGCTTTGTAGGCTTAGGCAACAGTTCCATGGATCAAAAGACGATGAAGAAGACCTATGAGTCCTTTGCCAAGAAGCTTAAGAAGATCTATGGCAAGCCGAAGTCCAAGACTTCTTCAAAGACACAGGCTTTTCAGATCTTCAAGAAGAAAAAGATCGAGTACAACACCGGCTATATTTACAACAATAATGCCCACAGCCTCTGGATCAACGTGGCCAATTATTCGATAAAGTAAAATACCGCTTGGCAATACCGACATGATGGAAACCGTAAGATCAAGCATCTTACGGTTTTACTATTTTTTAATTATGGATATATGTAAAAGCGTAATTCGAACAAGTTGGGTATTGACGAGTTAGCATGTGCTAATTATAATTGCGTTGGTTAGTTAGGGCTAACCAATATTTTTACGCTGAAGGTTAGTTGTTGCTAACCCGTGCTGCAAAGGGGAGGAAATCATGATGCCTTTGTGTTACGCAGAGCATAACCAGCCGCAGATCATAAGAAAGATAAGCGGAAATCTCGAAGTTAAGAAGCACCTGGAAGACTTGGGATTCAATGTCGGCGGCGAGGTGAGCATCGTTAGCGCTCTCGGTGGAAATCTGATCGTCAAGGTCAAGGAAAGCCGTGTGGCGGTAAGTGACGAGCTTGCCAGAAAGATAATGATTTAGGAGGGGTTAAAGGTGAAAACATTGAGAAACGTTAAGGTCGGTCAGACGGCTGTAGTCGTGAAGCTCCACGGCGAGGGTGCAGTCAAGCGCAGGATCATGGACATGGGGATTACAAAAGGCATTTCCGTATTTGTCCGCAAGGTCGCGCCTTTGGGCGATCCGATCGAGGTTACGGTAAGAAATTACGAACTGTCGCTCCGCAAAGCAGATGCTGAAATGATCGAAGTCGAGGAGGGGTAATTAATGAGTATAAGAATTGCACTTGCAGGTAACCCGAACTGCGGAAAGACAACTTTGTTCAACGCGCTGACCGGTTCCAACCAATACGTAGGGAACTGGCCCGGCGTTACGGTAGAGAAGAAGGAAGGTAAGCTCAAAAAGCACAGTGATGTAACAATTACGGACCTTCCTGGTATCTACTCTCTTTCTCCTTACACATTGGAAGAAGTCGTTGCGAGAAACTATCTGATCGGTGAGCGTCCTGACGCGATCTTAAACATCATCGACGGAACGAACCTCGAGAGGAACCTTTATCTGACAACACAACTGACCGAACTCGGAATCCCGGTAGTCGTTGCAGTCAACATGATGGACATCGTAAAGAAGAACGGTGACCAGATAAAGATCGACGAACTCTCAAGGCAGCTAGGATGCAAGGTTGTTGAGATCTCAGCTCTCAAAGGAACCGGCACTCAGGAAGCCGCAGAGGAAGCAATCAAGGCTGCCGAGGGCGGCAAAACGGTTCCGCAGCACAGGTTCTCCGGTCCGGTCGAGCACGCGATCGCGCACATCGAGGAAGCTGTCATTCACGACATGCCCGAGGAGCAGCAGAGATGGTACGCCATCAAGATCTTCGAGCGTGACGACAAGGTCCTCGAAAAGCTGAACATACCCGCTGACAAAATGGCCCACATCGAAAAGGACATCAAGGCAGCAGAAGAAGAGCTCGATGACGACTCAGAGAGCATTATCACAAACGAGCGCTATATCTACATCGCAGAGGTTATCAAGTCCTGCTACAAAAAGAAGAACGCAGGTAAGCTTTCTACATCAGACAAGATCGACAGGATCGTCACCAACAGATGGCTCGGTCTCCCGATATTCGCGATCATCATGTATACGGTATACTGGATCGCAATGGTAGGCGTCGGCGCACCTGCAACGGATTGGGCTAATGACGGCGTTTTCGGTGACGGTTTCCATCTTTTCGGCATTGATGCGGGATACGGCGAGATTTCCGAAAAGTATGCCGATGCATCCGCGATCGTAGACGGATATAAAGAGTATGTTGAAGAGAACGGCAAGGCTCCTGAAAAGGAGTTTGTCTATAAGGTTGAAGACGAGGAGACACTTGAGATCTCCGAAGAGACTGCAACAATTGAAGATTATGAAGAGGCCGCAAAGTACGTAGAGCAGATCGGTGACGAGCCAGATCCCGCAGACTACGGAATCTGGGTTCCCGGCGTACCCGTTCTCGTAGAAAAGGCACTCGACAATGCAAACGCAGCAGACTGGCTCAAGGGTCTCATTCTTGACGGTATCGTTGCCGGCGTAGGCGCAGTCCTTGGCTTCGTTCCGCAGATGCTCGTTCTCTTCCTGATGCTCGCATTCCTTGAAGCATGCGGCTACATGGCCCGTATCGCATTCGTCCTCGACCGTGTGTTCCGCAAGTTCGGCCTGTCCGGTAAATCTTTCATTCCTATGCTCATCGGCGTAGGCTGCGGCGTTCCCGGCATCATGGCATCGCGTACGATCGAGAACGAACGCGACAGAAGAATGACTATAATGACAACAACGTTCATGCCATGCAGTGCTAAGATCCCGTTCATTGCAATGGTTGCAGGTGCGATCTTTGGTGGTTCGCCCTGGATCTCAACATCCGCTTACTTCATCGGCATGGCATCGATCATCATTTCGGGCATCATGCTCAAGAAGACAAAGATGTTCTCAGGCGATCCCGCTCCGTTCGTAATGGAACTTCCCGCTTACCACTGGCCCACTGTAGGCAACGTTCTCCGTTCCACATGGGAGCGCGGCTGGTCTTTCATCAAGAAGGCCGGAACGATCATTCTTCTTTCAACGATCGTTGTCTGGTTCACATCGTTCTTCGGCTTCACGTCTGAAGGATTCCGCATGCTTGAAGAAAGCGAACTCGAGTTCTCCATCCTCGCAAAGATCGGAAACGCGATCGCATGGATCTTCATCCCACTCGGCTGGGGCAACTGGCAGGCAGCTGTCGCTTCAATTACAGGACTTGTTGCAAAGGAAAACATTGTCGGAACGATGGGCATCCTTTACGGCAGTGGAGAGCAGACCGCTTGGCAAGCTTTGTCACAGGCCTTCACAGGAATCTCCGGCTTCTCTTTCCTGGTATTCAACCTCCTGTGCGCACCCTGCTTCGCAGCTATCGGTGCCATCAAGCGTGAGATGAACAACCCGAAATGGACGGCTTTCGCTATCCTTTACCAGTGCGGTTTCGCTTACGCGATCGCTCTTATGATCAACCAGTTCGGAAATGCGTTTACAGGCAACCTCAACGTGATCGGCCTTATCTGCGCCATCGCTGTTTTGGGTCTCATCATCTACATGCTGTTCTTCAAGAAGTACAAGGAAGCAAACAAACTCAAGCTCAAGGCAGCAACAAAATAAGGTGATCTCATGGCATCCTGGCTAACACAAAACATCGGAACAATATTGATATCGCTTATGCTCGCCCTGATTGTGGGAGGTATAGTCTATTCCATGATCAAGGATAAGCGGAAAGGCAGATCATCCTGCGGCTGCGGATGCGCCAATTGCGCCATGGCGGGTAAATGCCATCCTGTTGCGAAAAAGAAGACGTAATACCTCCTTTTATACATTCCATCCATGAGAAAAGGGTTGCTTTAAGCCGGCAACCCTTTTTTAGAAAGGGGATAAGTTATGATAAAGACAGTGATCACAGGTTTGTTGATACCATTCTTGGGAACGGCGGCGGGTGCGGCATGCGTATTCTTCCTGAAGGATGACTTGAAGGACGGGATCAAGCGCGCTCTTACCGGTTTCGCAGCCGGAGTCATGGTCGCAGCATCGATCTGGAGCCTCATCGTTCCTGCAATCGAGCAGTCGTCTGACAAGGGCAGGCTCGCGTTCCTTCCGGCTTTTCTTGGTTTCTGGGCAGGCATACTTTTCCTTTTGTTACTGGATCATGTAATCCCGCACCTGCACGCGAGCATCAATCAGGTCGAAGGGCCCAAGAGCAAGCTTACACGAACGGCTATGCTGGTTCTGGCGGTAACGCTTCACAACATTCCTGAGGGAATGGCAGTCGGCGTTGTCTATGCGGGACTAAAGAGCGGCTCTGGAAACATAACCTTTGGCGCAGCGCTTGCACTCGCGCTCGGTATCGCGATACAGAACTTTCCGGAAGGTGCGATCATATCAATGCCTCTTTTCTCTGAGGGTAAGAGCAAGCCGAAATCGTTTGTGCTGGGAGTACTGTCAGGCGCAGTCGAACCCGTTTTCGGAGGTCTGACGGTTCTTATCGCGGGTCTTGTCGTTCCTGCCATGCCATATCTTTTGTCCTTTGCTGCAGGCGCGATGCTGTATGTGGTTGTAGAGGAGCTAATCCCTGAAATGTCTCAGGGAAAGCATTCAAACATTGGAGTCGTTGCCTTTGCCGCGGGCTTTTCCATCATGATGGCGCTGGATGTTGCACTGGGATGATGATCAATCATTCGAAATTTCTTAAATGGAATTGCTTGACCGCTTATCAAATGCTATTATTCTCGAGCGGTTTCAATAACGTCAGATGGGAAAATGGATAATGATTAAAGTTTTATTCGTATGTCATGGCAATATTTGCAGATCAACGATGGCGCAGTCCATGTTTCAGGACATGGTCAATAAGAAAGGACTCAAAGACAAGTTCTTTATCGATTCGGCTGCAACCAGCAGGGAAGAAATAGGAAACGGACCTCATTACGGTACCGTGCATAAGCTCAGAGAGGTTGGAATACCTGTAATACCTCACCGTGCCAGGCAGATGACAAGGTCTGATTATGATGATTACGATTATCTTATAGGAATGGATTCTTACAACGTTTCCAACATGAGCCGCATAGTAGGCGGCGATCCTGATAAGAAGATCTTTCAGATGCTTGAATTTGCAGGACTTAACAGGAGCATAGCCGATCCCTGGTATACCGATAATTTCGATGAGACCTATGACGATCTTCGTATCGGACTGGACGCTTTTTGGAAATGGTTGTCGGAACGTGGAATTTGAGACCGATTTTTCAGCCATTCCAAACTGTTAAAAATCTTTAATCTCTTGTTATAATTATTTTGTATGGAACGGAGCCATTCTTTAGCGGTGAATGGTTAGTTATTTGTATCCTAAAAAGCGGAGGAACGAATATGTTTAAGACGGCAGAAGACGTGATGAACTTCATTTCTGACAATGAGATCGAAATGATCGATTTCAGGATGATCGACATCAACGGAAGATGGCATCATCTCACTATTCCGGCAAAGCGGTTCAGTGAGGATACCATGAAGAACGGCATCGGCTTTGACGGCAGCAACTATGGCTTTGCTCCCGTCGAAAAGAGCGACATGGTCTTTATACCGGATCTTTCAAGCGCGGCTGTTGATCCGTTCCCGGAGATCAAGACTCTTTCCATGATCGGCGACGTCCGTATCATCGGCAAGGACGACAACAAGCCCTTTGACCAGGAACCCAGAAACGTTTGCAAGAGAGCTGAAGAATACATGAAGGAGCTCGGCGTAGCGGATACTTATCTGCTCGGACCTGAGTTTGAGTTCTACGTATTTGATTCCGCCTCGTTCTCCAATGATCCGTCTGAATCAGGATTCTCCATCGATACCGAAGAGGCTTTCTGGAACAGCGGATGCTCGGATTCCAACGGCTTCCAGACTCCTCACCAGGGCGGTTACCACATCGCTCCGCCTCAGGACATTCACTATGACTTCAGAAGCCGCGTGACCATGCTCATGGAAGAGCAGGGTATAGCTGTCAAATATCACCACCACGAGGTCGGCGGCCCGGGACAGATGGAAGTTGAAGTCGAGTTCGGAACGATGACCGAGATGGCTGACAAGACGATGCTCGCGAAGTACATCATCAAGAACGAAGCCGTTATGGAAGGCAGGACCGCAACCTTCATGCCTAAGCCGATCTACGGTGAGGCAGGCTCCGGAATGCACGTTCATATGCTGATGTTCAAGGACGGAAAGCCTGTATTCTACGATGAGAACGGCTATTCAGGCCTTTCACAGACGGCCATGTACTTCATCGGCGGAATACTGAAGCACATCGCAGCGATCTGCGCATTCTCCAATCCTTCCACGAACTCTTATAAGAGGCTTCTTCCTGGATTTGAGGCTCCGGTCACGATCGGATTTGCGACCGCAAACAGGAGCTCGGTCATCAGGATCCCGGCATATGCCAAGACGCCTGACAAGAAGAGATTCGAGCTTCGCAATCCTGACGCCACCTGCAATCCTTATTACTGCTATGCCGCGATTCTCATGGCAGGTCTTGACGGCATCAAGAACAAGATCGATCCGGTAGCTGAAGGCTACGGACCATACGATTTCAATCTGTTTGAGCTTTCCGATGCCGAGAAGGCCAAGATCAAGGGCCTGCCCAAGTCTTTGGGTTCCGCCCTCAAGGCACTCGCTGCTGACAACGAGTTCTTAAGGGCTGGCGGAGTTTTCCCGAAGGAACTCATCGAACTTTGGATCAACAATAAGAGAAAGGATCTCAAGAGACACGTCGCAATGCCTACTCCGATGGAGTATGAGATGTATTACGATCTCTGATGGTTAAAGAACATTTAAGAGCGTTGCAGGCCCGGGTTGATCCCGGGTCTGAAACGTTAAAAGGAAGTGGAAAGTTTGTTCAAGATCCTGTTTATAGAAGAATCGTTTGATATGCGTGAAACCGTTAAAGACTACTTTAAGAGCGTAGCGTCTCAAGGGCTTTCCATTGACTTTGCCTATGATCTGCAAAGAGGTCTGGAAAAGGTCCGCAACGGTTCTTATGACCTGCTGATGGTAGACTGCAAGCCGTCTGGGGAAATGGGGATCGATACGTGCAGAAGATTGAGGGAAAACAGTTCATGCGCCATCGTTCATATAACTTCGATGGAAGATGAGGATGAAGTGGAACAGGGGTACGCGCTGAGTGCTGATGAATATCTGGCAAAGCCGTATTCTCCATCAGAACTTTACACGATGGTTTCGGAGATTGCCGACAAAAAGAGTAAAATGAATAATGTCACGACGATCGAATGCGGCGGCATAAGGATGAATCCGGTGACCGGCATCGTAACGGTTGACGGAAGACTTGTCGAACTGACGCCACGCTCTGCCAAGATGCTCGGATTGCTGTTGTCGAACAAGAATTCGGTGGTGAGCCGGGACGAGATCCTTAATGAAGTATGGGGTGATGGTTTTGGCGGAAGCGAAAGGGTCGTTGACAACCATATAAAGAAACTGAGACGGAGCCTTGGACGGAAAGGCGGTCTGATAAGGACCGTAAAAGGGATAGGTTACGGAATAAGTGAAAAGCGAGGACGAAAAACATGTCTTTAACCGATATACAAAAGCATCTCATTGAGATAAGGAGTGATGCGGATTACCGCGCTTTACAGCAGAAGATAATCCCCAATGCCGATCCTGAACTGATCATCGGAATAAGGACCCCCGTGATAAGGGAATATGCAAAGGAACTTAGGAAGTCAGGCGGTCACGCCGCGTTCATCAAAAAGTTGCCCCATCATTATTTCGAGGAGTACATGCTCCATGTAATGATATTGAACGATGAGAAGGATTACGAAACGGCATTAAAAGAGACGGAACGGCTTCTTCCTTATATAGACAACTGGGCGGTCTGTGACCAGTTTGTTCCCAAGGTCTTTAAAAAGCATACTGACGATCTGCTTGTTCATATAAGGGCATGGCTTGATTCGGATCTTGAATACACCATTCGTTACGGCATTAAGATGCTGATGTCATTCTACCTCGACGATAAGTTCAAGCCTGAGTACATGGAGATGGTAATATCTTCCGACCGGACCGATCTCACGTACGTAAGCCTGATGACCGCATGGTATTTCGCCACCGCGCTCGCCAAACAGTATGACGCGGCAGTCAAGGTCTTTGAAGCAAAGCGCTTGGAGAAGAAAACGCACAACAAGGCCATTCAAAAGGCAGTGGAGAGCTTCAGGGTGACTGATGAGCAAAAGGCGTATCTGAAGACGCTTAAGTATTGATCGCTTGAGTCAAAATGCAGTCTTTTGGGTTGTTTGAGCGTTCGTGAAAACTTAAGAACGCATGTTCTAAAGGGCTTGCGGGTTATCAGAACGTCGAAAGCAGTGCTGATACTATATCTTGGGGAGGTGCCCCAAAATTGTCCTCATAATCGGCACCAGTTGTGAGAACAAATTTTCGAAATGGTATTGATTTTAATTCCGAGAGTGGTATATTGAACTCAAAACATCAGAAAGGAGCTTATCATTCGTAACTGTCGGTTAAGGGAAACGTCTGGTTATTTGTTTAGTCGTTAGTTTATTTGACGTTTCTGAAGAGTTTTTTTTTAGGTTTTGAAATTATGGATACAGTTAATCTTGGCAAGGATAGCTCCGCTATAGAGAGGCACGCGCTGCAGCTGGCAGTGTGACATCCTTACAACTGAATATCGTTCACTTTAAGGCAGATGATGCCTTGGGTATTTGCACTCGCTGTTTGCAGGTAAGATCGCACGGCGCGTGCTCAAAAACCCTCCGTGTACGTTCAGCGGCCCGGTTAACCGTATGAAACGAAAGGATTTGCGTTATGAGAAGTTTTAATTGTACTGTTAAGGACATTGCATTTAGAAGCGAAGCACTGGACGTGCTTACCTCAACTATGGCTGCCAACGGATATACGGAGGCGAGAGCCGACTTTATGACCATTAAGAACCATTGGAACGATGCGCTTAACTGCGCTGCCAACAAGACCGGAAGCGAGAAGTCAAGGATAGCGTTGCGCTACCTTGAGGGTGACATAACCATAGACAGGATCTCAAATCTTGAGTTCTACAACAGCAGAACCGTCAGACGTTACGTCCGCGAGTTCTGCGAATGTATCAGAAGATACTATCTTGAAAGATATGACATATCGCTTGCCGCGTATTCCTGAGGAGGTGCCGTTATGAACAATATGTTTACTGATTCTTTCTGGAAAGCCGTTAATGAAACGGCAGCCACCCGCGGCTTGATCGAGGCTGCAGTCGTCGTATATTCGCGCGTTTACGGTATGAACATCACCGAGTGCTGCAACTTGGTGGGACTTGGCGCCAAGCGCGTTAAGGAGATTCTCAGCGAGTTTGACCGCTATAGCGCGACGCTTATCCCCGTATCTCATACCGACAGGATGAGTGCCTGACCGTCACCGCTCCTGCTTCTCTCGGCAAAGCGATCCTCCGTGTGTTTTCCCGGGGAAGCAGAAATTACTGATCCCGCCTGCATGACCTGCAAGCGGGATCAGTCCATATAATGGGCTATTTCGCAGAAAGTGACTGATAAGTCCCAATAATGTCAGCACGAGTTTTCTATACTGATGGTGAAAATAGTAAATCACCAGTATTGGAGGCTCAAAAATGAAGTTAGACAACTTGGTTGAGAGTATAAAAGCCCTT
>JAFZVF010000014.1 GCA_017617935.1 Clostridiales bacterium | reverse complement strand
GGTATATTTTTCTGACATTTTTACCTCCTGATGTAGTTTGCGTAACTGGCAGGTCACGCGTTTATTCTACATCAGGAGATTTTTGTTCACCGCTTAAGCTCTATGGAACCGCGCGACTATCGCGCGGTTTTCGTTGCACAATAAAAGAAAGCCGGGAACAACCCGGCTTTCTTATTGACTCATAATCCTTACTGGAATCCGTAATTAATCGATCCAGTCCTTGTACAGACCGACCAACTTGCCATTGGAAGCGTCAAGGATCAGCTTGCCGCCTTTGTAACGGTAGATGTAGACCACAGGGCACCTCTCATCCTGGCGGCCGCTGAAGAAATAACACTTTTCCGCAAAGCCGTAATTTCTCTTGTCTTCGTACGTCAGGCTTTCACGGTATTTCTCGAGCGCAGTCTTCGAGTCCAGTATCTCGCGGTCATAGAAAGCGCATGTCGTAAACCATGATCTGCCCTCGCAGATGGTGCCGTCCGTAAAACAGATGACCCTGAACTCAGAATTCATCACCTTGAGATTGCCCCTGAAAACGGTGAACTCATACCACATGAAAGCGCCCGGATCTTTATCGGAAGTGTCCGTCAGCCTGAACGACAGTCCCTCCGGCTGAAGCGTGATGCTGTCCTCAAGATACTTGAGGGCCTGAGCTTCAGTCAGGATGACGTCGGAAGTTTTCCTTATCAGTCTGTTATCGTAGTCTCCGGCCTCTTTTATCGAATGACCGTGGTTGATGACACCCTTTTCGGTCTCCGTCGGAACTGTCGACAAAGGCTTTGTTGGTCTGGTCTCTTCAGTTCCGCGGGTGGTCTCAGGTACCTTCTCGCCTGCGGCTTCAGCGTCTTGTTCGGCTTGGGTTATCATGGGAACGCTGGTCAAGGCATATGTCTGCCCGGTGGGCCAGCTTTCTTCCTCGTATTTAGGCTTCATGCATCCTGTAAACATTGTACCCGCAAACGTTGCCGCCAACATTAAGATAAAGCATTTTCTTTTCATGGACATAGTTCTCCCCTTATTGTTTTATACCGTTAATACAGACGGGAGAGGGAAATTGTTGCAGCCTTAGATATGCGCTGACAGATGTATTTTTAAAAATCGCACTTTTTATCGGTACTTTTTTATATAATTCGAACGCTTCGAGCACTAAAGTACCGATAGAAATACGGTTTTTCTCATTTCTATCGGTATTTTCTTTAACACAACCTCTTCCTGACACCGAAAAGTACAGATAAAAACAGACTTTTTCGATTTTTTATCCGTACCGCCGCCAACAACACCCGTTCGTCCAATCAATCGGTCGCACAAATTTACCTTTTTTATCCGTACTTACGTTTTTTTGCTGCTCTTAGAGCGGAAATCAGTCCTCTTTTACCCTTTTATAAAGGCTGACGTGGCTTTCCAAGTCCTTGAAGCCGTTCTTGTGGTAAAACCCGTAGGACGGCTTGTCGTTGTCGGTCTGGAGGAAGATGCCTGAAAGGCCGCGCTCACGGACGTTTTCCGAGATGAGGGCCATGAAATTACTGCCTATGCCCTGTCCCTGAAGGTCGGGCCTGACGCAGAATTCCTCGACGTTGTAGTTCGTGCCTTCCCACCAGTGCCTGATCATGCCGACTGACATGGCGGCAAGCTCGCCGTCAATGAAAAGGCCGAAGTTGAGGGCATTATAAGCGCTAGAGATCTCCTTTACGTATTCCATAAGCTGGACCGGATCGCTCCAGTCGTCGTTCCAGGGGTCTCCGGCAAACGCGTTCTTATAAAGTTCGGCCATCTCCTTCAGGTGCGAGCCGTTCAGTTCCTCAAAGCGGACGTCTGGTTTGTCTATATTAACGTGCATGATTCAAAACGCGACGCCCGTAACGGTGCCGTCTTCCTTGTGAATGATGAGCCTTCCAGTGCCCTTGGCGTTCTGGTGCGATTCGTTGATCAGCATCTCTTCGATGACCTGAACGCATGAGCTCGCGGCTATCCTGGCCTTGTGGTTCTTCTCGACGTCTTCAAGCTTGAGGTCGAACGAATCCTCGAGATTCTTGAAATGGTAATCCTGCAGGCCAACCGTAAAGATCCTGTCGTCAGCCACCGGCTCGCCCTCGAAATCGAACTTGAGGAACGAGTGGGTCTTCTGGTCGTATTCGACTTCCAGGCCTTCGGAAAGCTGGTAGAACTCCGTGTGTGCGCCTGCCAGGGCCTCGTCTCTCAGCATCCTCATCAGCGCATGCTTGAGCTGCGCGCCCGTCCACCAGACTACGTGGACAGTGTCGTCGTACGGGAAGCATATGTTGAAGTCACCTTTGGTCACTATGGGACCCAAAGACTCGCCGCGGATTGAGCCGGATGCCATGAGGAAGATATCCGTGCCGATCGCTTCCTTCATTATGTCTGCGAAAAGGTCTCCCAGCTCGGTCTCCTGGAAGCGCGAAGGATGAGTCAGCTTTCTGACGAACTTGGTAAGGATCTGGCCGTACTTTGCGTCGGTCTGTGACTGGTATGCATCAATCACGCGCTCGATGTCGGGATCCTTGGGGCAGTTCTCGGAATTGATCGGAACGGGCTTCCACGTGTAACTGTCGATGCAGTTGTTGTCCGTGTCGATCATGATGTCGAAACGGCCGATCTGGTCGGTTCCCGTTCCAGCCTGGACGATCGGGATCCCGTTAACGACCTCGGGCTTTTCAAGGAAGGTATGAGAGTGGCCTCCGATGATGACGTCGATGCCCCACGCGGGATCGAGTTTTTCCGCGAGCTTCTTGTCCTCTTCAAAACCAATGTGCGTCAGAAGCACCGTAAAATCAATGTCTATTGCATTGTAGGTGTCGCAGATCCTGCCGATCTCGTCGACCGCCTCGTCGAGCGAGACGAAGGTTCCGATCAGGTTGTCCTTCTTGCAGGCGGCGAGCGCTATCTCCGTGATTATTCCGATGAAAAGGACCTTCATTCCGCCGACCTCGATCACCCTGCAGGGCTCGAAAAGCCTCTTGTGATTCGTCGTTACGTGCATGTTGGCATTGACGATGGGGAACTCGGCACACTTTTCGAGGAAGAGAAGGTGCGTCAGACCGTAGTCGATCTCGTGGTTGCCCAGAGTCACTACGTCAGGGCCCAGCATGTTCATTATCTGTATGGTCGAGATGCCCCAGAATTCCGTGTCTATTATGGAGCCTCTGAACATGTCTCCTGCGATCGCATAGAGGACGTTCTCCTCTTCGCTCCTTACCTTGTTGATGAATCCGGACAGCATCGAAACGCCGCCGACAAGGTTCTTGTCGATCTGTTCCGCGGCGAAATCGCCGTGCATGTCATTGGAATGGAGCAATGTAAGCTTCTTCAGGTTTTTCATGTTTTTGATTCCTTTCCCACTGCCCTTTACGGGCACAACAGATTAATAGTATCACAGTCTTGCGGAGTTCCCACCAAACTTCGAGTAAGAAAAGAGCCGCCCGCTTCAAGCAGACGGCTCTTGAAAATCCGTTAACCGGCTTTCACTTAAGGAATGTAAGTGATGGTGATCTTGGACATCTCGCCCTTCATGAATACGAACTGGTATTCTCTGGATCCGAGGTACTTCTTGGACTTCTGTCTGTATCTGAAAGTGTCCGTGTAGTTGCCCTTTATACCTTCATCGTGAACCTTGTTGGCAGCTTCCTTGGGCTCGCCGGCATTTGCGATGAGCTCGTCCATCTTCATGGTGTAAGGGAACTCGAAAGCGAAGTCTGCGCCGTTCTTGTAGTTCTTCTCGATGTTGTACATGTAGACCCTGTAGATGACGCAATCGCTCATGGGCTTTGCATCGCTGGATACGTTCATGACGTAAACGATGACAGACCAGTTCTTGTCAAGCTGGATGCTGAATCCGTTGAGGGACTGTGAGTTCTTCTTCATCTCCTTGGATGCGATCTTGAGGTCGTTTTCCTTGAAGGGAACGCCGTCATCGATCATTTCCTGGAGCGTGGTCGTGCCGAGCGTGTACTTCTTGCCTTTTACGTAGAAGTGCATGTCCTCAAAGTCGATGATCTTTCCAGCGAAGGCAGTGCCGTTGTCAGCCTTGGACTCAGAGCTCTCGGCAGACTCGGAGGTTGCTTCGGATTCAGAAGTCTCGGTGATGCCTGCATCGGAAGTCTCTTCGGAAGTAGCTTCAGTAGTAGCCTCAGTCGTGGTCTCAGTAGTTGTTTCTTCCGTTGTGGTCGTGGTCTCTTCATCGTCACGGGTCTTCTTGCCGTTGTTTGTGCAGGCAGCGAAGGATGCGATCATGGAACCAGCCAGAAGAAGTGCTGCGATTTTCTTGATCTTCATAATGAATAATCCTCTTCCCAAATAAAGTCTTTGGCGGGGTCCTCCCCGCAAACCACCTGATTATAGCATCGCGCCTGAAAACGGGCAGTTAGCATGTTACAACACTATACCTGCCCGCAAATCTAAATTTTTGTTGAATATAAGAAGAGACCCTAAATCCTCAAAACCTCACTTCTTGTCAGCCAGAAACTCCGAAATGGAATGCGGCTTGTCATCTCCGGGATACAGCACAAAGCCCGCCGAACCGAACTTTTTCGCCTCTTCCACGACCTCTTCCCTGGTATCGGCAAATCCGCTGCCATGGAGTACTTCCTTCCATTTTGTGGAGCCCCATCTTTCGGTCGTCGCCGTCGCATGATCGTATCTGTATTTGCCGTCGGCCGTCCGGTAGACGTAAGTCTTTTGCACGATCTCGCCGCTTCCGTTCTCAAGGATCGCGATATATCCGTTCTCTATCTCCGCAGCCGCGTTGTAGTAATACAGGCATTCAAACTCCGTACCGTCCCTTGAAACGACCTTTATGGTCTTGGGAAGCTTGTCAAACCGGACCGCGCAGCAGGGATAAGTGAAGGCCTGCGGGACCATGGCGTCAGGAGCGGGAGCCGTTTCCAAAACGGTTACGGTCAGATTGGTACCGTCGTACTCAAGATTGGAGATCTTTATGTCGTAACCGCCGGTGTTGAACTCTCCCGCCGCAACGATAATGGTGTAAGGATATTCCCCTTCACCTTCCCCGTAGACCAGATAACCCCTTTTCTTTGATTGTCCGTCCTGCGTGGCCGGAACGATCTCATACTTGAGTTCGCCAATGGTGCCTGAAGCGGGCAGTCCGCCGGGCGTCTTCGCGGTAGTCTCGCCAAGCGTCCGGTCAACCGTCGTTTCAGAGGTTTCGTTGTAGATCGGTACCGTTATCGTAGTAACGGGAGCGTTGCCTGGCTTTTCCGAATCCGTTCCTGCGGACAAGGTCCTGCAACCCGTAAAGGCAAACAGCAAAGCTGCTGCCGTCGTTCCAAAGCACAGCGTTTTCAAAGCATCGCAACTCATTCCATAATCCTCCCTTAAGGTCTTATACCTTAATAACAGATAAGAAGATGGAATTGTTGCACCTGTTATCAGGGATTCGGATCTTCGTCCAAAGGCTTGAAGACGCCTCTCAGATCGGTCGAAAAGCCCTCGCGCTTCTCCCATTCCTCAAACTCGTCAATTTCTTCCTTGCGGTTGATGTGACTGCTGTCCGACTGATATGCGCCGCGCGGGACGTTTTTCTTTTTGTATGCGGCGAGCTCCTCGGGAGTCAGCCTTCTTACCATATCAGAGCCCTTGGGACCCGATGAGCCGGCATCGATGTTTTCAGCGTGAGTGGCGGTAAAGGAATTTCTTTCCGAATCAGAGAGTTTGTCCCTTCTGCAGGTGTAATTTACGAATGCGTGGTATTCGTATTTGTTTCCGCGGCTGTCGCCCAAATTGTTTGACTTGTCGAGCAGAGTTCCATAGATCCAGCACGAAAGACCGAATCCCACACCAAGTGCAAACAGGAATGAAATAACATTTAGCATATGATCACCCCTGTCTCTTCTTCATGAAGTTGAACATCGCCTTGTCCTGGGTAAGGTTGATGTTCTTGATGACCTTAACCACCTTACGGATGCCAACGGAAAACAGAGCAACTATTCCCGCAATAAGAGCTGCGATGAGCTTGCCCCTGCCGTCGTTTCTGCCTGAAGAACGGCGTCCCGAAGACGAGAAAAAGATGGGTAAAGTCGCTTTGAAAACAAAGAATGCGGCAACCGTAATGAGGATTCCCGTCAATATGAGGAGCGTGAAGAACAGAACCTTTTTCCAAGGCAGTCCGCAGACGACTTTTCCGCTGTCGCCGTTGACCAATATCGTGTTCGGCTTCCCCTTGTATTTGAAGGTAATGAACCATGCGGGAAGCATCGCATAGACCATGTCGTTATTGAGGCGCAGCGAAGGTCTGGAAGAAATGACCTTTTTCCCCGATGCATCAACGTCTTTTATAGCCGCTTCCTCAAAAAACTCATTAGCCCTGTGCAAAGCGGCCATTCTCAGATCGCTGTACGTGACGTCAGAAACATTGGAGTAAAAGCCAGCGAGATAGTCTTCGTCAAAAGGCTTGAGGCGGCTTAATTCAAAGGGCTCGAGCTTGGAGCTGCTTTCGTCTGAAAGCGCGCGCGAAGCATCGATCGGAAGATTCTCGAGATTCATCCTTCCCGCACGTCCGAAATATCTCGTGACCGAGTTCTTTCCCTGTCTCACGGATCCCTTTATGACGACGGCATTTGTATAAGCCGCATTGACGATCCAATACGGAAGATAAATGCCTCTGCAACAGTCGATCGAAAAGTTCTTGATCTCCTTTGGAACAAAAATGCCCTTACTGATCTGCTCTCTGGCACGTCTTATCGCCTCTTCTTTCGTGACGGAAAAAGGCATGACGAATTCAGGACATTTCTGCTTCGCGATCCTGCTGAAAACGACGTTCGAGTTGCCGCAGTAAACGCAGGTAGTTGACGCCTCGGTCCCGTTGATGATTATCTCTCCGCCGCATTCGCTGCACGCGTAAACGTAGCAGTCCATGAACTGGTTCTTGTCACCGCCATAGACTTCGCTCATTGCCTCGGCATTGAGGTCTTCCCTGTATTGCTTTGATTCTGATTCGACTTCTTCCGGCAGGAAAGTGCTTCCGCATGCGGAACACACCATCTTCTGTCTTGCCGGATCGAAGACCAACGCGTGGCTGCAATTCTTACATAGTGTTGCCATAGATCTACCCCCTGGAAAATTCCATTATTCCGCTGTATATATTAAAGATTTTCGCGCGCGAAATCAAATATCACTGACTTGTGTGCTATCATCTTTCTAGCGGAGTTATTTGGAAGCATGAAGATCACAATCATTTGCGACGTGCTCGGAGAACCCAATAACGGCACGTCGATTGCTGCTTATAACCTGATAGGCTATCTGAGATCTCAGGGACACGAGGTCACCGTCGTCTGCTGTGACGCTGACAAAAAAGGCGAAGACGGCTTTTGCATCGTCCCCACCCTCAATCTCGGACCCATTATCAACGCCGCCCTGGCGCGCAATGAAGTCGTGCCCGCAAAGGCGGATCCCGTGATACTTGAAGAAGCGATAAAGGGCGCCGACGTCGTGCATCTCCTGATGCCCTTCCCCCTTTCCTGGAAAGCCATTCCGATTTGTGAGAAGTACGGCATCCCCATGACCGCGAGCTTCCACGTGCAGGCGGAAAACTTCACCTGCCACATCGGCATGATGAAGTCCAACTTCGCTACCCGCGAAGTCTACAGATACTTCTACAAAAAGGTCTACCGCCACTGCGCGATAACCCACTACCCGACCGAATTCATAAAGAACGATTTTGAGACCAACATCAGGAGGTCGGTCCCTTCAAAGGTAATCTCCAACGGCGTTTGCGAGTCGTTTTTCGAGCCCGCGCCCGCCGAAGCCGTTACAAGGCAAAAAGAGAGAAACAATGACAAGTTCACGATCGTGGTAGTCGGCAGGTATTCCACGGAAAAAGCCCAGCAGGTGCTTATCAGGGCTATCGCCAAGTCAAAATACAAGGACGGGATAAAGCTCATAATGGCCGGCGAAGGCCCTCTGGGCAAGCATTACATGCATTTGGCAAAGCGCAAGGGCGTTGACTGCGAGATGCGCTTCATCGATCACGACGAGCTCAAGGAAGTCCTTAACGCTGCGGATCTATACGTGCACACGGCCTATGTCGAGCTCGAGTCGATCGCATGCCTCGAGGCCATCGTTACCGGCCTCGTTCCCATCATATGCAACTCGAAAAGGAGCGCCGCGAGGTTCTTTGCCAAGGACGACAGATGCCTTTACCGCAAGTGGGATTCCGAAGACCTCAAGAACAAGATCGAATACTTCATGGACAACCCGAACGAGCTCGAATCCTGCAGGAAGAAGTACAGGACCCAAGCCAACGTTTCAAAACTCGAGACATGCATGAAAAAGATGGAAGAGATGCTCGAGGAAGCGGCCGAAAGCGTAAAGAAAGAGGCCTGAAATCCATGAAGGAACGCGTCTTTTATTTTTCCGACCCGGTAAACGACGACTTCGCGGGCAACAGCATCAAGACAACCGAGCTTCCGCCCGATTACTCGTATTTTCCCAAGACCGCCGTAAGGCGCGTTGCCGCGGCAGTCATCTACCATGCCGCGCGTCCTTTGGTCTGGCTGATCCAGGAGTTCGTCTTCAACGAGAAGACCGTAGGCCGCGAAAAGCTTAAGGGATACCGCAAGGACGGCTTTTACCTTTATGGAAACCACACGCGGGCTATGGGCGACGCCTACTGCCCGGGAAACCTCTCCTGGCCCAAAAAGGCGTATATCGTCGCGGGCGCGGACGCCTTCTCCATAAAGGGGATCAGAAGGCTCGTTGAAGACCTTGGCGGCATCGCCCTTCCCTTGAGCAAAAAGGGATTCAAAAACTATACTCTAGCGATGAGGCGCCATGCCGACTTGGGCCATGTGATAACCCTCTATCCCGAAGCGCACATCTGGCCGCAATACACCGGAATCAGGCCTTTTGGATCGGCAGCATTTCACTACCCCGCTGAAACCGGAAAGCCCGTCTTCACCTTCACCACGACTTGGCAGAAGAGAAGGCTCCTCCCCGGTTCAAGGACCGTCGTCTATGTGGACGGCCCATTCATTCCCGACATGTCACTTCCGATGGATTCGCGCAAGCAAGTCCTCCGGGACGCCGCTTTCAGCGCCATGACCGAGCGAGCCAAAAACTCAAATTACGAAAAGATCCGCTACATATACAGGCCCGAAGGAAAATCTGCCTGTAGATGAAAAAGATCCCCCGCATTCGCAGGGGATCCGTTTGTTTTATAGCATTGCTTCCGGTTATCAGAAGAAGCTGCTTCCGCCAACGGCAGTACCCAAAAACTTTTCGAGTTCCTGAGGATCGTATGCGGCGTCCAGAGCGGTCTTTCTGCTGATGAGACCCATCTGGTAGAGTTCTACGAGATTGTCGTTCAAGGTGTGCATTCCGAACTGGCGTGCAGACTGGATCGCGCCGGGGATCAGCTGAATCTTGTCCTCAAGAATGAGGTTCTTGATGGCGGGCGTGCCGACCATGATCTCCGTTGCAAGAACGCGTCCGTTGCCGTCCGTCATAGGCAGGAGCTGCTGGGAGATGACGCCCTTGATGCTCGATGCGAACTGCGTGCGGATGGTCATCTTCATGTCAGCGGGCGCACCGTCGATAATTCTGTTGATCGTCTGAGCGGCGCTCTGCGTATGGAGCGTTGAAAGGACGAGGTGTCCGGTCTCGGCTGCGGTAATGGCTGCCGCGATCGTCTCAAAGTCACGCATCTCACCAACGAGGATGATGTCCGGATCTTCACGGAGTGATGAATGGAGTGCTGACGCAAAGGAAGGAACGTCGTAGCCGACCTGGCGCTGATGGATCATGCAGCGGTTGTGGGGATAAGTGTACTCGATAGGATCCTCGATCGTGATGACGTGCTTAGCCTCATTCTTGTTGATGTAGTCAACGATTGCGGAAAGGGTCGTCGTCTTTCCTGAACCCGTAGGACCCGTAACAAGGATGATGCCGTTGTTTGCAGTAGCCAGTTCCTTGATTACTTCAGGAAGGCCCAATGCTTCAAACTCGGGGATCTCAGCCATGAGAAGTCTGATGCTGCATGCGAGGTTGTTACGCTGGTGATAAACGTTTGCCCTGATCTTGATGTTGTTGTCGATAACGCAGCCTACGTCAACGTCCTGGCCGTCTTCAACGCGCTTGATCTGATCGGTGGACAGGATCGCGTAGATCATCTGCTGGGCTTCCTCCATCGTGGGAAGCTCGTCGAGGATGTGGAGCTCGCCGTATCTTCTTACCGCAAGATGCGTACCCTGCGTAATATGGACGTCGGAACAGTTATGGGATATCGCATAATCCATCAGTTCTTCAAATGTCATAAAAGCACCTCCAAAATGGGTAATTGGTAAGATTATAAAGGAAAACATTTTTGTTTGATATATTTAAAGATTAATTTCTCACTAAAAATGTTTTTCCCGGGCCAATTCGTGGCAATTGTACGTCATTGCCAAAAATGCCGAAAAGTTATGTTGACAGGACATGCCGCTATGAGTAGTATTACTTCGTTTGAAAAATTAGCCCTGTGGAATTCGGGACAAAAAGGAGAGGAAATTATGCGTAAAACTATTGCCAGTGTTGTTGTGGTATTCATGTGCCTTTTCATGTTCGCAGGCTGCAAGCCTAAGACGATCGAGGCAGCCATCAAGCCCGCTGACCTTCAGAAGATGGTCGACGAGATGAAGGAAAACAGCCTTTTCAAGACCGTTTACAGCGATGCAAGCATCGAGGTAAAGGGTAACGAGGTTACTTACAAGTACTACTACAAGCAGACCATGGATGACGCTCAGATCGAGAAGGTCAAGGCTCAGCTCGAGAAGAGCGGTCTTGAGAAGCAGATCGACGGCCTCAAGGACAACTTCAAGAAGTCCTGCGGAATCCGCGCCGAGAAGATCGCTTTCGCTTACTACACTTCCGACGGAAAGCTCATCGCTGAGATCGCTAAGTAATCAGCGGCTGAAAACGAAAAGCAAAAGGGGTGTTCACTTCAACGGGGACGCCCCTTTTAATATGCTTTTAAACCCCAACAGGTAATCATATGGATTCAGCTCAATTTACCTGTTGGTTTGGGCTTCAAAGCCGCTTGGCCAACAGGTAAAACAAGCGGCTTTCGCCATTTTACCTGTTGTTTTCCGGTTGAAGCGTCTGTTTTTCATTGAAACCAACAGGTAATATCATCACTTTTGATCGTTTTACCTGTTGCCCTGAAAATATCCTGTTACTCTTCCAGATATCCCGCTTTGATCATCTTCTCGCGGACTTTTATGAACTCCTCATCGGTGCCCGTCTTGAACTCGAAATAGTTGTTCGGAAGCTTGACGTACAGGCTGTATCGCTTGTGCACGGGATATTCCGATATCTCCTTGTTAATCTGGAGGTATTCATCCCAAAGGGCGTCGAGCTTATCGACCGTCAGCGAATCAATGGTTATCTTGGTCGATATCAGGTCATTTGCCTCAAAACGCTTCCAAAGCGTGACCTCTTTGCCGTCATCCTGCGCATCGAAATTGGGGTGCGACTTCAGAACTTCCTTTATCACGTAGTAGTCGTAGTCCGTATCGAGCCTGTAGTACCTGACGGGAAATTCGCCCGCAGCCCAGCCTTCGTTATAAACATTGGCGCCCATGCTGCATACGCTGCACTCGCGGCCCTTGATGACGGCCGGCCAGATGCGGAACTTGACGGTCTGAAGCTCGGTCTCTTCGCATTCGGAAGAAACGGTCGCCTCAGGATCTATGCTTTTGGCGTATACCACGGCTTCCTCATATGAGTGGAGCTGCTTTTTGTATCCTTCGGGAACGTCGTAGCTGCAGCCTGACAGAACGGTCAGCGCAAAGAACATTACAACGGCGGTTATCTTTTTCAGTAAGGTCGCGCTCAATTACTCTCCCCCATCGAAGCTTCAAGAATGCCGTTGATGCTCCTGATGTGCTCGATGAACTCATTGTGATCGAATTTCTTTCTGGACCTGACGTGGACCTCAACCCTGTAGATCGGCTTGTCTCCGGCCACGGTACCCGTAACGACGAGGTTCCTGATCATCATGCGGTTGTTCTTGCAGTATCTCATGACGTAATTAAGAGCTGTCTTTTCGGTGTATTTGAGTTCGATCTTGAAGATCTCGCTGTGGGGGATCCGCGTACCGACGATCCCGAACAGGCCTTCAGCTATGAGAACGAGTGCCGTTGCAATGAACGCTCCTTCATAAAAACCCGCGCCGAGTGAAAGGCCGATGATACCGCAGACCCAGAGGCCCGCAGCGGTCGTAAGACCCTTGATCGTTTTCTGGTTGATTACGATTATCGTTCCTCCGCCGATGAAACCCAAGCCGGATACGACCTGCGCGCCGATCCTGGAAACGTCGGTCGGGACCTTCATGTTGAGGCACATGAAGATGCCGGTCATGGAGGCTATCGCGGCGCCGATGCAGACGAGGATGTGCGTCCTGAAGCCTGCCGGGCGGTTCTTGTACGATCTTTCAAGTCCGATCACGCCGCCGCAGAGGACTGCCAGGAACAGCCTGATAAGGACGTTTACAAAGGTTATGTCTCTAAATCCGTCAAATATCGTAAGCATATAAGCACCCTTATGAGATCAATTCGTGCAGCGCCAAAACGCACGGCAGTTCCGCTATCGATGAGATCATTTCCGAATGTGACGACTGTTCGCGGCTCAGCTTCATCGAGAAGATCGCCGAAACGGAACCGTCTTCATACTTCTCATCAGTCTCTATGTCGATGTCAAATATCTGCGCACCCTGCGCTTCAATGACGCGCTTTACGTCTTCAAGGTTCTCGGATGCCTTGAACCTGACCGTGATCGTTATGTTCCTGTGCCTTCTCTTGTATGCGACTTCGAGCGGCTGGAGGACCTCCATCGAGAAGATGATCAGTACTATGGCGGGAATAACGCAAATGTAAAACCCCGCACCGCAGGCAATACCCAATACCGCCGTGGCGAAAAGGCCGATGGCCGAAGTAAGGCCCGATACCTGTTGGTGCCTTGAAGCGACAATCGTTCCGGCGGCAAGGAAACCGATGCCGGCGAGAACCTGTGCAGCGAACCTCGTTCCGTCAAACTTGGCGTTGCCGGAAGCAGCGAGTTCGCTCCAGAGGGTGTTTAACATGTCGTTTTCATAAATGGAGATAAGGATCGTAAGGGCCGCGCCCACGCTTATGAGCATGTAGGTGCGGAAGCCTGCACTGCGCTCTTTCCTGGATCTGCCATAACCGATGAGACCGCCTGCGGCCATTGCGAGCAAAAGCCTTACGGTGACGGATATCAGATTAAAACTGTTGAGCGTTTCCTTGATCATTTTCGTTTCCTGTACAAGCACCATTAATTATAAATAGAGAAGCCTCATGCCGCAACATGAGGCTTCCTAAATCCATAATAAGTTCGAAAACGCCGAAGCCCTGACTCAAGCCTTCTTCAAATCGTCCCAGGACTTGTCGTCTTCAACAAAGCCCTTGGAAGACTTGATCTTGACGATGAGCTTTACGATGAGGCCCGAGCAGAGAATGAGACCTACGACGCACCATCCGAAGATGATGTTTGCCTTGAGCGAATAACCGTCTTTCGCACCGTAAACGCCGCCGCCATGGATCAGGTTATAGAGATTCCATGCGAAAAGCCCGATGAGAACGACCGGCGAGATGACCTTGATCGACGGGATGAACCACCATTTCGGCATCTTGAAGCCCTTGGTATTGCGGTTGAGCTCGTCCAAGATCTTGGTCGTCTTGAAGAACCAACCGGCTGCGATCATTTCGAGGATTCCCGTGATGATCAGCGTGTAGCTGTTGATGAAATAGTCAACAATGTCAAGGATCGCAAGGCCTGCGCCAGTGACGTAGATAAGGCTGATTACGCCTTCAACGAGACAGATGGTAAGCGTAGTCTTTTTCTTGCTGAGCTTGAACTTGTCGGATACCGCGGTCGAGATGCCCTCGATGATCGAGAAGAGCGAGTCGATCGCGAGCGTTATCAGACAGAAGTAGAAGATGAACGCGAAGATCATGTTGAAGACAGGGCTGTCCGAGATCTTTACGATCGCCTGGGGATAGATGATGAAAGCCGTAGCGATGCCTGATGCGGACATGTTGTCGAGCATTCCGACGCCCGCCATCGTCGTGAACATGACGATGCCTGCGAGGATGCTAATGAACATGTCGGAGAACGAGATGATGATCGTGTCGATCACGATGTTGGTGTCGTCATCGAGGAACGAACCGTAAGCGAACATGATCGCCATCGAAGTCGAAAGCGAATAGAAGACCTGGCCGATCGCGTCGACCCAGAGGTTGGAATCAGCGAGAGCGCTCCAATTGGGGATGAAGAGCTTTGCAAAACCGCTCATTGCGTGTGGCATCATGACGCCCCTGACCGCCATTATGAGAAGGCAGATGACAGGAAGCGAAACCGTGTACTTAACGACTTTTCCAACCGTCGTCGTGCCATTGCGGATGCAGACGTAGCAGAGTGCCCATGCAGCGATGAGACAGCCTACAACGGGCCATGAGATGGTGGTGAAGCCCTCAGTCGTGCCCGTAGTTTTTATCGTTGTAGCCCAAAGGCTGCTTGCCCCTTCAGTGTTGCCCGTGAGGCCCATGAACTTGTAGCTCATGACGAACATGAGGATGACCCACGCGAAAACGGCCGCGTAATAGATCGATATTCCGATACCGTTGGAAACGGCCAGCCAGCCGATTCCCTCAGTCTTCTTGTTCAACGCACGCATTGAACCGGGAGCGCCCTGTCTCGTATATCTTGCGACGGAGATCTCCATCATGAGGAGCGGGATTCCGATTACTAGCATCGCAATGAGATAGACGAAAAGGAAGGCTCCGCCGCCATACTTCGCGGCCAGTCCCGGAAACCTCCAAGCGTTGCCCAAACCTACGGCGGATCCGATTGCCGCCAAAATAAAAGCTGATCTTGAGGACCATTTTTCGCGCATAAAAACACCCTCCCTCGCGAAAACTGTTTACCGAACAATAATATCACGGCATTCGCGATTTGTTCATAAGCGCGGAAAATAATCAGAAATAGTTTACAGAAAATGCAGGGCAAAAAAGATCAACCTGAGATCATAAGAACGACGAACCTGCAGCTTCCGTCCTTGTATTCGTAGATGCTGTATTTCCAGGTGTAATACTCCATTGTGGAGGGCGAGTCGGAATCAACTATGCCGTAATTCAACGGAAGAGGCATCGGCCTGTTGCCGCAGGGTCTGACTTCAGCTATTTCGTACACTTTGGCGCTCTTGCCTTTGACATCGCTGCCGCTAACCGACTCCGAGCCCTTATAGCTTGCAAGATAAGGCATGGCTTCTACGAGTTCATCAATGCTTTTGAAAGTCCTCGTCTCGATCTGAAGGTCTACGTCCTGGAAGCCCCTTGTACCATAGCGCTCAATGTATTGGGCTATCTGCGGCATTAGCGCTTCTTTCGCAAGAGACGCCTTACCCTCATCTGACAAGTTGCTTTTCGTTTGGTAGGTTGCCAACGAAAACATGAAGGCGAATCCCATAATGAGATAAAACGCGACCGGAATGGCGATAATGATCAGGACGTTGCGCGTATAATGATTGGGCTTTTTAGCCGTCCCCTCGTCAGTGATCTTAATGGCCATACCGTTACCCTCCACGTCAAATCGTTTCCTTATGATGGGATCATAACACGGCTGGTATTGATTTGCAACTATTTTTTATCGTTATTCGATATATTTATCTCGAATAGCATTTACACGATGCCAACCGACCAGGTGTCGTCGTTCTCGATGTAGAGCAGGACGGCCGCCCCTTTCTCGGGGTGCTTCTTCATTGCTATGGTGACGCCAGTCAGTACCACTTCTCCTTGTGAAACGGTTGCCGTACAGTAGTTTCCGTTGTCAGTGCTGCTGTTCAAAACGATCTCGTCAACGACGACGTCTGCCACCTTAAACTTGGAGACCAGGTGGATCCTCATGCAGAGAAACGCGATCAGGCCGGCATACAGAATGCCCGCTATAACGAATCCGACGGTATTGTTCACAAACATCGCTAACAGGGGTTTGATATAGAACAACGGAACGACGATCATCAGGATCACTACGCCCAGCAAGACGAACGACGCGACCTTGTTCCGGCGCCTAGCATAAGCCAAACGCTCTTTTTCCTCAGCCGTCGGTTCTCTCCACGCTATCTTCTCAAGCAGTTTTCCGTCACTCATGGGCCTATTATATCATCGCGGCGAAGATCCCTTTTCCCCTTTAACTTTTCATAGAAAACGCAGATCAGGATCGCCACTACAGGCAGCACCACATAATCTATGACGCTGCGCGTTTTATCAATAATCTGGCAGATCGGGGCATCATGCACGTAACCAAACAATCCTTTGACGATCCTGAAGGTTGAATCACTAAACGCATGGAGCAGCATGACAAGCAGCAGATTGTCAGAGAGCATGTAGACTGCCGCGATGAACATGCCCCATAAAAAGCAAGAAGGCACCTGAAGCAACGGATTCTCGCCGAAAATGACATTGGCAGCATGGGAAAGTCCAAAGAAGGCTCCGGCGATGACCACCGTGAAGATCCTCTGCTTGACCGTCTTTGTGTTGTGCATGATGAGGCCGTTCATCATGAGACCCCTGTGAGTCGCCTCCTCACAGTATCCGGTCGTGAACTGCTGAATAATGATTAAGATCAGGGTCCCAAGGACGCTTGTGGTAAAAACATATGCCGTAAAAA
Organism: Clostridiales bacterium; assembly: GCA_017617935.1. Taxonomy (GTDB): domain Bacteria; phylum Bacillota; class Clostridia; order Saccharofermentanales; family Saccharofermentanaceae; genus Saccharofermentans. The sequence goes on along the minus strand of JAFZVF010000014.1, from coordinate 16,065 downwards.
GCTTAAAGAACGGCGCAATGATATATAAGATCATCGGGATCAGGACCGGCCATGTGCCTTTCGGCATCCTGTTCGTAAACAGCTTCTTTACCGGGTATTTGCTCTCGCCGCGCTTGTAATATCCCGAAAGGAGCACAAGCGATACCGTGCCCATAATCATCCTCAAAAGGATGTCCGCGCAAAGCAGCATGTTGTAATCCGGAAATACCTCAAGATAAACCATTGCCGCCTCTATCACATAGAAAACAGCCAGGATTATCGCGGCTTGTATTATCGGTTTTGTTATTGCCTTCCTGTCATTCATTTCGAAGATCACCTTTCAGACTCCGATATTTTACTCTTTTCCGGAGTTCAACAAAGGTTAGACGGAGAAAAATCAATTTCGTTACAAAGATTTTTCGTTGACTGAAAAAGCTCCTGACAGATCAGGAGCTTTCATGGATTTCATATCACTAAGCGAGTGCTCTTCCCGAGCGATTTTCTCCTAATGAATAATATTGCTTATGCGAGCGATTCCGCACATTCAAAGCGAGCGCTCTTTCCGAGCGATTTCCGCAGGCGCGAAGCGACATTCCTAAGCAAGCATTTACTCCGAGCGATTTCCACACAAGCGAGCTACGCGAGCGCGGAGGACCTTAGCGAGGAGTGAATGCGAGCTTACTCGTACTCAACCGTCGCCGTCGGCTTGGGCGTGTAATCGTACAGAACCCTGTTGATGCCAGGAACCTCGTGCGTGATCCTGTCGGTTATCCTGCACATGAGATCGTAATCGATGGGCTCGACCGTTACCTGAACGACGTCGGTCGTATTGATCGCGCGGACGATGCAAAGCCATTCAAATGCTCTCTTGCCGTCCTTGATGCCGGTGGACTTAAAGTCGGGAACGACCGTGAAATACTGCCAAACCTTGCCTGCGAGACCTGCCTTTTCGAACTCTTCACGGAGGATCGCGTCAGACTCCCTTACTGCTTCAAGTCTGTCCCTGGTGATCGCGCCGGGGCATCTTACGCCAAGTCCCGGACCCGGGAAAGGCTGACGATAGACCATCTTGTCAGGGAGGCCCAATGCAGAACCGACTACGCGGACCTCATCCTTGTAGAGATACTTGACGGGCTCAACGAGCTCGAAATCGAGTTCCGGAGGAAGGCCGCCGACGTTGTGGTGAGCCTTGATTCCCTGCTCGCTCTCCAAAATGTCGGGATAGATCGTGCCTTGTGCGAGGAATGCGATGCCGTCGAGCTTTGCTGCTTCTTCAGCGAAGACCTTAATGAACTCTTCGCCGATGATGTGGCGCTTCTGCTCAGGATCGGTAACGCCTTCCAAAAGGCCTAAGAACCTGTCGACTGCGTCAACATAGATGAGGTTTGCGCCGAGCTCGTCCCTGAAGACCTTGCAGACCATCTCGGGCTCGCCTTTTCTGAGGAGGCCGTGGTTGACGTGAACGCAAACGAGATTGCTGCCGATAGCCTTGATCAGGAGGGCTGCAACTACGGAAGAATCGACTCCGCCTGAGAGTGCCAGAAGGACTTTCTTATCTCCAACCTGTTCTTTGATCGCCTTGAGCTGATCGTCTATGAATGCGTCAGCAAGGGCTTTTGTTGTAATTCTTTTGAGGGATGCGGGTCTTACGTCTGCCATATGTAAAGCCTCCGATGTAAAAAATATAGACTAAATCATTTTACATTATTGTGCAGAAGTTTAGGGCCATAAATGATAAAATCAGGCAAAACTTTTTATTGATTACAAGGAGAATAATATATGCGCAAAACAAAGATCATCTGCACCATAGGTCCCGCATCCGACAATGAGGAAACGTTGTCAAAGATGTTCGAGGCGGGAATGAACGTCGCAAGGCTCAACTTCTCGCACGGCACGCACGAGCAGCACCAGGAAAAGATCGACCTCATCAAGAGGGTCAGGGAAAAGATGAACCTCCCTATAGCGATAATGCTCGATACCAAGGGCCCCGAGTACAGGATCAAGACGTTCAAGAACCACAAGGTCGAACTGAAGGACGGCGGAACTTTCATCCTTACTGCCGATGAGGTTGAGGGTGACGAGACAAAGGTTTCCGTAACCTACAAGGAGCTCCCTTCACAGCTTAAGCCAGGTGACCGCGTTCTCGTAAACAACGGCCTTGTTATACTCGAAGTCAAAGAGATCTCCGGAAACGACGTCATCTGCAACATCGTGGTTGGCGGAACACTCTCCGACCAGAAGTCGATGAACTTCCCCAACAAGGTCATGCAGGGCGACTTCTTAAGCGAGCAGGACAAGAAGGACCTCCTCTTCGGCATTAAGAACGACATCGATTTCGTCGCTGCTTCATTCGTTTCCCGCAAGGAAGACATGATCGAGATGCGCGAATTTCTTGACGCCAACGGCGGTCAGGACATCGAGGTCATCGCAAAGATCGAGAACCGCGCTGGCGTTGACAACATTGACGAGATCTCCGAATACTGCGCAGGCATCATGATCGCAAGAGGCGACCTCGGCGTTGAGATCCCGTTCGTCGAAGTACCGAGCGTCCAGAAGCAGCTCATCAAACGCTGCCGCCTCCTTGGCCGCCGCGTCATCACCGCGACCGAGATGCTCGAGTCCATGATCACCAATCCGCGTCCGACGAGAGCTGAGATCTCCGACGTTGCAAACGCAGTATATGACGGTTCTTCAGCGATCATGCTCTCAGGCGAATCCGCTGCAGGCAAATACCCCGTTGAAGCAGTTAAGACCATGGCACAAGTTGCGGAATACACCGAAAAACACATCAACTACAGGGACCGTTTCTACAGACAGGACTTCAAGATCAGAAACAACCTTGACGCCATTTCCCACGCGGCCTGCCAGATGGCCATCGACGTCGGAGCAAAGGCGATCGTCGTTCACTCAAGGAGCGGCGTTACCGCAAGGATGGTGTCCCGTTTCAGATGCCCGATCGACATCATAGGCATGACGACTTCCGAAAGGATTTGGAGAAGGCTCAACCTCAGCTGGGGCGTCATCCCGATCCTCAACGAGGAATTCAATTCCACGGATGTAATGTTCTATCACGGCCTCAATGTAGCCAAGGACGTTCTTTCGCTCGAAGCGGGCGACAACGTCGTCATGACCGGCGGCCTCATCAACGGCAAGGCCGGCAACACCAACACGATCAAGGTTGAAACGGTCGGCTGACGGGAGATTCGGGGGTGACGGGTAAACAGACAGCTGCGTACTTTATAAGGAAAGCCGTCGAGCTTCTCGCGACTCTCCTTCTCGTGTCGCTGTTTACTTTTCTTGCCTTCTCGGTAATCCCCGGAGATACCGCGCGCGTCATGCTCGGTGCAAACGCGACGACTGAACAGGTCGAAGCCCTCCGTGCCGAACTGGGACTCGACCGTCCGCTGCCCGTCCGTTATCTTTCATGGCTCGGCGGGGCGTTTACAGGCAACCTCGGCAATTCAACCCAATACAGGACTAGCGTCGGCGGACTGATCGTAAGCCGTCTTCCGGTCACGCTCGGAATGAGCGTCCTCGCCTTTTGCATGATCATCCTGATCTCATATCCGCTCGCGGTGCTCTCGTCGAGAAAGCCCGGAAAGTTTGCCGATCAGGTATGCTCGGTCCTGGGCCACATCCTTTTCGCGATACCGCCGTTCGTATTGTCGCTGCTCCTCATTTTCATCACGGGAAGCCTGTTTAAGAGGGTCTCCGTCGGCAGCTACACCGCGCCGGACGTCAACTTCGGAATGTACGTCAGAAGTCTCATGCTGCCCGCGTTTGCGATCGCGCTCCCCAAGATCGCCATGACCTTCAAGTTCTTGAGGTCATCCATCATTGAACAAAAAGCCTCCGACTACGTCGCCACGGCGAAAAGCCACGGCCTGTCGGACTACAAGATAATGTTCAGACACATCCTGCCCAATTCAAACGTGTCTTCGATCACGGTCATTTCGCTCGTATTGTCAGACATCTTGGGCGGAAGCCTCATCGTCGAACAGGTCTTCAACCTCCCCGGCCTGGGCAGGCTCCTCCTGTCGGCCATATCACAGCGCGATTTCCCGCTCCTGTCGGGCATCGTCTTCTACCTTGCGCTCGTAACCGTCATCCTGTATTTCGCGGCTGACGTCTTCTCGAGCCTGTCAGATCCCAGGATCAGGATCAGGTAAAGGAGGCAGGGCTTGAACAAGAACGTAGACACGTCACGCGCAAAAAGATTCTATACGATCGGCATAATACTGCTGGCGGTCGTTGTCATCGCATTCCTTGTTTCGCTGTTTTGGACGCCCTACGATCCGTATGCGACTGACGCGGCTTCAAAGCTCCTGCCGCCTTCTTCCGCACATCCTTTCGGAACGGACAATTTCGGCAGAGACGTCTTGTCGAGGGTAATGAGCGCCGCCAAGTTCACCGTATTCATCTCCGTAGCAGGCGTCGCGATCGCGCTTGTCCTGGGAACCCTGACTGGACTTCCCGCGGGTTATTTCGGCGGCTTTGCCGACAGGTCGATAATGCTCGTGAACAACAGCATAATGTGCTTCCCGGGGATCCTGCTGGCATTGGTCGCGGTCGCAGTCTTCGGCCCGTCGATGTTCAACGTCGTTTGGGCATTGGGACTTGTCTTTGCGCCCACATTCGCGAGGGTATACAGGGCAGGGACCATCGAGGTCAAAGAGTACGACTACATAACCCATGCACGCGTCATGGGCATCAGCCCCATAAGGATAATGCTCCTTCACATCCTGCCGAACCTTGTCCCGCAGCTCCTGCCGGCAACGGTAATCGGACTTGCGAACATGACGCTCTTTGAATCGGGAATGAGTTATCTGGGACTTGGCGTTCAGCCGCCTGACGCTTCATTCGGCAAGATGCTCGCCGAGAGCCAGGCATACATAAGGGTCGCCCCCTGGCTGGTCATCTTCCCTTCCATGATGCTCGTCTTCTACATCCTCGGTCTGTACTTCATCTCCGAAGGCATGAGAGTCTCTCTGACGAAGGGAGGCGGCAACTGATGGCCAGACACATACACGTCCTCAAGGTTCACCACCTCACGCTCTCCTTCCCAACAAGAAAGGATCCCAATCCCAAGCCCGTCCTTGATGACGTCGATTTCGGCATAAGGGACGGCGAGATATTGGGCCTCATCGGAAACTCCGGAAGCGGAAAGACCATGACTTCACTCGCCATTGCGGGACTCCTTCCCGAAGGCGCCGCGATCACCGGCGGCTCGATCAAGTTCCGCGGACAGGACCTTTTGACCATGAAGCCGCGCGACAGGAGGAAGATGCTCGGAAGCGAGATCGGCATGATCTTCCAGGAGCCTTCGACAGCTTTGGACCCGCTCATGAAGATTGGCAAAAACCTCGATGAGGTGCTTGTCGCGCATGGCGTCACGGACCCTGCAGAGCGCCGTGAAAAGATACTTTCGACAATGAAGACGGTGGGTTTTGACGACCCCGCCACGATATATGAGCGCTACCCTCACCAGCTTTCAGGCGGACAGCGCCAGAGAGTCTTAATTGCAGGCGCGGCTCTCCTTGCGCCAAAGCTCCTCATCTGCGACGAGCCAACTTCTTCACTCGACACGGTGACGACGGTCCAGATCTTAGACCTCCTGAAGAGCCTTTGCAGAAAGCTTCAGATGACGATCCTCTTCATTTCACACGACCTCTCCGCGGTAAGCAATTTCTGCGACAGGGTCATGGTCATGAAGGACGGCAAGATAATAGACAAGGACACGACTTCAGACATCCTGACAAACCCCAAGAACGCTTATACCGCCGAACTCCTGACCAACGCAAGGCTCGATACGAGGATGCTCGGCATCGAGCGCGCGCACGTCGACTACACCTCAAGCCCCGTGCTGACGGCTAAGGGGATCGAAGCGGGCTACAGCGACAGGATCTTCGGAAAAGGCTCCGACAACAAAGTCCTCAAGGGCGTGGATCTTGAGATATATCCGCACGAGATCTTAGGCCTCATCGGAAGTTCAGGATGTGGCAAGACCACGCTTATAAGATCGCTTCTGGGACTCCTTCCCCATACGGGCACGGCCTCGGTCGTGGGAAGAAGGATCGGCGCGGTCTTCCAGGATCCGGTCTCATGCCTCAATCCCGCACACACCGTCAAATGGCATCTGAACGAGGCTTTGAGGGTCGCGGAAAAGAAACTGTCCAAAGAGGAAAGAATGGCCAAGATCAGCGCCGCGCTCAGCGAAGCAGGACTTAACGACGAGTTCCTCGGAAGAAAGCCGCATCAGCTTTCAGGCGGTCAGCGCCAGCGTGTTGCCATCGCAATGTGTCTTATAACCAATCCGGGAATAATCATTGCCGACGAGCCGTTCTCTTCGCTTGACGCGAGCTCGTCAGCCGAGATATTGAAGCTCCTGACCGACATCAACCGCGAAAGGGGAACTTCCTTCCTGCTCGTCACGCACAACATCCACATCATCAGGCAGATCGCCCCGAGGGTTGTCGTCATGGATGACGGAAAGATATGCGAATCAGGTCTTACCAACGAAGTGCTGAGCAGTCCGAAGGCCTCCGCGACGGTCAGGCTCCTTGACGCGGAGACAAAGCTCCACGGCGCCTAAATCAGCCTAAGAAAAAACACAACAAATTAAGAACGGCTGCCTCAGGAGAAGCAGCCGTTCTTAAGGGTGATCTATATAAAGCATTCACTTTATATGCCTAGATTGTAACGCTCACAATTGTTAAGTTCTTCACCAAACTAATGACAAATTTGAACAAAATTATTAACTAAGAGTTAATGGCTGTGAAAAAACTCCGGCAATAATGCCGGAGTCGATTTCACAATAATATTGGGAAAAGGTAAAGTTTTACGAATTAACCAACCGTAACGCCATAATTATTCGCTAACCAAGCTTTTTGCTCTGCATCTAATTTATAATCGCCTTGATTGCTTACATAATTAGGGAACCCATTATTCCCTTGTAAGTTATATTGTGCACCACCAAGATGGATATAATAACCATCATTCTTCTTTTCAATGCTAATAGTCAATTTGTTGTAACCATTTAGATCAGTTATATAAAGAGTTGTTGTATTACCACTTGTTGTGGGTGCACTTGTCATTCCAACAACCCCATGTGGATTTCCGTGTTGATCTAAAACATAATTATAATTGGAAGGAACAGAAACTCCTCCGGATTCATTTGCTTTCGTTGTTGCAGCTGTCGAAGCCTGGGTCTGCTGTGTCTGCTGAGTTTGCTGTGTCTGCTGTGTCTGCTGTGTCTCTTTTGTCTCCCTGGTACCCTGAGTGCCCTGCGTCTGCTGAGTGGACTGGGTTCCCTGAGTCTGCTGAGTCTGCTGATTGGTTCCCTGGAGAGTCTCGGTCGGCTGCTGCATTGAAGCTCCCGTACCGCCGATCTTCTTTATGGACTCCATCTCTTCTTTCTCAAAGTTATCACCGTTGTTTGCCTCGAGGTTGGCTGCGGTAGTCTTTGCATTGTTAAGCCAAGAAACGACGCCGATCGCCGTGGCACCGGACAGGATAACGATGACAGCTATAACTATCATCACTTCCGCCAATGTAAAACCTTTTCTGTTCTTCATAATGATCACTCCTTCTCTCTTTCCGAAGTTGATAGCATCCCACTTATCCCAATTATAGGAATTAGAAATTCATTATTCAATCACATTTATTCACAATTCAATTAAGACTCAAATAATAAACCTTGAAGATTGTGTTACGAAATCATTTCCTTGACCGATTCCATTAATAATTCCCGCTTATTTGATATTTCGCCCGCTAAATACTTCTCAAAAAGCAGGTTCAAGATCTTCCCCACTTCAGGACCCTCGGGGCAGCCAAGCGAAATTACGTCACTGCCGCTTATCGCGAGGTCCTTTACCGCAAAAACGGCACCGTCCGCCTTAAGCTCGTCCGCGATCTCCGACATGTACTCAAGCCTTCTGATCCTTCTTCTGCCGAGCTCGGAATGCGCCATAATATCCGCCCTCTGAAGGACCTTGAGCTTTTCGTAAAGGTCCGGACCCAGGTCGCAGAGGAATCTGTGGACCGCGGTCCTTTCCTGCGGAGTGAAGACGTCGTGGAATGCCACGAGCTTGCAAACGTCCCTTGTAAAGGCCGTGGGGTATTTCAGTTCCGTAAGGACACGCTCCGCTATCCTCCTTCCCGCTTCGGGATGGCCTCTCATGTGGCCGGTGCCATACTCGTCGAGCTTGAAGCATTCGGGCTTGCCGAGATCGTGAAGGAGCGCGGACATGGAAAGCATTAGGTCCCTGGACGGCAGAGAGCCCTCTTTTTCCTCAAGCGGAATGCCTTCAAGCACGCAGAGCGTGTGCTCTAAGCAATCCCTGTCATGAAAGTGCGTGTGCTGGTCAAAACCATGGCAGAGCGCCAACTCCGGGATTATTACGCCCAGGATCCTCCAGCAGCGCCTTATCACGGCCGGAGCGTCCTTTCCGCAAATTATCCCGTTCAATTCGGACGCGATCCTTTCGGCCGAGATCTTCTTTAGTTCATCGGCGCATTTTTCCATCGCCGCAAAAGTCTCATCTTCAATGCGGAAACCGAAGCGCGACGCAAACCTCATTGCGCGGAGTATGCGCAATGCGTCCTCCCCAAAGCGTTCATCAGGATCTCCGACGGTCCTGATGACACCCGCTTCAAGGTCCTTTATGCCACCCGTGACATCCCTGACGGAACCGTCTTTGTCCATGTAGAGCGAATTGACCGTGAAGTCCCTGCGCCTGACGTCTTCTTCAATGCTGCCTGCGAAGGTGACGGAATCAGGCCTTCTTAAGTCGGAGTATTTTCCGTCAACGCGGAACGTCGTGATCTCGATGTTGCCGCCTTCGAGGATAGCGGTGACGGTGCCGTGGACGCTTGCATTGTCCAGGTGTCTGATCCCTGCATCCTCAAGGATGCGGGCCGTTACGTCGGGCGAACATGACGAAGAAATGTCAAAATCATGGGGAACAAGCCCGAGAAGCATGTCCCTTACCGCTCCTCCGGCTATGTAAGCCTCGTGTCCCGCGGCCCCTAAAAGGCCCAATATCATTGACACGGAGGCTGGTATCGGAAACTTGTCCGTTCTTCTTTCATGCGCCTCGAAAACCATGCGCTAATTATATCAAATCGTAATATTTTAAATTTATGCGTATGCTTATAATTTAAATGTATTTTACTTTTAGGGGGACGCCATGTATCTTACCAAGGAACCTGCCGGCATCGAGTCGGTCGTATTCGAAGACAATACTCTCAAGATCAGATGCGGATGCCGGACTTTTGAACGCGGCATAACTTCAAGCCAGAAGCGCCAGATCCCCGTTCCGGGAAAGATGGCGATCGAACTGTTCTCACCCGTAAGCAAGGTCATTTCGGTAAGGGTTAAGAACCACAACGTGACTCCCAGGTCAAAGCGCTCCACGCTTTTTGACATAAGGCCTTCCAACACCGGCGAAGTCGTTCAGAACGAAAACGAGATCATCTTCAAGTCCGGCGGGCTTGAGGCCAGGATCCCCAAGAGCGGCAATTTCACGATCAAGTTTTTCTATGAAGGCGTGCTCCTGACATATGGCAATCCCGACGAGGGCATCGTCTACAAGACGAATGCGGGTGCGGGCAGCGATTACAGGGTCGACGCGTCCTCTTCCATGATCGGCGCGTCCATGATGATGTTCCACAATGAAAAGATCTACGGCCTTGGCGGCGCCGCCAGCTCCATAATCAGGAACGGCTCCACCGTAAGGACGAACCGCTGCGGAAGGCTAAACGGGACTGAGGGCATCCCCTTCTACATTTCAAGTTCAGGCTACGGCCTTCTCGTAAACTCTTCGGGCAGCACAAACTTCCACATTGGAACGGATGGGCTTTCGACCTCCTTCTGCACAAAGAACGAGAGCCTTGAATTTGACGTAATGGCAAGCGACGACATGAGCTCGATCTTCGGTGCTTATGCTCAGATAACGGGCCTTTCAAATCCCGTTCCCGACACTTGCACGATCGGCGCTCCCATCATTCTGGACGGCAGCTTCCGTTCATCGGCGGATTCGATCTTAACCGTCGTCTCGAAGGCAAAGGACGCAGGCCTGCACATCAGCGAGGTGTGGCTTGGCAGCACCTGGCATCCGCAGTCCGATCCGTTCGGATTCGACTGGGACAGGACGAGGTTCCCCGAGCCCGAGCAGTTTGCGCGTGCCCTTCATGAATTCGGAACGCTCCTTTGCGTATCCGTAAATCCGTACATTTCAGAGAACTCTCCCCAATACGAGGACGTTCTTGATTCAGGGTGCCTCCTTTCCGACAAAAACGGAAACGCTGTCCTTTGCGACACGCCTTCGGGCAGCATCGGCATAATCGACCTCAAAAATCCCCAGGCCAGAAGCTGGCTGATAAACGCTTTCGACATGATCCACAAGAAGGGCGCCGACAGGTTTGAAGTAGACTATTGCGGCGCTTACAGCGACATCTTTGCAGACGCCGTCGGCGAAAAGGGCGAAGACTACATGGCTTCGTTTGCGGAGATATTGAATTCCGCGGCATCGGACACGGTCATCAGGACAAGGGGCCGTTACGGTTACTTCGTCATCGCCGATTCCGTAAGCGCGGGCGACAGAAAGACCCTCTTCCGCAACGTGACTCCACAATGCGCTCCCGGGTTCCCCGCGCTTGCCGCAACGCTCAGAAACTCCATCTCCTACGGCATGTCAGGCCTCACCTCTGTCAACATCGACGTGCCCGACATCGCAAATCAGGATCCGCTCCTTTTCACGCGCTGGCTCCAGCTCGCGGCATTTGCACCGCACTTCAGACTGCGCTGCACCAATTCGATCGCAGGCGGCGACGCGTCCACTTTTTCACAGCTCAAAATGCTGACCGACATCAGGACGGGCCTTGCCCCCTATCTCTATTCGACGATCTGTGAAGGCGTAAAATACGGCATTCCCGCGATGCGCGCGATGGTGATGGAATTCCCGAACGATTTGGCGGCCATGGGTGCAGAGAACCAGTACATGCTCGGTTCGTCTTTGATGGTCTGCCCCGTCCTCACAAGAAACGGACAGGTCGCGGTCTATGTTCCCGCCGGCATCTGGACTGACTTCATGACGAGGGAAAAGATCCGCGGACCCAAGTATCTCGTAAGGAATGTCGATTCAGACACGATCCCGGTTTTCGTAAGACCGAACTCGATCCTTGTAACAAGGAGCTCCGATTCACATCACGAGACGGGAATCCTTGACGGTCTGACGTTCACCTGCTTCGAGCTTGCGCCCGGATCAGTCACCGCGTGTGAAGTCTTCGGCGAAGACGGAAACACTTCAGGCGTCATCAGGATCACGACCGGCGGAAACAAGATAACCGTTCACACCGACGGCTTCGGACGCAACAAGAGGCTCGTCCTCTCGGACATCGTCAACGTTGTAAGCGTATCCGAATCAATGCCCGAACAAACGCAGTTCGGCACGATGATCGAATTCACAGGAAACGAATTGATAATAGGATTAGGCTGATCCTTTACTGTTCAAGGAAATCCACGACGTCGCGGAAATAGTCTTTCCGCACGGGTTCGTGCTGTATCTCATGGCGGTACGGTCCGTAGCATTTTGCCTGCGCGCGTGCGCCGTGATGCCTCATCTTTAAGATGACCTTTCTAACGCCTTTGCCGTAGCTTCCGACCGGATCCTCTTCCCCGTAAGTGAACAGGCAGGGTTTGCCGGACAGGTCCTGATAGGCTTTTGAACTTTGGATGAAGCCGATCAGCTTGAAAAGAACCCCGTATCCTTCGCTGGTAAACGAGAATCCGCACATCGGATCCTCATTATAGATCCTGACTTCCTCAGGCTCGGTCGAGAGCCAGTCCATCGGGCTCTGCGGATTTTCCACGTGCTTGCAGTAGCTTCCGAAAGCCAGTCTGTCAATCAACGCGTTTTCCTTCTTAGCGCCTCCGAAAAGGCATCCGCAGGCTGCCAAAAACCTCGCGAATCCGACTGCGGGATTGGGTCCCATCGTCGAAGAAAACACGAATTTCGAAAACTCGCATGAATACTCAGGCTTTGAAAAGACCGTGCGCACCACCGCCGATCCCATCGAGTGGCCGTAAAGATAGTGCGGGACTTTCTCACCGAATCTCACGCGTGCAAGCCTGTGCAGTTCCATGACGTCCTTTATCAGGTCATCCGCATCCGTTTTCCCTTTTCCGAAATACCCCTTGGGAAAGCCCTTGTCTTTATTGAGTTCATAAGTATCGCCGTGACCGGGCATGTCCATTCCGCAGACGTGGTAGCCGGCATCATTGAAAAAGGCGATCATTTCCTTGTAGCGCGCAAGATACTCCGCCATGCCGTGGCAGATCTGTATCACGCCCTTTATATTTTCCGCTGACGAAGGATAGTAACGGCCCGCGATCTTCGCACCGTTCCCGTTTGCCGCGTCAAAAACAACTCTCTCGAAATTCAGGTCTGCCATAACTGCCCCTTTCGCTGATGACTAATTTTATCATCTCAAACGCGGCTTTTAAAATTGCTCCGAAAATCTTTATTGTTATAAAGAATTAAAATATATAATAGATGTCAACAAGCCCCCGAAGGAGGACTCAGTCAATGTTTGAGATCGTAGCCAAAAAGCAGCTCGGAACCAACGTCTGGTACATGGAAGTCGTTGCGCCGCTCGTTGCGGGAAAGGCAATGCCGGGTCAGTTCCTGATCGTCCGCGTCGATGACGAAGGCGAGAGGATCCCACTCACCGTTTGCGATTACGACCGCGAAAAAGGTCTTGTCACGATAGTCTTCGCCACCGTCGGAGCTGAGACCGAGCGTATGTCGCGCCTTAATGTCGGCGACCATTTTGCAGATGTCGTCGGTCCTTTGGGCAGGCCCTCCGATCTCACCGAGACTCCCATCGAAGAACTCAAAAAGAAAAAGATACTCTTCATCGCGGGCGGCGTTGGCACCGCTCCCGTTTACAACCAGCTCAAGTGGCTCCATGACAACGGCGTTGAAGTTGACTGCATCCAGGGCGCGAGGACCAAGGACCTCCTCATCCTCGAAGACGAGATGAAGGCCGTCACGAAGAATCTCTATTTTGCTACCGATGACGGTTCCTACGGAATCCACGGCAACGTCTGCGTTGCCCTCCAGCAGCTCTGGGACGATGGCATCCGCTATGACCACTGCGTCGTAATCGGACCCGTCATCATGATGAAGTTCGCATGCCAGCTCACCAAGAAGCTCGGAATCCCCACCGTAATCTCAATGAACACGATAATGGTCGACGGCACCGGAATGTGCAGCGCCTGCAGGCTTTTAGTCGGCGGCCAAGTCAAGTTCGCCTGCGTTGACGGTCCTGAGTTCGACGGCTGGGAAGTCGATTTCGACCAGGCAATGCAACGCTCCCGTCTCTACAAGACCGAAGAAGGCAGGCTCATGCTCGAACTCCAGGAAGGCGACACGCACCACGGCGGCTGCGGCGTCTGTTCCTGATCTTGAAACTGGTATAAGGAGAACAAATATGGAAGTAGACGTTTTAAAGAAAGTACCGGTTTCCGAGCAGGATCCCCAGGTCCGCGCCACCAACTTCGACGAGGTCAACCTTGGCTACACCAAGGAAGAGGCGATGGCTGAAGCCACCCGCTGCCTAAACTGCAAGAACGCCCGCTGCATCACAGGATGCCCCGTAAACATCAACATCCCCGCCTTCATCGCGAAGGTTAAGGACGGCGACGTCTCTGGCGCTTATGACGTCATCTCTGCATCGTCTTCACTGCCCGCTGTCTGCGGCCGCGTCTGCCCTCAGGAGACCCAGTGCGAGGCTCAGTGCATCCGCGGAATCAAAGGCGAGGCCGTTTCCATCGGCCGCCTCGAAAGATTCGTCGCTGACACCGCAAAGGATATGGGCATCAAGCCTCAGCTCCCCGCCGACATGGTCAAAAAAGGCAAGAAGGTCGCCATCATCGGCGCGGGCCCTTCAGGCCTTACCTGCGCGGGCGACCTTGCAAAGCTCGGTTATGACGTCACCATCTTTGAGGCCCTCCACAAGGCCGGCGGCGTCTTGGTTTACGGCATCCCCGAGTTCCGTCTCCCCAAGGAAAAGGTCGTTGCCAAGGAAGTCGAGAACATCAAGGCTTTGGGCGTTAACATCGTAACTGACGCCGTCATCGGCCGCGCTCTGACGATCGACGATCTGTTCGAAAAGGAAGGATTCTCCGCCGTGTTCATCGGCTCCGGCGCAGGTCTTCCCCGCTTCATGAACATCCCAGGCGAACAGTCTCTGGGCGTCTTCTCCGCCAATGAATATCTCACGAGGTCCAACCTCATGGGCGCCTTCTCCGAAAAGTCTCGCACTCCTATAATGCGCGCGAAGAAGGCCGTCATCGTAGGCGGCGGAAACGTTGCAATGGACGCGGCCCGTACCGCAAAGCGCTTAGGCGCGGAAGTCCACGTCGTTTACCGCCGTTCCGAAGCCGAGCTCCCCGCCCGTGCAGAGGAAGTCCATCACGCAAAAGAGGAAGGCATCATATTCGATCTCCTCACCAATCCCGTTGAGATCCTCGCCGACGAGAACGGCTGGGTAACCGGCTGCAAGTGCATCCGCATGGAATTGGGCGAGCCTGACGCTTCAGGCAGAAGGTCTCCCGTCGAAGTTCCAGGCTCCGAGTTCACGATCGACTGCGATGCTGTCATCATGTCGCTCGGCACGTCCCCCAACCCGCTCATCAAGACGACGACCGCAGGCCTTGAGACCAACAAGCGCGGCGGCATAATCGTCAATGAATCAGAGATGACCACCCGCGACGGAGTTTTCGCCGGCGGCGACGCGGTAACGGGCGCCGCGACCGTCATCCTCGCCATGGGCGCTGGCAAGTCCGCCGCCAAGGGCATCGACGAGTATCTGAGCAAGCAGGACTAACAGATTTCTGACTATGCTGGGGGCCGCTGTATGCGGCCCTTTTTAATGTTCTCTTTTCTCCTTAAGGGACAACAACAGGTAATTTGTGCGATTTCCGTCCTTTTACCTGTTGGTTTCTCTTCTAAAAAGGGTATTTTTGCTCTAACCAACAGGTAAATTGTGGGTTTGCAATTGTTTTACCTGTTGATCCATCTTGGCGAAGCCGCCAATTAACAAAAAACAACAGGTAAAATACGAGTTTTCCGCGTTTTTACCTGTTGTTACAAAAGCGGTTCTGCCGTTTAAGTGTCTCGAATTTACACATATTGCTAAATCACCAAAATTTGCGATTTTAGGATCAGCTGTTTCTTTAGCACGGTAGTTTGTTAACAATTGTTAATATTCAGTTTAATAACTCGTTCATAATTTCGAAACAAATCGGTGTTTTGATAGCAGATTTTAGTGTTATTTGGTTGATTTTCGTGAAATTATGGCGGAAATGTGATATAAAAATCTAAAAGTTGTTAACAATTCGTTCACAAACAGTGTACTATAATGCCAGATTTGTTAAAACAATCGGAGGAGGAAATAGGAAATGGTTCGCAAGATTAGTAAGAATTACTCAAACACTGACATTGCAAAAGCAGGATCATATCCTGTTTTCTACGCGCTTAGCATCGCAGGTCACAGATGCAAGACTTCGATCCTTCTGATGATCAACGATCTTCAGGAGACCGATTTCGAGAGCATCCTCACCCACCTGGGAGGCGTAAGCAAGGTTGTTCTCATCAAGATGCTCCGCGAGCTTGAGGCTGACCGCATGATCAAGAAGATCACTTTCGGAAGCTTCGGCAGCAGCGACTACAAGGTTGGATACTCCCTCACCCTCACCGGTGAGCAGATCATCCCCATTCTTAACTCGATGAATGACTGAGGAAACGGCGGATACTCAAACATCAACGAAGCACCCACACTTTTTTCGCCCGATTACACAGCCAGACATAATTAACCTCTTTAAGTAATACGCACCTGTCACCTCTGCTCGGTACAGGTGCGTATTACTTTTTGCGATCCAAGGCATGAAAAAGCCCCGAGGGAATCCCCCGGGGCGATTTGTTTTGATCTAAGCGCGCTATTATGCGTTGCAGATGATGGAGAAATCCTCAGCCTTGAGGGAAGCACCACCTACGAGACCGCCGTTGATGTCCTTCTGAG
>JAFZVF010000013.1 GCA_017617935.1 Clostridiales bacterium | reverse complement strand
CCCGTGAGCCCCCGCCGCATCTAAAAATCTTTTGAGAAAGTGCTATAATATAGACCTTGAAGGGTGAGGATAAGAGGCTAAGATCATGGACTTTCAGAAATACATTGACGGCTTTTATTCAACGGCCTGTGTCATTTCGGTCGAAAAGAAAGATAAAGGATACGGTGACATCCGCATAGTCGCGGGCAACAGCAAGTTCATCGAAATGGCGGAACACCCGGTGTTTGCTACCGATCCCGGTTCGCATGACAATAAGTTTGTGCCCGGCAGCCTGTATGACAGGTATCTGCCAAAGACGCCTGATTTCGAGGACAAGTGCTTTCACTCTGCGACTGAGAAAAAGACCATCCACACGTATATCCACATAAGCGCCGTGGACCTGTGGTTCAACCTTTCGTTCATTCCCGTTGACTGCGATGAGGGCGGACTGTGCTACTGCGTCTATACTTCTGAACAGGCCGGAATCAAGGACATCAACATAGCTGCGGAAAGCACGGTAAGCACTGCCGACGATGTCCTCAAGACCTGCATAAAACTTCGCGGAACAAGTGAATTCAGGAAGACCATGAACGAGGTAATAGGCGACATCCGCGAACTCTGCGGATCCGAAGTCTGTTCGGTATTGCTCGTAAACCAGGAGAACGGAACGTCTTCGCTTCTTGCGCAGAGCAGGGCCGAAAATAGCACTCTTAAGTCTCTGAACCAGTATTCCGAAATGTACGACATCGCGATGTCCTGGCTCGATACGATAGGTGAGCGTGACAGCATAATCATCAAGAACGAAAAGGACATGGAATACGTAAGGCAGGTCAATCCCGTATGGCATAAGACCCTTGTCGATTCGAACGTCAAGAGCATCGTCATCTTCCCGATGAGGCACAGAGGAAAGCTTTTGGGCTTCATCTGGACGACCAACATCAATGTCGATAACGTTCAGAAGATCAAGGAAACGCTTGAGCTCACGACGTTTTTTATCACGTCGGAGATCGCGAGCTACCTGATGGTCAAGCAGCTTGAGCGAGTAAGTTACACCGACCTTCTCACGGGTATCAAAAACCGAAATTCGATGAATGACATGGTCGATTCGATAGTCGCCGGAGAAGCATCGGTAAAGGCGCCTTACGGAGTTATCTTCGCTGACCTCAATGGTCTCAAGCGCGTCAACGACGAAGACGGTCACTCAGCCGGAGACCTTCTTCTCAAGAAGGCCGGCCTCGTGCTTCAGGAAGTCTTCATCGAGGACAACGTTTACCGCGCGGGCGGCGACGAATTCATGGTAATCGTTGCGGGCTCACGGGAAAGCTTTGAGAACAAGCTTCAGACGCTCAGAGAAAAGGCGAGCGATCCCGACAACGTATGCTTCTCATTTGGCTATTGCTATAATGATTCCGGCATGGACATCCGTGACGCGATGAGATTCGCTGATGAAGAGATGTACAAGGACAAAGAGAAGTATTATTTCGAGCACCCTGAAAGAAAATACAGATAAGGATCACACATGGGCAAATCAATTATTTTCAAGACACTGGGCCTTTTATATCTATGCATTGTCATGTGCGGTGCACTGTTCGCAGCTATTCTTTGGAAGCTGTTCGGATTCAGTCTGGGTGTAACTCTGGCGGCCGTTTTCATAGTCGCGATCCCGCTGACAATAGTCATCCTTTATTTTCTGGTCAACGGCGAAAAGAACAGCAAGTTCGGAAAGCTCCACACCGAGTTCATTCGTGAGCTCATCAATAACGGCTATTCCGACAGGTTCCTGGCCATTACCGAAGAGGCTGTGGCAGCGCAAAGGAACGGCGAAAAAGTAGGCAAAGTCTACATGAGGGATTTCGTTCTTTACGCTTGCGATTACTACAACATGACCGGCAATTACAACAAGGCACTGCAGCTCATCTCAAGTCTTAACGAGTTCGATTTTACGGGCAGCAGCGATACTTTCATCGATCAGGGCTCGTCCGCGATAATGTATTACGGCGCTTTGATGGATTCATACAAGGGTGTTAACGATAAGTACATGGCTGCCACTTTGATCGGCCGCGCTAAGCCGGTCCTCAGCAGGAATTACAAGAATGATGTCCTTAACATGGGCGTTGAAGCGATCTACTACAATTACTGCATGCTCATCGAAGATTACGAGCGCGCAGGCGAGTATGTCAGAAAGCTTGCTTCATATACTTCCGAACTTGCTGATAAATACTTCGTCAGATGGTTTTACGAGGCGGAATATAACCTTCATTTAGGCAAGAGAGATGAAGCCATCGCGTCATTGAAAAAGATCGAGCCTCTGATAGAAAAGGGCGGCGACCTTAAACGCGCCATGGAATTCTGCTATAATTGCTACTGGGATACGTTAGGACTTAGGGAACAAAATAAGGAATAAGGAGAATCAACATGGAAAACAACAACTATCAGCAGCAGTATGCTCAGCAGCCGCAGTATTACACGACACCGGGATATCAGGCTGTCAATCAGCAGTATCTCGATCAGGCAAATGCTCTTCTCAAGAGCGCGATCATCGCATGCGTTCTCGCAGGTTTCCCTATCTGCAGCATCATTGCGATCTTCAAGGGAATTAACAACAGGAAGAAGGTCCTTGATTACCTTGCACAGGGCGGACTTCACACGCCGAGGATCAAGATCTGCTCGATCTTAAGCCGTGCCGCTACTTACTACGGAATCGGCTCCACGGTCCTTTATTTCGTGATGCTCCTCTACTATGCACTGATCATTGGCGCGATCATTCTTTCTGCAACGAGGCGTTAAGTATTGATCACAGGACTGCATCACATTTCATTAAAGTGCGGAACCGCCGGGGAGTTCGAAAAAGCGAAGAGCTTTTACATCGGACTCCTCGGTTTTAAAATTGTCCGCGAATGGCCCGAAGGCATAATGCTGGGTTGCGGCAACTGCCAGCTCGAGCTGTTCTGCAACGGCGCAGGAGTCAAGGAACTGGGCGCTATCCGCCACATGGCTTTCGCGACCGATGACGTTGATGCCGTTGCGGCCAAGGTCAAAGAGGCCGGATACGAAGTGTTTATCGAACCCAAAGACATCGTGATCGGATCAGTGCCCGAATTTCACGCCAGGATGGCATTCTGCTTCGGTCCGCTGGGCGAGCAGATTGAATTCTTCAAGGAAACGTAAGGAGGAAACGTATGAAAAAGATGATCAGGCCTTTTGCAGCCGTGCTTACAGCAGTAATGGCTTTAAGTGCTTTCAGCGCGTGCAGCGCCAAGCCCGCGGCTACCCAGGCCGCTCAGACTTCGGCCGCTGCCCAGACAGAGGATGCTCCGGGCGGCTTTAATCCCGGCAAATCCACGACTTACATTTCCAATATTTCATTCAAGGATCTGACCGCGTTTAACGTAACGTCTTCACTCGTAAAAGACGGCGTCTGGGACAAGAAGATCGCCTGGGAGGGCGGTGACAAGATCTCGCCCGATCTCAAGTGGGACAAGGTTGACGGAGCTGCAAGATACGTGGTCATCATGATCGACGGAAATTGGCTTCACATGGACGTTTTCACGACCGAGACCTCCCTTGCCGAGGGTGCTTTCAAGATGAAAGGCGGAGAAGGCGCGGAGTACGTCGGACCGTACCCGCCATACGGATCCACCCACACTTATTCGGTCTTCGTTTTCGCGCTGAAGGGCGATCCCGCAAAGACCGCATTCTACTTTGATGCAGGCGGAAACAACATTAACGAGATCTTTAAGATGCTGGATACTGACAAATCAGGCAGCACAGGCAACGTACTCGCGTACGGCAGACTCGACGGAAATTATACCAACGCTTAATTTTCGGACTTACTGTTCGATATCGTCCCAGTTGTCGTCGCTGCCTTCGACCTTGGTGAGCTTATCGGTCTCGGTGCCTGAAACGATGTATCCGTTATCCATTGCGTAATCGTAGAACATGAAGGAAATCTCTCCGTTGCTGCCGAAAACGACGCGGTCAAGTTCATACTGCGCGAGAAGTTGGTCAAAGAGCGAGAACTTCATGAAATTGAGCGGCAGGTTCCAGTACTCCTCGTCCCTGTACATCTGCGCAGAGCCATCGAAATCCTCGATCGTCATGCGGCTGATGATCATCTCCTTGAGCTTGAAATAGGCCAGCATCAGCCAGTACTCGCGCTTTGCATAGACTCTCTCAAAAAGGGCGACCGCATTGTCGGCGCATCCCGGGTTATCGTCATCCGGCGTGAAAACGGTGGTAACGGACCAGTTCGCCCACTGTATCTCAAGTTCAAACTCACCGTTATTGTTTATATTCTCTTCATCGAGCATCATGCCGTTGCTTAATTCGTATGCTTTCATGGAGCGGTCCTCTTTCTTGACCGGGCGCTTTGGTCCGCGGATTGATACCACTATTTTAAACAATAACCGATGGTTAAGATACCTTAATCAAAGAGAATTCTGTGTTATTTGGTTTCATTGAGTGGCGTCACGAAAACCGTCACGGTTTTTAGCACACCCGCTTCTGAGTTATGGAGGCGGCCCCGGCCTGAAAGCCGCCCCCCACCCCCGCGCGTAAAGCCGCGAAATTCACGAATGTAACATTGTTAACTGTAATATAATTGAGGAAACAATGGACATTTCGTGTCCAAACCCTGAAAACACGGCAATTCTCGCTTTGTGTCGTGTTCTTTTCGGGCGGCAGGTCATATCCTCAAATCGGCGAAAGGAGGTATCCGGAGCTTGGATCAGAAAAAGACAGGACAATTCTTAAAAACACTTCGCAATGAGAAGGGGATCACCCAGGAGCAGCTGGCAAAGCACTTCAATGTGACAAACAGGTCTGTTTCGCGCTGGGAGACCGGCAGCAACCTTCCCGATATCTCATTGCTGGTCGAGATAGCCGATTTCTATGATGTCGACGTAAGGGAGATCATAGACGGGGAAAGGAAAAGCGAGATGATGGATCAAGAAACCAGGGAGGTCGCCGGCAAGATGGCGGCCTATGCAGGCAACGAGAAGAGCAACCTTCTCACATTTATACAGGTGGCGAGCTTTGCGGGAGTGTTCTTATCGCTCCTGGCGCTGGTGCTCCAGGTGTTATCCTATGAGGCGGACCTCAGACGGTCGGGCGCGATGTTTGCGACGTTCGCGGTATTCGTGGTCATGTGCGTGATCACGCTTTATGTAACCGGGCTTCTCAAAAAGATCTCGAAGAAAAGGAAGCTCGTGAAGACGGTCAAGGTGATCACGATAGTCGCGCTTGCGGCGGGAACGTATTACCTCATCATGGGCGGCCTGATAGTCGGACTTTTTAGCGCATCGATCCTTTTGGCGCCCATCAAGGTCACTAACAATCCGGAGAATTACAACACGTATATCCACCACGTCAAACCGAAGGGCCAGGAAAATGAGTACATCATGGGCGCATCGCCGATGTTCGATATTTTCCCGCAGAAGATCGAAGTGCCCGCCACGGAGTTCCAGATCATGTACTACAACCCCTGGGATGCGCAGTACATCTGTTACATGACGCTCGATTACGGCGAAAAGTACGACGCGGAGATAGAGAGGCTCAAGAAGATCGGCGTTGAGGATTACAAGGGGATCTATACTGTTACCGGAGAGCCCGAAGGTTACGATATAATCGCTATGGATTCTGATGAATACAGCGGTTTCGTTTACGCCATGATCCCCGAAAATTCGTCAGGGAACACGAAGATCACTTACTGCGCGATCGTTTTCTGCAACTACGCGCTCGACGTAAACGTGCACAAGTACATGCCGGACAAGTACCTGCTTCCGGGCTTTGACGGCTCGGATTTCAATCCGTATAAGAAAGAAAAGGATAAGAGAGACAATGTCTGAACAGATAATCGTATTGATGGCAGATTGGGACGACGATACGCAGAAAGCGCTTGGCGCGATCTACGAAGACCTCAAAAAAGAGGGCTTTTCGGGCAAGCAGACGCCGGGGATCCCTTATCACATAAGCATGTCGACTTACCCGGTCGATAAGGAAGCCGAGGCACTCGAGGCAATGAAAAAGGCCGCTGAAGCCTGCTCTCAGTTTGAGGTAAGCATCAGCCATCTCGGAATGTTTGCGGGCGGAAGCATTCTTTTCGCCGCGCCTGACAGAAACGCGGAGCTCGAAAAGCTCCACGGCTTCTGCGACATCGGACTTCCTCAGGAGTTTGCGTGGACGCCGCACACGACGATCATGATCGATGATCCGGAAGTCATACATTCCGCGCTTCCCACGGTAGTTAAGACGTTTAAGCCGCGCACCGGAACGATAAAGCGCCTTCACCTTTGCGCGTTCTGGCCGACCAGGGAGATTGCGGCGATAGAGCTGAAGGGCGGATAATTCAGCGCGCATCCCCGATATGCTAAAATATTATTTGGCATGGAAGCCATAAAGGATAGACAGGGGGATACGGTTATGAAGTGTGCAAATTGCGGCGGAACGCTGGTTTACGATGTAGCAAGATACGGTCTGGTATGTGATCACTGCGGTCAGGTAAAGCCGCTTCACAGGCCTGAAGAAGGCATCCTCGTCGGAGGCATGGACTTTAACGCGGCGATCGCTGCTGCGGGTTCCCATTGGGGCGTTTCCAAGAAGCTTTTGGCATGCAAGAGCTGCGGCGCTCAGCTTCTCTGCGACATGGAGCAGATGTCCGGCATGTGCCCGTTCTGCGGATCGGCTGTAGTTCTTTCCGCTGAGGAAGCAAACTGCGGCATCGCGCCCAACGCGATCATCCCGTTCAAGATCCCGAAAGAGCCGATCGAGAAAAGGTTTTACAGGTGGAACAAGTTTGCTTTCTGGTCACCCGAAAAGTTCAGGCGCGGCAAAGTCTTGGAGAACCTCACGCCTGTTTACGTTCCATATTGGACGTTTGAGACCGATTCCATCACGACATATACCGGAAGGTTCGGACACACCGTTGGAATCGGCGACAGCGCAAGGACCCAATGGACACAGAGGACCGGCATCGTCGAAAAGCATTTCAGCAGCAAGAGCGTCTGCGGAAGCAGGAAGTTCTTTAACGACCCGCTCCTCAAACCGGTATCGCGTTTCAGTAATTCTGATCTCATTCCCTATGAGCCCGAAATGCTCTCGGGCATGTCCGCTGAAGTCCCTACTATAGGCCTTGAAGAAGCGTGGAACTACGTAAGGCTCGTCGATCTTAAGAAGGACATCATGGAAGCGTGCCGCGCCAACGAGCACGCTGACTGTTATTCGAACATTCAATATTCAACGGAGTTCTACAACACGAGCTTCAAGTATGTGCTCGCGCCCGTGTGGCTTTCGGGCTGCAAATACGGCGGAAAGATCTATAACGTCGCGGCGAGCGGAACCAACGGCAGCGGCAACTGCAACAGGCCGCTCTCAATAGCAAAGCTCATAACTTTCCTGGTTCTTTTGATCGCGTACATCGTCGCGGCAAATATCCTCAACATGGGACCGCTGTTCGTAACGCTGGGCATTGCAGCGGTTGTCGCGGCGCTTATCATATACGTCATCATGTTCGCGGTGACTTTGAGTTCGCAGCAGCGCGATGAAGGCACTGATTATTCAAAGCTTAAGAATCAGTAATACGGATATTTGTGAGCGCTATCTGGTCGCCTGACAATGCGACATAGATCTCGTCAACGTCTATCTTGATCTCGGTGGTGGTCTTAACGGAGATACCGACGTTTTCGGTGTAAGCCACGACCTTGTTTCCGTCGCGCTTGAAATTGATCGTGCAGTCGTAGCCCTTTTTGTTTGCTGCTTTCCAGGCATCCCAGCCGGCGAAATCGTGTCTGTCGACGAGGAGCGAACAATCGGCATCATTGCCTGCCTTCCAGGTCTCGCCATCGAGCCTCATGAGCGCGAATTCCTTGTAATTGGTGCCGTGAACGGTGGCATCATCAGATGAGAAGATAACGCACATCGGACAGTGCCATACGAGTCTTGCGGTGGGAAGGCTCATGGTGTGGAAAGAGATGCTCATGTTGTCCCTGACGGGAATACCTTTTGTTGAAACGAGCCGGTATCCGTCGATCTGAATGTTCGGTATGTCTCCTTCCGGAACGTTGATGTAACTTATCTCTTCGGCGATCCTCGGAATGTAATCCTCCGCGATGGGGTAACCTGCTCTTTCGATGGTCATGTCGCTTATGACGCAGTCCGTACCTGTAAAGCCGATGTATGAAAATCTGGCACTGTCCGGAAGGGCCACGATGATCTCGCGCGTCTTGCCTGCAATGCCGTAAGTTACGTCGCTTCCGGTGATCCTTATCAGCACGTGATCCTTCATTCTGACGGCATAGATCTTGTACCTGCCGGGACGCATTCCGCCCTCGTCGGAATCGATGATCCGGGTCTGGGTATTTCGGGCATTTGCATTGATCACCTGACCGTCAAAACCGATCTCGCAGTACTCGAAATAGAGGAGGTCCTTGATCTCCTTTTCGTTGTCGTGATAACGCCCATCCAAAGAATCGAAAAGAATGAGCGACGGTTTCGGGATGACGCCCGCCTTGCTGGGGCCTGCGGTGACATTGATGGTAACGGCATTCGGGATGATGTGAATTCCTGTGGAAACGTCGTCCCTGTGGTTTCCGACAACGAGAACATCGTCGATCGTGGGCTGGTTGATGACGTCCTTTTCTTTCATCTTGTACTTGGTGTCATCGTCGATGAGGTGGATCATGATGTTCGCAAACTTCGGATCAAACTGCGTTCCGGAGCACTCGACGAACTCTTCGCGGACCTTCTGCTGAGGGATCGGTTCACGGTAGCTTCTGCTGGAAGTCATTGCGTCGTAAGAATCTGCGACCGAAATGATTCGCGCGATCTCAGGGATGTCCTCGCCCTTGAGGCTGTCAGGGTAGCCTCTTCCGTCGTAACGCTCGTGATGGAAATGCGCGCCGATGCTCAGGTAAGGATAAGCTGTGATGCCCTGGAGGATCTGCGCGCCCATTACGGTGTGCTGCTTTATGATGTTGTATTCGTCCTCATCAAGGCGCCCGACTTTGTTGATTATCTGCTCGGGAATGCCTATCTTGCCTACGTCATGGAGAAGAGCAACGTAGTAGATCTGCTCGCACTCTTCGGGAGTCTTTCCCGCGAGCTCGGCGATCTTTTTCGAGTATTCGGCGACTCTCGCGGAATGACCGTGTGTATATTTGTCCTTTGCATCGATCGCGCTGACCAGTGCCGTGGCGGTCTGCGTGAAAAGGCGCTGCGTGTTCTTGTGCTCTTCCTCTCTGTGGTAGAGCCTGATCTGGAAAGAGACCATAACGCAAAGGATCGCGCTGACTATGAACAAAGCGACTATGGTATCGAAATAATTGCCCCAGGTGGAGTATTTCGTAACAAGGTCAGGGAAATAGTAGCCCGCGACCCAGCAGCTGATCATGACGACAGCTTCGCAGATGAACATCACGACCATGAACGGACCGTCCAGGATCATTGCTATGTAAAGCGTTCCGAGCAGGAGCCAGATGGGTGCACCGCCCTCAACGCCGCCGTTCGTGAAGAACATCGCGGGCAGGAAGATGAATACCAGGATGATCGAAAGGACTATCTTTGCGGTCCGGATATGCTTCTTCTTAAATGCGTAAACAACGTAAAGCGTAAAGAAGACCGCGCCGATAAAGGTTGAGATCGTGGCCGAAAACGGCTCTCTCATTATGATCCCGAAAGGAACGGCAAGGAAGAGCGCAACGAGCACAGCTCCGGAGAAGAGCATAAACGTACGCTCTTTAAGATCTACCGAAGAATCGTAAACATATCTTCTGATACGAGCGATCAAGCCTTTATTGCTACTCATAACTGAAGCTTCCCTCTAAATTCTAAAGAAGATTTTAGATTTTCTAATATATAATAGCACCGTGCAAAAAGGTTTTCCATTTTCGTTCACGAAACGGGACACGAAAAAAGGGAAAAACGTGTCCCAAAACGACAATAATTGAAACATTCACGTTTTCATTCACGAAAATCGCCAAAAACGTAACGCTTTTCGTGAACGCGCGGCCGGCCCGACTTTTCGCGGACATAGAAACTGCCACGCGGACACCACGCACCCCCCCTGGCGAAAAAGCCGCATGCGTTGACATAAGTTTGGCATAATTGTCCTGTAAGATGAAAGCATGGAGGAAGGTTTAATGTCATACAGGGTTCTGATAGTTGAAGACATGCAGGAGATCTTGGACAACGTCTGCGACTTTTTTCTAGAGGAAGGATCGGACTTGCTCGAGATCGTACGCTGCAGCGACGGTGACGCTGCCATGGAGATGGTTACCGGCGAAAACTTCGACCTCATGATCCTGGACATCATGCTTCCCGGTGCGTCGGGTTTTGATATCTGCAGGGCGGCACGTTCCAAAAGCGACTGCCCCATTATCCTTCTCACGGCGCTCGGTTCCGAAAGCAGCATCTTAAGGGGCTATGAACTGGGCTGCGACGATTACGTCGTCAAGCCTTTCGTCATGCGCCACCTTTACGCCAAGAGCCTCGCACTGCTTAAGCGCGCGAAAAAGAACGGGGCCGGCGAAGTGCTCAAATGCGGAGCCGTTTCACTTAACAAACGGACAATGGAAGTCACCGTAAACGGCCGCGTGATCGACATCCAGGCGAAGGAGTATTCGCTCCTTTTCTACCTGCTTTCCAACAAGGAAACGCTTCTCACGCGCGAAAACATCCTGGACCACGTGTGGGGCGACAACTTAGACGTCAACGACAGAGTCGTGGACGGCACGATAAGGCGCCTTCGCGCCTGCCTGGGCGATGCATCTTCGCAGATCAAGACCGTTTTCGGGAAGGGCTACAAGATCACGGAAGGAAAACGATAATGAAAGTGCGTAAAACCATAAAGAAACCAAGTTTCATTATTTCATATTGGCAATGTCTGATATTTGTCGCGGCATTCCTGGCACTGGCAGGTCTGCTGATCTACGGCGATTTTTCAAGTGAATACAACAGCAAAGGTATGAGAGAAACGGCTGTTTATGAGTCGTCAATGAACAGGAACATTACCAATGCATTAAACAAAGAAAACGTGACTTCTCAGGATATCGTCAAGCTCAAGCAGCAGCTTCTCTGGCATTACACAGCGACAGGGCAGTGCTATGAGGTGTATTACAACCAGAAAAAGATCCTTGATTCATCCAGAACGGTGATCTTTCACTATGCGCCTCCGGTTTCAGAAGGCGAATCAAAGCTGTACTTTTTCGAGCTGGCGGATGAGAAGTACCTGAAGTATTTTGACACCCCTGAGGTGCTGAAATACAAAGCAGTTGTTCCGATCGTTTACTATGGTGACGGACCAAACCTCTTTCCTAAGTTTAATGAGCAGCCGGTAATCGAGATCGGGGTAAAAGAAGCATACATCAATCTTGAAACCGGAAAGTTCATACCGGTCGAGTGCTTTGTCTATGATACCAAAGACGCTTCGCTGGAAAACGGAGGCATCAGTGTCACCATTCCCATTGATAAGAACAGCCCGGAGCTTAAGGGTTATACACACATCCAGTCAAACGGGCTGGATAACTATGGCGGATCCATCGAAGGCTGTGAGAGTTCGGGTGTAACTTACACTGGTGAGGCCGTTTCCAAAAACGACTATGGTGTTTATTACGGTGATAGGAGCACGGGCATAGATTTTGTGCCTTTCGAGACGGCGTTTAAGACCCCGATCATGATCGGCAACTGCGTTCTGGCCTTCGTTATGCTTGCTTTCGCATTCATTCCCGCATCGATCGTTTTTAACAGCAGGAAGCGCAATTACGAGATCTTCGAATACAGGCGCAAGATGACCGATGCGATGGCTCACGACCTCAAGACCCCGATGGCCGCGATCCTGACCTATGCCGAAAACCTCGAAAACCATACCGGCGAAAACAAGCAGGAATTCTACGTTTCCAAGATCTCCGAGAAGGTCTGGCAGATGAACAAGATGGTTAACTCCATGCTCGACTTTTCGCGCGGCGAAAACGCTGCTGTCACGGTCAAGAAGTTGCCCGTTGACATCGGCGCGGTGCTTGCCGATGCGATCGCAGAAAACGAGCACGAGATCACGAAGCGCGGGCTTAATGTTGATTACGAGAAGAAATCAGTTACTTTCAACACCGACAAGGACCTGTTTGCCCAGGCGATCGGAAACCTGATCAACAACGCTGCTTTGTATGCGAAGGAATCGAGTACGATCACCGTTACGTGCGAGCCAGGAAAGATCGTTATCTCAAATGTTGCGGCCGAAGCCGTCGAGGACGCATCAGCCATGAAACAGCCTTTCGCGAAAGGCTCCGAGTCGCGCAAGAACATGGGGTCAGGACTTGGCCTTGCGATCGCGGAGAACAACCTCGTTCTGCTGGGCTATAAGCTTGACGTCAGGGGCGAGGACGGCAAGTTCGTGGTTACGGTGACGATGAGTTAGTGTTCAAAGGTTGATCATGAGGACAACTTTTAAAAGACTAGTGTTTAAGAAGATTATCAATTGCTGTGTCCGGAGGAGTGCTGCTCGTAAACTCTGGACACAGCATTATTTATGAATGAAGCTATGATGCGCTTCATGTCCTCAAGTGACGGCAGCCAGTTTTCCGTTCCGCATATCACTATCAGGTCGCGGTTCAGGAGTATCCCGTTTCGCATGTACTCTTCGATCTTCCCGTAATTCTTGTCTATATATGACTCATTATCAGCCATACCCATGAACTCGACATAGAAACACCGGTCTATTACCGGGACCGGGAACGAATAGTCCGGCGTCTTTTTCCTGTCGCCCCTGAGAATGAGCAGCGGCTCGTATTTGGCCTCAAGGCCAAGCTCCTTCAGTGCCTGTCCCACAAGCATCTCGCTCCTTGATTTGACATTGAACCCGAAAGCGTCAACGTACCGGTTCTTGTTCTCATAATTGTTCGAACAGGGTACCTGCTGTTTCCAAAACTCCATATTGTGCGGCGATGTGTCGCGCTGCAGCCTGAAGCCCGCGGGGACCGTCAGCCGTCGGCGGGAGAACTCGGCATCGAACAGATTTTTACGCTCGGTAAGTTTGTTGTATTGCTCGAGCTTTTCATGCATTGAACTATATTTTCGGCTGCAGGACAGAGTCAGTTTCTTGATCCTGTTTTCGCCATGGCCCGAGTATTCTCGGATGACTTGCTTACCGCGGTGCAAGCCAATCCTGTATCTGGGCGTACTTTTCAAGACGTCTTCTAGAAGCAGGCATTCGGTAATGATATAGAGATCACTGAAAGAAGATAGATCCATATGAAAATGTTACGCCGGTAGAGGGCAGAATAAAGCGACAAAAACCGACAAAAACCGACAAAGGTATTGCAAAAAACGCCGTTTTCTATTTATACATTGTTTTATATTTTTGTAGATTCGGGTATTCGATAAGGTGGTATCCACTCATGTATCCCTTTTGGTATGAAAGGGGTACACCAATGGCTAATCTGGAGCAAAAACAGAAGTTATTATCCATACCTGTAGCCGTTTTAATGCAAAAGGGATACACCAATGGATAATCAATGGAAAAAGCCTCCCCGCGGGGGCGGGAAGGCCGGGTGGAAGCGTAAACAAAAGGGTTAGTTGAAGACGATCTTGCTCAGGTCGACCGTGATCTTGCCGCCCTTGATCGAGATGGGGAAGTAAAAGAAGACTTTGGAGGCCTCGTCGTCATCATTTTCGCAGAGGACCATGAGGTAGTCGCCGTCGCCGATGCCGGCCAGGTCATTGTTGTCATAAGTGAACTTGTAAGGCGTTGTCTGGCCTTCTTCGTACGTGTCGGGATTAATCCAGATGAGGTCGACCTCGTCGGCCTCGCCCTCGGTCTTGTATTCCTTGCCGGCGGGGACGACGCCCATCCAGGTGTTGGATTTCAGCTTGAAGGAAGGATCGACGGTGAAGATGGTCTTGCCGTTTTCTGAGGCGATCTTGACTCTTTCGTCAACGGCGGGGGCATTGGTCTCAACGCCGGCTGCAGCGGCGGTTGTGGCGGGGGTGTTCTTGTCACCGCCGTTATTGGCGGCTTTATTGGATGAGCAGGCACAAAGGGCGGATGCCATAAGGGCTGCTGCCAGTATAATGCTGACCGGTTTTATGTTCTTCATAAGAATGACCTCCTTTTGGATGTACCCATATTATATACTCGTTTATCACGATTTTTTTACAATTGATTAACACAAGCGGTGTCAGACAATGTAAAATATAGAGTAACCTTCGAAATACGAGGTGCACCATGAACGGCGAGAACTCGAAAAAGCCGATAACTTTCGAAGAGATCGCGCTTGCGCTCGCGAAAGATTACGACAGCATATACGTAATTTACCCCGACGACAGTTACGTCGAGTATATTACTGAGGGCGAGAATATGACGCTCGTTCAAAGGGATGCGGGCGAGAATTTCTATGAAGCCGTGCCCAGGAACTGCCGTGAGATGGTATATCCCGATGATCAGGAAGAGTTTTTGGCCGCGTTCAAAAAAGAGACCGTTACAGAGGTCTTAAGGAACGGCAAGTCATTCACGTTAAGGTACCGGCTGGTGATAAACGGTGAACCGCTGCACTATTACCTGAAGACGATCAAGGGGACGGAAGATAAGGTCTTCATCGGCGTCAGGAACGTTGACGCGCAGAGGAAAAGAGAGCTCGCGACCGAAGAGCAGATGCTTACGTACAGCCGTATCGCGGGAGCGTTGGCAAGCCGTTACGAAGTAATCTATTACATCAACATCAAGACCAATGAATACACGATTTACAGTGCGAGCGATGCCTTTTCAAAGCTTGGCACCACGGCAAACGGAAAGGACTTTTTTGCCGATCTGGTCAGAGAGGTGGAAGGGATCATACACAAGGACGATATCGATTACGTCCTGTACGGACTTGAGAAAGAGAATCTGCTGAGGAAATTGTACAGATCCGGAATGGTCACGCTGTCATACAGGCAGCAGCTTGGAAAGGACATCAAGTATGTTTGTCTGAACGTGGTCCAGCCGAAAAACGATCCGGACCACATCGTAATGGGCCTTTTGAATATCGATGCCCAGACGAAGCGCGAGCAGTCGCTTGTCGAAAAGAACGAGCTTTTCAATAACGTTGCGACGGCGCTTGCCATGAGATATGAGGTCATTTACCGCGTTAACGTAAAGACTAACGAATATTACGAGTTCTCCTCGAGCGAAAAGTACACAAAGCTCGAAGTGGGCAACAGGGGCGACGACTTTTTCGCTGATTCGCAGCGCAACATGAAGAAGGACATCTATGAGGAAGACTATCCAATGATGTCCCAGGCGATCGTGAAGGAGAATATCCTGACGCAGCTCGATCAGTTCAACAACAAGCTTTTCTTAAACTACAGGCTCAAGCTCGACGGGCGTCCGCAGTATGTTTCGCTGGTCATAATGAGGCTTGAGAGCGACAAAGATCACATCATCGTGGCACTCGAAAATATCGATGAGATCAAGAAGCGTGAGATGGATTATGAGGCCAAGATCGGTTCGGCGATCGATCTGGCGAACAAGGACGCGCTGACGAGCGTCAAGAACAAGCACGCATATGTCAACACGGAGATCCAGCTCGATAACCAGATCTCGATAAAGGATGAGGACCTTGAGTTTGCGATCGTGGTCTGCGACATCAACGGCCTTAAGAAAGTGAACGACGAGCAGGGCCACAGCGCGGGCGACAAGTACATCAAGGACGCGTGCGCGATCATATGCGAGATATTCGATCACAGTCCGGTATTCAGGATCGGTGGCGACGAGTTCGTCATCGTGCTGAGAGGCGCGGATTATGAGAACAGATACGATCTTTTAAAGAAGTTCAACGGCATACAGAACGATAACAGGCACCAGGATCTCGTTACGCTGGCGTACGGCATGGCGGAGTACATGCCGGGAGTCGATCTGAAGGCGCAGGACGTTTTCGAGCGCGCAGACAACCACATGTATGCAAATAAGAAGAGGTTCAAGGAACAGCCCATAAACGAAGAAGTTCATGATGTCGAGAGCTATTCGTTCAACAGGTTCTATGAGCTTTACGAGCAGCTTATGTTTGCATTGTGTGATTTCGAGAAGGCGGATGTAAAGCGCATCGTCTATTACCTTACCAAGATCGGTCTCATGTTCAGGCTCTGCAAAGCCGTGACCACGGTCTACCGCTCCCCGAAGGAAGAGAAGGAAGGAAACGGAGAGGCTTTTATCGCTTTTGATCTGCAAAAGGAATGCCACGAGGTCCTTAAGTTCAGGGCCGTTACGAGCGTCATGACGATCACCGTATCGACCGTTTACATGGAGGAAGGCGTAGAGCCCCTGACACATGAAGAAGCGGGCAAGCTCGAACTCATAATGAGAACGATCATGAGCTACGTCAGCCGTGTCAGGATGAGAGACGTCGTTTACGAGCTTGCGTATTTTGACGATAACGGATATCCGAACCTGAGAAATCTTAACCGTGAATTAGTAAGGATCGTCCAGACCGGAGCATTTAAAGATAAGATGGCCGCGCGTTACAACCTGCGCCACTTCTCGCTCGTTAACCAGGAGTTCGGCAGAGAGACCGGTGACCGCATCATCAAGCAGCATTACGAAGGCCTGATGAGGATCATGGGAAAAGACGGTTTCATCGGCAGGCTTGGCGGCGACAACTTCGTCTGCATCGGCCCGAAGGACAAGCTCAAAGAGATCACGGATTACTTTAATGAGACAGTGATCAGGGTGGATGAATTCAGCAGCGTAAAGATCTCGTGCAGCGCGGGTATCTTTGTTACGGAAGAAGGGTTTGTTCCCAAGGATCCCGGCGACATTATGGGACCCATCATCAACGCGATGCGCGTTGCTCAGACAGGCGGCGGCAGCAAGATCATTTTCTATGATGAAAACCTCATGAAGCAGAGGCAGAAAAATGCCAGGATCCAGCAGATGCTTTCGGATGCCATCACGAATGAGGAATTCAGGCCGTTCTACCAGCCAAAGGTCAACGCGAAGACCGGCGAGATCGTCGGAGGCGAGGCTTTGTGCAGATGGTTCCGCGAAGGCAGGATAGTCCCGCCGATAGAGTTCATCCCGGCGCTCGAACAGACGAGCGACATCTGCAAGCTCGACCTTTACATGCTCGAGCATGTCTGCCGCGACCAGCGTGCATGGCTTGACGGCGGCGAGGGCAGAACACTCGTCCCGATGTCGATCAACTTCTCGAGAAAGAACATACTTAACATGGATCTTCCCAACACGATCGAGAGGATCATGGACAAGTACAGGATTCCGCACGACGCCATTGAGATCGAACTCACAGAGACCACGACCGATGTTGAGTTCAACGACTTGAGGCGCGTGGTTACAGAGCTTCGCAACAAGGGCATCTGTGCATCGATCGATGACTTCGGTATCGGTTATTCCTCGCTCAACCTCTTGAGGGACATTCCCTGGAGGACCATAAAGATCGACAGGAGCTTTATCCCGGAGGAAGGCGACTCTAAGGACAGAACAAAGTTCAAGATGTTCTGCGGCGTCCTCGCCATGTCGAAAAACCTCGGTTTCCACT
Source organism: Clostridiales bacterium (assembly GCA_017617935.1). GTDB lineage: Bacteria > Bacillota > Clostridia > Saccharofermentanales > Saccharofermentanaceae > Saccharofermentans. The sequence continues at coordinate 2,775 of JAFZVF010000013.1, read as the reverse complement.
GCGTTGCCGAAGGAGTTGAGACCGATTACCAGATCAATCTGATGCGCGAACTCGGATGTGACATCATCCAGGGCTTCTACTATGACCCGCCGCTGCCAAAGGAAGAGTTCGAGGCGAAGCTGGCTGTTAAGAAGTACGATAAGTAAGTGACGCGGCGTTTTGCGCGTGCTGATCTGCGCATTAGCCATTTGTGTATCCCTTTTGGTGTGAAATGGATACAACTATGGATAATAGCGCCTGTTTTTGTCCCGTATTAGCCGTTTGTGTATCCCTTTTGGGTTGAAACGGCTACAACAATGGATAATGTCTTATAATGTATCCATAACGCTGTCAGGAGACTACTATGAATATTCGCACAAAGCAGTTCCAGATACTGACTGACATTGAGCTGGCCTGGAAACTGATGACCGATGTATATAACCATGATAAGAGCAACGGGCCGGCGGCGCCGTTTTTGGAATATGCGATCACTTCGCCTTGGATGGACACGGATTATGTCAGGCTCAACAGATTCTGGCTTGACGGCGATGAGCCTGTTGCGTTCGTGTTTTACGAGTGCCCCGTTTCGGATCTTTACTGCGTGCTGAGGCCCGGGTACGAGTTCCTTGTAAAGGAAATGATCGACTATGCCGAGAGCGCTTATCCGAAGTTCGAAAAACCGCTGCAGTTCAAGCTTTTCAGCACGCAGACCGCGCTGATCGATGAGGTCACAAAGCGCGGATACAAGGGCGTTTACGAGGAGCGCGAGTGGGTGTTTGATTTCAGGAAAGGAAAGCTCGATTATAAGCTCCCTGAGGGCTATCACTTTGTTGAGCCCGAGAATTCCGATCCGCTCAAGGTCGCGAAATGCCTTTGGGATGGGTTCAACAGCGAGGAGTTCGGCCCGTTCGTCAATTGGGAGATGCCCGAAAAGAAGGGCGGAATGAGCCCGCATGAACTGTATCAGAACGTTTACGGCGCGACGATCTCACCCGCTCCGCATCACACATATCAGTACACGGTGATCATCGCTGACGAGAATGAGGAGTACGTCTGTTTCTCGGGCATGTGGTGGGTCGAAAAGAACCGCCTTGCGTACATGGAGCCGCTCTGCACAGTTCCAAAGCATCAGCACAAAGGCCTTGCGGCAGCTGCACTTTCACGCCACGACGCAGTGCTCCGTCCGCTTGGTGCTGAGCTTATGACCGGCGGCGGAAACGAGTTTTACAGGAAGATCGGTTACACGGACCAGCACGTGCTGATCCACTTTCTCAAGCAGGGTTAAGCAATGGGATTATTTGGAGCCACAGACATAATACCTGACGATGTTGCGGAGAGGGTTGCTCAAAGTCTCTTTGTGTTTTTTAACAAAGAAGTCGAGTACAACATCGACGAAAACATTTGTGTTCCGCACGTCCCTGAGGAACTGAAGATCAAGAGTTTCCCGCACTACGGGAACATTTCCCAGCATTTCATACTTAGATACGTTAAAGAGATCACGCCTGACATGGAGTTCCGCAGATATTGGGTTAAGGGGAACGGTTACATCAGCTGCGACAGGTTCAGGAGGATCAATGTTCTGAACGAGAAAACGCTCTTAAAGGTGATGGAGCTCGTCAAAAAGAAATTTGAGGCTCAGAACAAGCATTTCATATACAAGATCGAATACCAGAAATATTACAAGAGCTTGTGCTTCATTCCGTTTGCTTACATGACGCTTGAACAGAAGCTGATCGAACGCGGCGATGGCAAGGGTAAGACTTCGTACTGCAGATTCCCCAAGCCTGACCACAATTTCTTCAGGCTGGAGCCTGCACGTTTCAAGATCGTCCAGGACCGCCCGGATCTTCTTGTAAATGTTGAACTTCAGGGCATCACGCTCCTGAGCTCAAAGGAAGCGCTTTCCTGCAAGTATCTTATTGACTTTCAGCAGAAGCCTGTGTCGTGGTGGATAAGGGACCCGCTGCCGGGTCTGATAGATACGCAGGTTATGCAGCCGAACGAGACCGTCTATTGCGGCATTAAGGAATCCAGAAACGGGATCTCACCTGCCGTGATCGGTGATTTCAAAGGCTTTAAGCGCGGTGACAAGGTGCTTTTCGCGGGTCACAAATGGACCGTCATTTTCCCAAACATGATATTTGTCGATGACCTTATCGGCTATGGTCCGTTCAACTATTACCGCCGTGACAGCTTAGATTACGAGACCAGCAGGGTAAGGGATTTCATCGAGCATTGGTTCGAACAGCACAGGAACGACCCGGTGTATCGCGCGGGTAAATAAAGAACTGTCCGATTATTCGGTTGTTAACCGTTCTGGAAATTGTTAAAGTTTTAGTGTACGGAAACATACTGACCTTCAGGTAAAGGAGATTATTATGCAGATAACGAATGACATTATTTACGTAGGCGTCAATGACCACAAGATCGACCTGTTTGAGGGGCAGTACGTCGTGCCGAACGGCATGGCTTACAACTCGTACGTCATTAAGGACGATAAGATCGCCATAATGGATACGGTCGACAGGAATTTCACGCACGAGTGGCTCGATAATCTCGAAAAGGCGTTGGACGGCAGAAAGCCCGATTACCTGGTAGTCCAGCACATGGAGCCTGATCATTCCGCAAATATCGCAAACTTCGCTAAAGCATATCCGGATGCAAAGATCGTTGCGTCCGACAAGGCTTTCGTCATGATGAAGAATTTCTTCGGAACGGCTTTTGAAGACCGTCAGATCGTTGTCGGCGAAGGCTCCACGCTCGAGCTCGGAAAGCACGTTTTGAACTTCGTCGGTG
>JAFZVF010000110.1 GCA_017617935.1 Clostridiales bacterium | reverse complement strand
TACACAGAGGAGAAGCTCGTTTCTTCCGACATCATCGGCATGAGATACGGTTCACTCTTCGATGCTAACCAGACAATGGTTTCCAAGATGGATGACGGCAACTCCCTCGTTCAGGTTGTTTCCTGGTATGACAACGAGAACTCTTACACATCTCAGATGGTTCGTACGATCAAGTACTTCGCTGAGCTTGGCTAATTCAATAGCATAGAGTTTAAGTAACCAATTACGCCCCGGTTCTTATGAGCCGGGGCGTTTTTTTGTTCAACTGCTTTGTTTGGGTTGGAAGGCTTTTATGCGCGTTCCAAGATTACCTGCCTACTATTGTTTGGATCTTGGCAGGTATCATGGAATAAAGTGCTGTTTTAACGGATATTCCAAGTAACCTGCCAACATCCGCCGAACCTTGGCAGGTAATCTTGGAATAATGATCCGAGTTGGAAAACAAAAGCGGAATTAAGCGAAGATCTCCACCACGGAAACCTCAGGCAGCGCGCCAAACCTTAAGGGGAGCTTGTTGCAGCCCACGCCGCGCGAAATGAACAGCGTTGTGCCATTGTGCTCGAAAACGCCTTCGATCACGTTCATCTTGGGAAGATTGTCGGCGCGGAGCAATAAGAATTCGAGCTTGAACGGCATCTTGATCTGGCCGGCGTGAAAATGTCCGCTCAGCATGAAGTCCACGTGATCGTTTTCACTGAAATGCAGTATGGAATCCGGGTTGTGAACTGCAACGACTGACACACAGTCAGCAGGCGTTTCAGGTACCTTATACCAAATGCGGTCTTTTCTGCCGGAATCGTCAAGGCCGGAGAGGATCACTGTCTTGCCCGTGGAATGAGACGTGAAGCTTATTTGTTTGTTTTCTATGCATCCAAAGAAAGCGCGGCTGTCAGAAGGGTCAAAACCGAAATCATGGTTGCCGGTAACGCCGTAGAAAGGAATGCCGAGCCCGGTACATGCATCAGAGATCTTTTTCAGATATGAAAGGCCCTTTTCGTTGACACGGTAATTGTTGCAGATGTCCCCGCCAAAGACGACGGCGTCAAGAGGGGATGACGCGTGAGCTTCCCGGATTGCAGATATAAGACGTTCCGGTTTGATAAGGCAGATATCCGCGTGAAGATCCGAGAAGAAGAACAGGCGGATGCCTGGGGCGGCAGAAGGAGCGCCTGTTGGAGACTGCTTTTTGAATTCTGAAGACTTGCCTGCCGGACGCATCTTTATATTGGTCACCTTTAGAACGTGAGGCTCTATGAATGCCCAAACTGAAAAGAATATGACCGCTGCCAGCAGAACTGACAGAACGATTATCAGGACAAGTAAACCGGTCGGAAGCTTTATCAACTTGATTCTCCTATTTTATTGTTTTAATTTATATGTATATTCTTTTTAATTATAATATACACAGGGAAATCCTGTGATATAATCACACATAACAGATATTAAAACCTTTTTATATAAGGAGGGTGAAAAAATGCCTAAGACAGAGATTACCTACGAGATCATCGAGCAGATCGGCATCCTTAAGGAGAACAAGTCCGGCTGGCAGCGCGAGGTCAACATCGTCAAGTGGAACAACGGTAAGCCGAAGCTTGACATCCGTGATTGGGGCCCGGACCATCAGAAGGTCGGCAAGGGCATCTCGCTCGATTTCGAGGAATACAGCACGCTTAAAGCATTTTTCGAGGACGGGGACTTCTCGAAGCTCGACGTCTGATATTCACCGGATAAGACCGGTTCATACTGATTATTTATGAGAAGCAACGAACGCGCAGGGATTGTCAGCGTTATCATGCTCTTTTTGTGGGGGACTCTGTTGACAGAGCCCTTCCATATTTTTGCGGACTATATTGCGGGGGCCGCAAGGCTGTCGATGAAGCGCATCGGCGGAAATGACGTTCTGTGCGCCCTTGCCGAATTCGCCGTTTTGATGATGATAATGCTGCTAATGCAAAAGCTGATAAACACCAAAGCGGAGACTTTCATGCCCTGCGTGATCGCGATAGGAAGCGCCCTGGCATTCTGCCTTAAGTCCGTGACGGACGGCAGGATCGACCTCAAGAAGGGAATACTCCTGGCCATAGCCCTTGCGCTCGTAATGATCTTATATGTCATCAAGAGCGAACCGCTTCTCAAATGGGCCGCGGCAGTTTATACCTACAGCATTTCAACGGCGCTTCTGACCGCGCTCGTTTTCGTCCCGCTCTCTAATATGAACGGAGTGCTGGACAAAATCCTTTACATTACGCGCTATAACGGCCTTCAGATAACGGGACCGTTTGCCGGCATTGCAGGACTTCCCGAGCTGGTATGGGGAATCTTCTTTGCGATAGTCGCCGCGGTACCGATAGTTTTCTTGGCAACGCAGAAAGGAAAGGCTTGATCTATGGAGCAGATGGACATGTTCGCAAGCCTCGAGGCAGCGCAGACGCAAGATACGCCTGATCCGAAGAAGGAATACTTGGAGCTCGTAAAGACGCTCAATTATCACGCCGAGCGTTACTATGCGCAGGATGATCCCGAGATCTCCGATTATGAATACGACACGCTGAACAACCGCTTAAAGGAGATTGAAAAGGCGCATCCCGACTGGGTGGTCCCGGAGTCTCCTTCAAGGCGCGTCGGTTGGAAGGCCGAAAAGGGCGTCCTCGTAAAGCACAACGTCCCGATGCTCTCGCTTCAGGACGTTTTCTCCAAAGAAGAAGTATATGAGTTCGTAGACTCGATGAAGGAGCAGTTCGGCGAAGAAGCCGAGTTCCTTGTTGAGACGAAGATAGACGGCCTTTCGATGGCCCTGCGCTACGAGAACGGAGAACTTAAGCTTGCCGTAACGCGCGGCGACGGCATCACCGAGGGCGAAGACGTCACGATGAACGCAAAGATGATCAAGGACGTCGTTTGGACCATGCCTGAGCCCGTGCCTTACATCGAGATAAGGGGCGAGGTCTACATGACCCGCGAGGCTTTCGCAAAGGTCAACGAGCAGGCGGAAGAGGAGGGAAAGAAGCCCTTTGCCAATCCGCGCAACTGTGCCGCGGGAACGCTCCGCCAGATCGACACGAGGATTACCAAAGAGCGTGGGCTGTCTCTGTTCATATTCAACGTGCAGGAGACGAAAGGAGTCACGTTCAAAACGCATCTGGAAGGCTATGAATACCTTAAGCGCAACGGCGTGAAGGTAATCGACACTTACTATAAATGCAAGACCGCTGACGAAGTCTGGGACGCGATCCAGAAGATCGGCGAGGCGAGGGGGTCCCTTGCCTACGACATAGACGGCGCGGTCGTAAAGCTCAACAACCTCGCTGAGAGGGAGACTCTTGGCGCAACCATCAAGTTTCCGAGATGGGCGATCGCCTACAAGTACCCTCCTGAAGAGAAGGAAGCAAAGCTCCTGTCAGTAGAGGTAAATACCGGAAGAACCGGAAGGGTCACGCCCGTGGCCGTTTTCGAGCCCGTCAGGCTGTGCGGAACGACCGTTTCAAGGGCAACTCTCCACAACCAGGACTTCATAAACCAGCTCGGTTTGGGAATCGGCGACACGATCGTCGTTTACAAGTCGGGTGAGATAATCCCGAAGATAAAGAGCGTAGTTGAATCCAAGCGTCCTTCAGACTGGCAGCTTTATCAGATGCCCAATGAATGCCCTGTTTGCGGCCACAGCCTCGTCAGGGAAGCGGATGCCGCCGATCTCAAGTGCGTCAACATGAGCTGCCCTGCGACAGTTGCAGGAAGGATAATCAACTTCGTTTCGCGTGACTGCATGGACGTCAAAGGCTTCGGCGACGAGTACATAAGAAAACTCGTTGAAGCGGGCTTCCTGAAGGATATTGCGGACGTCTATTCTCTTGCTTCCAAGCGCGACGAGTTGATCGAGGCCCACATCTTAGGACTTGAGAAGAATACTGACAAACTCCTTGATGCGATCGAGACATCCAGGAAGGACAGCCCCGCGGACCGCGTCCTCGGAGGTTTGGGAATTCCGGGTGTTGGAAAAGCTACCGCCAAGGAATTGATAAGGACTTTCGGCTCTATAGACGCGATAGCGCAGGCCGGCAAGGAAGCGCTTTCACAGGCTTCTGACATTGGCGGTATAACCGCGGATGGCATTTACGGGTTCTTCCACGATCCGGACAACATGGCCCTCATAGGCAGGCTCAAGGAAGCGGGACTCTGCTTCGAAAGGTCTCAGGAGAACCTTGGAACAAGCCTTTCCGGGCTTTCGATCTGCATTACGGGAACGCTTCCCGGAATGTCCAGGGACGAGGCTTCCGCGCTTATCGAGAAGAACGGCGGAAAGGTCGTATCTTCAGTCTCCAAGAAGACTTCATACCTGCTTATGGGCGAGGACGCGGGCTCCAAGGAACGCAAGGCCAGGGAGCTCGGAGTTCCGATAATCGATCTGGAAGCTCTGAAGAACATGATCGGCGGTGAGTGAAATGGGCGTTTCCGAAGAGAAAAAGGCAATAAGATCAGAGATAAGGCGCCGCCGCCTTCAGCTTGACGAGGAATTCCTTGCTGAGGTTGAAAAAAGCCTCCCCGAGCAGATCCTGTCGCTTGATGACGACGATTTCAAAAAAAGGTTCAAAGAGGCCAAGAGGATAGCGCTTTACAGGGCTAAGGACGGCGAGGTGCCTTGTGACAGGCTCGCTGAGGCCTTCATGAAAAAGGGCAAGAAATGCTGCTTCCCCAGGATCGAAGGCGATGAGATGGTGTTCTGCGACTGTGATTCATTGGACGGAAAGTGCTTTGCGGAGGGCGCATTCGGCATATTAGAGCCCATAAGCGCTTTGGCTCCCGTCGATCCGGGAAGCATCGATATTGTTGTGTTGCCTGCGGTCGCATATAATGAAGAAGGTACGAGGCTCGGTCAAGGCAAGGGCTTTTACGACCGTTTCTATGCGGGAATCCGGGGCGGAAAGCCGCTGTTGCTAGGCATCTGCTACGATTTCCAGATCAGCTCGGAGATACCCGTAGAAGAGCATGACCTTACGGCGGACGTAATAGTTGCCATACCGACCGCGGAAGACAACGACTTCGAAGAGGATGAATGACGGATGCGCTATTTTCTGGTAAATCTTGCAATGCATTTGGTCTTTCTTGCCATATTGGTCCTGCTCACCTGCATTTTCGTTGCACGCAACAGGGCCAGGAAGACTAAGCGCGTTCCGTTTTATTTCCTGCCCGTCGTCCTGGCGTTTCTCGCCATCCTGGATCTCGGACTGATAACGGCTCCAAGGCTCATGGACATCAGCAGCATCGCCAGCAAGAGCTACTATTATGATACGGGCAAGATAACCGACGTTTCCTTCCTCAACAACTACTTTTTCATTGACGGGAAATGTTATTTCATCAATCCTTTGAGAATGAAGGCAAAGGTGGGTGACACGGTCCGCGTCAAGCACACCAATTACTCTCGTTTCACCTCTGAGATCATCGACATGTCGAATCCCGAGGCGACGCCTTCCGAAACTGCCGCCAAGCAGTAGCCTTTTCAAAAAGTCCCAAAAAGGCAAAAAAGTCCCAGCAGTCCCAATTTTAGCCCGAAAGTCTCATTTTCGGGCCGTTTTTTCGCGTCTGGCCAACATTGCCCCCAAAACCGTTTTCCGCCGTTATAAACTGCAATCATGAAAAGGAGGTGAGAACCATATGGCGGAAATTATCAAAGACTATGGTGGTGGAATCGAAATGTCGGTCGTGTGCAGTGATCTGAGCCTTCTCGAGAACATCAACGCGCTGTTGGGTGACAGGGGGATAATCGGCATTCGGGGAGAGGACGGAATAGTGCATTACATAATAGACGGCAGACAGAACCGCGGAAGGGCGTCTGCGGCCGTGACGGCATTGGTGAGCGGCAAGGCGAAGGGCGACGTTGACGAAGAGTTCTTCGACATGTGCATCAAGAGCGTTTTCAAGGAATTCGGGCTCGACCTCTCGCTCATCGGTTCGGTCGTTTTGTTCGATGCGGTGAAGGCCATATTCCTGTCTGGCTCAAAGGTGCCCGTAAACATGAAGACCGTCTATCTTTCGGCCGCGAGGGCGTACAAGATGACCTTTTCACAGGTCGAAAGGGACGTCAGGTATGCGGTAAGCAACAGCGCTTTTGCCGGAATGAGGAGCCGCAACATACTCCAAAGCCTTGTAACCAGAACGGGAAGAAGGCTCAAATTCGGAACGGTCGACTGAAATAAGATCACAAAAAAGAACGACCGGCGTAAGCCGATCGTTCCTTGTGATTCAACTTAAACAGCTGAGAAGAATTACTTCTTCTTTCCGCCCTTCTTTGTGTTGACCTTATCCTTGAGGGACTTGCCAGCCTTGAATGTAGGAACTGTAGAAGCAGCGATCTTGATTGTAGCGCCTGTAGCAGGGTTACGGCCGCTGCGAGCAGCGAGCTTCTTTGTCTTGAATGTACCGAAACCAACAAGAACAACCTTGTCGCCCTTTGTGAGAGCACCCTCGATTGCATTGAGAGTAGCCTTGAGGGAAGCCTCTGCGTCCTTCTTGGAAAGACCAGACTCAGCAGCGATTGCGTCGATAAGCTGTGACTTATTCATGTTATTTTCCTCCTAAATAGTCGTCTGACGACCTTTATTGCAAGCATATTATTGCCTTAAAACAAAGGCTTGTCAAGCATTTTAGGGCATTTGGGGCACAATTTATCAAAAAAATTTACTACCGTGTCATATTTATCTGACATGAATGACAAACGGCCTCCCGTAGTGTATTCTTTTACTGCTTAAAATAAATATATGGAGGCCTAAAATGGTTGTTACCAAAGATACCATAATCGGTGATGTTGTTAATGTTGATGAGGGTATTGCACCCATCCTTATGTCTGCAGGTCTTCACTGCCTTGGCTGTGCAATGGCTTCAGGCGAGACGATCGAGGAAGCATGCATTGTTCACGGCATGGACTGTGATGCCCTTATCGAGGAGCTTAACAACTATCTTCAGTCTATCGGCTGATCAGTAAGTGGCGTTCAGGACCACCTCAAAGGTGGTTCCGACGCCAAGCTTGCTCTTAACGGTGATCTTGGCCTCGTGCTTGTCGCAGATGAGTTTTACGATGGCGAGGCCCAAGCCCGTTCCCTTAATGTTGACGCCCGAATTCTTCGCCCTGTAGAAACGGTCGAAAATGCGGGAAAGACTGTCTTCCGGAATTCCAATGCCATTGTCTGACACCGTTACGTGGATCTTTTGCTTGTCTATGGGCAGGTCCGCGCCGGTACGCCATGCCTTTACGGCGATAAGCGCTTCCTCACCCGTATAATTTATTGCATTTGAAACAAGGTTCTCGAAAACGCGGGAAAGCTTTCTCGGGTCCGCCTTGACGATGAGGAAGTCATCCTCGGGAATGTCGAGGGTGACGTGCTTTTTCGTACCTTCAAGATCCATTGAATACATCATGGTGACTTCATCGAGCATCTCGCAGACGGAAACGTCGGAGAACTGGAATTCCGCGTCGCTCGCTTCCATTCTCGTGAGCTCCATGATGTCGGAAACGATCCTTTCCATCTGCTCGGAACGCCTTACGATGTTGGTGAGGTAAGCCTCACGCTGCTCCGGACCGAGCCTGTCGCCCGAAGAGAGCATGAGCTCGGCATATCCGCGGATGGCCGTGATAGGGGTCCTCAGGTCGTGCGAAACGTTGGACATGACGTTCTTACGCGCCTGCTCGCCTTCCATAAGCTTTTTGTTGGTATCGATGAGGTCGCGGTTGATCTCGGAGATGAACTGGGTCTTCTCACGGACCTGGCGTTTGAGGTTGTCCGCGTCTATTTCGAGAGTCTTTTTCTGGTTGATGTATCTTGAGACGAAAATGACTTCGACGGCGATGACGAACAGGATGTAGAGGATGCTGTACGTCGGGAGCATGTATACGGCTGTACCGTCCAAAAGGACCGAGAGGTAGAGGACGAAGAAGACGAAGCTCACGGACATTGCTATGAGGAGCTGGTTTGGATCCCTGTGCCTGTAAAGCAGGATGTCCTTTAAGAGGTTTCCGGTTATTACCATCAGTCCGAAACTGATCGATGCAAACTCAGGGGCGACCCGTCCAAAAAAGACGTCAAAAAAGATGTATGCCGCGAAAAAGAGCGCGCCGGTCAGGAAGACCAGATGATGGTCGACCCTGAGGAACTTTATGTGTGACTTGCGCTTTCTGCCGTACCGTAAGATGCACGTGTTGATCGCGTAAGCGAATACCGCGGAAACGGTAATAAGCATGAACCTTTCGATCGCGCGGTAATGCGCGTTGACGGGAATGAACCTGAAGTCGACCAGATAGTAGACGAAGACGGAAGTGAAAGCGATGATGAATGACCAGATTAGGAGATTGTCCTTGAAGTTGCTCGCGATCAGATAGGTGCCCGCGATGATGCCGATCGCGAAGAGCAGTAGCATGACCGAGAAGTGTCCGCCCAGGAATGCCGTTCTGAGGCTGACCGAGGCCCTGTTCTGCAGGAGCGGGTATGAAATGATTCCCGGATTCGTTACCTTGGTAGGACAGGAGACGACGATGGTGAGATCGATCCTTCCGTCTTCAGGCACCAGCATGCAGAAATCCGCGAAGGCCCTCGTGTTGAAGTAAGGCGTCATCTCTCCGATCACGCCCGCGTATTCACCGTTACAGTAAATGCGCGCGATTCCGTTGATGTGGTGGAAGCTAAGATACAAAGTCTCGATTGAAGGATCGCACTCGAATGAATTGACGTAAGCAACGGAGTTGGTCTCGGTTCCGTCTATGAAATAAGTCTTGTATTCAACGTTGCCGGTCTTATTGAACCACTGGGCACTGTTCTCGAAATCCTTCCATCCGCGCCAGCTGTCCGTAATGGATACGTCTTTGGCATGCGTCATGTCATTGTAGAGCGCCAGGGGACCCGCTTCCGTTTGAGAGACCGCGTCGTACGGCGAAACGTTGGGGATTATGTCCCAATGTTCGGAAATGAAGGTCGAGCAGGCTTTTGACTGGGCAAGATCCTTGGAAATCAGATACGCGTGCTTTGATGAGTCATACTCGGACTGGATTCCGGTGATCGAGTTGAAAGAGCTTACGGCTCCTGCACAGGCGATAGTGGCGACCATGAGGACGATGAATGTTAGGAGCGCAAAACTTACGGTCTTTCTGCGTTCCTTTTCGAATTCACCGAAAAATCTTCTGGCGCGCTTGCTGTGCCTGTACTGTGGCATCGTTTCTCCTGTTGCTTAAAATGCCCCGGGAAACATGACTGTCTGCCCGGGGCTTGCTTTACCTTTTCGGTCTAAGCCCTGAACATAGGGCTTTTACGAGATCAATACTGCGTGTTCATGCTGTTCTTGACCGGGGGATAAGCGAAGGAATATCCGATTCCCCATTCGGTCTTGACGAACGTGATCTCAGGTGCGATCTTCTCCATCTTCTTTCTGAGGTAGGAGATGTTGACCATTACGAGATGGTTGTCGCACGGTGAATCGTCACCCCAGACGTGGGAATAGATCCTTGTGAAGGGAACGATTACGTTCGGCGTCTCTGCGAGCAGGCAGAGGATGTCGAACTCACGGTTCGTCAGATGCAGAGGCTTGTCCTTGAGTGTTACCTCACGCGTTTTGATGTTGATCTTGAGAGGCGGATACTCAACGAGGAATCCTTCGCTCTTCATGTTGCGCTTGATGTGAACGTTGATGCGGAGGCTCAGCTCAGGAAGGGAATAAGGCTTGGTGATGTAATCGTCCGCGCCTACGGTGAAGCCCTTGATGACGTCTTCCTGCTGGTCCTTTGCGGTGAGGAAGATGATGGGGCAGTCAGTGTAAGTCCTGAGCTTGGGAGCGAGATCGAATGCCGATCCGTCGGGGAGCATGACGTCCAATACGATGCATGCGAAATTATGTACTTTTACCTTTTCAATGGCTTCCGCACAGGAAGTGGCAGTAACGACTTCATATCCTTCGCCAACAAGGAAGTCGTGATTAAGTGTCAGGATGTCGTTATCATCATCAACGAGAAACACCTTTTGCTTTGCCATTACAAATACCTCCAATCCCATAATTATCGGCAGGTGGTGATTCGCCCCCGCCGCTGCTTTTATAAATTTTGATATTTTTGATAATTACACGGTTATTATATACCCTCAAACGCAAAATTGCACACTTTTTAGATAAGATTTGGAAGAATTAACATTTATATATAAGGGATCCGCCAATATAGAAAATATGTTCGTTTTGTAGTATCATTGCCCTATGAAACGGATAATCTTCCACATTGACCAGAACTGCTATTTTGCCTCCGTCGAGATGATCTCCCATCCCGAATACCGCAACGTGCCGATGGCGGTCGTGGGAGACAAGGAGGCGAGGCACGGCATTGTTCTGGCAAAAAACGAGCTCGCCAAGAAGTTCGGCGTAAAGACCGCCGAAGCCATATGGCAGGCGAAGGCCAAGTGTCCGGATCTGGTCTTGGCTCCTCCGCATCACGAAAAATACGAGTTCTATTCAAAGAAGCTCAGGGAGATGTACTACGGCTATACCGACCGCGTTGAGCCCTTCGGACTTGACGAATGCTGGCTCGACATGACGGACGCATGCAAAGATTTTGACGACGCCGTCAAGGTCGCCGATTCGATTAGGCAGACGGTAAAGGAAAGGTTCAAGCTGACATGCTCGGTCGGAATCAGCTTCAACAAGATATTCGCAAAGCTCGGAAGCGACTACAAAAAGCCTGATGCGACGACCGTTTTCACGGACGTGGACTGGAAGGACAAGATCTGGCCGCTCCCTGCGGATGACTTGCTTTTCGTCGGCCGGAGCACGATGAACAGGCTCAAGAAGATTAACGTCAGGACGATAGGAGACTTGGCGCATACGGACCAGGATTATCTGATCAGGTATCTTGGAAAGGCGGGGGACGTGCTGTGGCGCTACGCCAACGGCCTTGACGATTCTCCCGTCGCCGTTGCGGGCCACAAGCGCGAGATAAAGTCCGTAGGAAATTCCACTACCACTGCGACCGACATGACCTCGAACGCGGCTGTCTCGAGGACTTTGCACATGCTTTCCGAGAGCGTTGCCGAAAGGCTCAGAAAGCACGGCCTCAAGGGCACCGTGATACAGATCGAGATCAGGGACAGGGACCTTGTAAGATGTGAAAAACAGAAAGTGTTGTTTGAACCTACGGACAACGCGGGTACAATATACAAAGCCGCAAAATCCCTTTTCGAGGAGTCTTGGGACTGGAGCAAGGGGATCAGGAGCATCGGCGTAAGGTGCTCAAAGGTAATTCCCGCGGACATGGGAACGCAGATCTCCATGTTTACCGATGAGGAGACCAGAAAGAAGACGAGCAGGTTGGATAAGGTAATAGACGACATAAACAGGCGCTACGGCAAAGGCGTAATAACGAGCGCGGCGGAGGCCGAGATGCAGAGGGCCCAAGACCACGCGGCTCCGGTAAGCAACGATCCGTTCCATCCGGAGGACGGTTTGTGATGCTGACCGCAAATGAACATTACAAGGCGAGATTCGGCTGCAAGATGTACAAGGCATCGATCAGCTTCGCCAAGACCTGCCCCAACCGAGACGGCACGAAAGGCACGGGCGGCTGCATCTTCTGCTCGGCGGGAGGATCGGGCGAATTCGCTTCCTGCGCGGAAAAGAGCATAACGGAGCAGATCGACGAAGCCATTTCCAGAGTCGAGAAAAAGGCGGGTCCCAATGCGGGATACATAGCATATTTCCAGAGCTTCACGAACACTTACTGCAGCCCGGAAATGCTTGCCGCAGCTATGAATGAGGCAATCTCGCATCCGCGGGTCAAGGCGCTTTCGATCGCGACCAGGCCCGACTGCCTTCCTGAAGGGATCGTGAAAGTGATTTCCGAAAGGGCGGCCAAGATCCCCGTCTATGTTGAATTGGGGCTCCAGACCTCAGACGATCGGACAGCCAAGCTCATCAACAGATGCTACGAGACCAGGGAGTATGATGAGGCGGTAAAACGCCTCAAGGCGGCAGGCGTCAACGTGATAACACATTTGATCTTCGGCCTTCCGAAAGAGACGGAAGATCAGATGATGGAATCAGTCAGGCATTGCGTTTCGGCGGGTACTGACGGCATTAAGTTCACCTGTCTGTACGTCTTAAAAGAAACGGTTCTCGAGCGCATGTGGCGTGACGGGGAATTTGAAGTATTGGGGCAAGAGGAGTATTTTGATATTGTTGAGAAGGCAATAAGGCTCTTGCCTCCGGACATGGTAGTGCACAGGCTGACGGGAGACGGACCGAAAAAGCTTCTTCTGGCGCCGACTTGGACCGCTGACAAACGCGGAGTGATCAATTACGTAAACAGGAGGTTCTCTTTGTGAAGGAATACGTCGTTCAAACGATGAAGGCCGCACAGTCTTTCATTGACAATGAAATGAAAGAGGCCGGTGAAGAGAAGACCCGCCGCGTGCTTGCCGAGTTTGAGGTTAAGATATCCTACTTTCAGCATGAAAGGCTGATCCACCTTATGGTGACGCTCTCCTTTGCTCTTTTCCTTCTGCTTTCGATTGGATCGCTGTTCCTGTTCCCGGCGGAATTCATCCTGACCGGAGTGCTCCTCGTGGCGATCTTTTTCGGCCTTACGATAGGCTACGTCTTTCACTACTATTTCCTTGAGAACAGCGTGCAGAAGATGTATCACATGCGCGATGAGATGATCGCGTTCCTTGATCCGGATTTGAAGAAGACGGGGCTTACTGAAAGCGGAGCGAAGAAATCCGCCTGATATTCTTTAGAATCCAATAGTTTTGTGTATAATAGACGCAGTTTTTCCGGAGGATTTTTATGAGCCCTTTTCTTAAGTATGTAATCGTATTTTTCATTTCGATGGTCCCGCTCGTTGAACTCAGGGGCGCAGTCCCTTACGGCATCGCGGTCCTGGGACTTAATGAGTATCTGACTCTTGCGATCTGCATGATCGGAAACATGCTTCCCGTGCCGATCATCTATCTTTTCGCGCGCAAGGTCCTCATCTGGGGCAGCACCTGGAAGCACGGCAGCGGCATTTTCAAATGGATATTGAGAAAAGGTGAGAAGGCAGGCAAGAAGCTTACCAAGAACGGAAGCAACGGCACCTTTATCGCACTCATGCTCTTCGTAGGAATCCCGCTTCCCGGAACGGGCGCATGGACCGGAACGCTTGCGGCTTCAATGCTCGACATGGATTGGAAAAAGACTTCCGTAGCGGTAATGCTGGGCGTTCTCATGGCAGGAATTATAATGCTCGTGGTAAGCCTTCTTGCAAAGGCGGGGATCACTTCGATAGCCGATTTCTTTTAAATGAAAATCATTTGATAGTATAATTTGACAACCAAAGCATTAAAAAGGGGTGCGAAAGCACCCTCTTTTTGTGCATAATGCACAAGCAAGTGATTTTCATTTAGTATTGTTGCAATATTGTTACAGGGCGGGGAAGGTTGTAGTATAAAGTCAGCTCCAAGGAATACGGAAGCGATAACTTCCAAGCTCCGAGGAAGGCCGCCCGAAGCCAAAGTCGAATTAGACGAAGGGAAGAACCAGAGTGGAAATCACTTGTGGCGAAGCCGAAGAAACGAAGCCGGAGGGAACTACCGAAGGTTGAAACGAAGCCAGAGATGAAACGCCAAGGGAGAGACGAGCAAGCGGTTGAAGGTGAGAAGATCATACAAGCCGCAGGTTGTAACAAATAGTTGATTCGGTATTCGGAACCGCGAACTGGTGAGATGTCACCATCGATAGGAAAGAGCCGAAGCCGCAGCGGATGTTACACCGGTTCGTGCAAACCGAGTAGCCGATACCAGCTACGCGATGTCTCTAGCAAATCCCGTTGTGGGATGGTAGCAGACAACATGAAGCGAATAGCAAATGTTCGGCGAAGGGAGACATGAGTTGCACGGTGTGATAGGAAGTTGCAGCAGTCAGTTAGTTGTGACAATATCACATGACGCTCGGGTAGGTATCGAAAGGGTCTTTTGAACGGACGGAAGCACACAGAAGGGCATCGGAACCTCCGAACAGCCTGAGAACCATCGGATTTGGTTCGTTGGAGCAAAATAGAATCCCGCAAGTGAAGAACTTGCGGGATTTCTTTTTAGTTCAAAATCCATCTAAGAGTAAATGCATCTTTGAGCGATCTCCGCACAAACGAAGTGCGGAGGACCTAAGCGAGAAGATGCATTACTTTTAATCTTTTCTTTTCTTGATCTGCGCGATGTAAGGCAGGTTTCTTCCAATCTCCTCGCGGTCCAGGCCGTAGCCTGCGAGCCAGTTGTCGTTGATCTCAAAGCCGCAGTAGTGTACGGGGATCGTCATGAGGAGCCTGTCGGGATTGACCAGCATTGAGCAGAGCCTGATCTCCTTGGGACGCTTCATCTCAAGATTCTGGATGATGTATGCGGTCGTAAGCCCCGTGCGGATTATGTCTTCAACTACCAGAACGTTCTTGCCGGCGATGTCGAGCTCGATGTCCTTGATTATGCGGACGACGCCCGTTTTTGAGGTCGTGTCAGGAATGTTGGTGAAGCCGATCATGTCGACCTTTATGGGAAGGTCTATCGCGCGGGTCAGGTCTGCAAGGAAATACATTGCGCCGCGGATGAGGCCAATGACGATGAGCTCCTGGCCTTCGTAATCCTTGGCTATCTGCGCGCCTAGCTCTGTTATTCGGTTCTTTATGGTTTCTTCGCTGTAGATCACGCGCTCTACGCCAAGCGCATCAGAAAGGTTTCCCATCAGCTGTTCTCCCCGCTGCCCGGCATGCCGCCCACGAGCTTGAGGCGGTTCACGAGCTCATTGAAGTCTTTTTTGTACACGATGCGGATGTTCGTGCCGGGATAGAGCTCCCTGACGAGGCGCATCTTCTTATTCTTCTTGGTTACGTATTTCTGGTCCATTGTCGTAAGTTCGAGATAGAGGTCGAATTTCGGCAGATAGAAGTCCGGCGATATTGCCATGGTCACGTTGCCTTCGGCGTCCCATTCGACGGGGAAGGTCTTTGGCTCGTAGATCCACTCGATGCTGAACATGTCCAAGATCCGGGCAAATTCCTCCTCGGTCTCGTTCTTGAAAACGGGAGTCCTTGTCTGGTGATTGACCGTGCCGTATGCCATGTTTTCACGGGCGAGCTTTGCGCGGAGATCGTGCTTCCTGGAAAGCTCGCAGATAGCGTCAATGCACTCGTCAACGCTAAGCCTGTCGGTATTGAGCGTCAGGTCGAAATTTTCCGGAGCCGTGACGTCTTTGGAAAAAACGTTCTGGACGAACCTTTTATGTTTGCGGTCACCTATGGTAATGACCTCGCGGGCTTCGTCATCGGTGATGCGGTAGTGTTTTGCAATGGTGCGTACGCGCATGCTCTCGCTGGCGGTGACCCTGACGTGGACCGCTCCCGGGTAGCCTGCAAGTATCATGCAACCGCCCATGCCGAGGACTACGAGGTTTGAATCCGCTGAAGTTGCAGCCATGGAGCGAATCCTCTCTACAAGGATGTCCGCGTAAGTGCGCTGGCTGCCGGGAAGGGGAGTTTGGAAGAACTTAGCGCTCTCATTGAGTCTTGCTAGGGTTCCGGGGTTGATCTCACCGAAAAAGTTGTCTAAGGCGTACTGGCGCGAGATGACCTCTGTTCCAAGGCGCGTCGCCAAGCCTGCAGCGATCTCGTCTCCGAGGCTTCCGTTTTGCCTTGAGATTGTGATTATCGCCATAAATCTTCCCCCGCATTGCTGATATTACAATTATACCCTAATGGACCATATTTCAAAAAACATATAAAGAAAAATGCGTTGACTTTGAATAATTGATTAGTTATAATTCTTCGTGCTTAAAGCGATGCCATCTTAGCTCAGTTGGTAGAGCAGCTGATTTGTAATCAGCAGGTCGTGGGTTCGAGTCCCACAAATGGCTCCAAGATAAAACCCTTGAAAACAATGTGTTTCAAGGGTTTTTCTTTTGCCTGGGAAATCACTCACAAAGCAATAAAAGTGCCGAAATGGTAACTATTTGGTAACCATGCCCGGATTTTGGTTAACGTTTGGTTAACGTTTGAGATTTTTATGCTCGTTTTAGACGGAGAAAATCTGTATTACTAGTCTGTGTCTTGAATTCTAAACCGGACAGATGTATATTTAATTCAAATGAATTTTAATAAAAATGATTTGAATAAAATTGGAGGGCAGATTATGTTTATCGGAAGAACCAAAGAACTAATCGCATTGGAAGATGTATATAACAAAAAGGGATTCGGTATGACGGTAATATATGGAAGACGTCGTATTGGTAAATCCACTTTGATCCGTGAGTTTGTTAAAGGTAAAAAGACAATATTCTATACAGCAACCAAGGTCAATGCAGATAGAAATCTTGAGCTTTTCTCAACTCAGGTCATTTCCGTTTTGGATCCGGTATATAAGGATGTCAGATTTCCATCAGTTGAGAGCGTTTTCGATCTGATCACCGGAAAAGTTGGTAAAGAGAAAGTAGTACTTGTTATAGATGAACTTCCTTATTGGGCAGAGAAAGACGAGGCTCTTTTGTCTGTTATACAGAAATATATAGATACTGAGTGGTCTAAAACAAACCTGATGCTCATTCTCTGCGGATCAACCTTGAGTTTTATGGAAAAGAAAGTTCTCAGTGAAAAAAGTCCTTTGTTCGGAAGACGGGATTCACAGATCAAACTTGAGGCCTTTAACTATAAAGATTCAGCTTTGTTTGTCCCGGATTATTCTGCTGAGGATAAGGCTATTTGTTATGGGGTAACAGGTGGAGTGGCAAAGTATCTTGCTTTGTTTGATGCAAAAAAGAGCTTGGACTACAACATAAAGAAACTCTTCTTTAATACAGACGGTTACTTATTTGATGAGACGAAGAACCTGCTGACACAGGAATTCTCGGATATAACATTGGTGAATACTATCATCGAGGTAATAGCTTCCGGGGAGAACCAGCTAAGCATAATAGCTGCCAAAGTTAAAGAGAAGGAACCTACAGTTCTTTATTCCCTTGAGAAGCTCATTGAAGTAGGTCTTGTTGAACGTAGAAAGTGTATTACTGAAGAGAAGAACAAAAAGAAAACACAGTATATCCTTAGGGACAGTATGTTTAAGTTTTGGTATTCCTTTATTCCCAAGGCGTACAGTGTAATAGAGATGGGACAAGGTGAGCGCTATTACGACAAAGTTGTAAAACCTGTTATTCACTCATATATGGGAAGCGTTTTTGAAGACATGTGCAGGTACTATACTTTGGAAAAGGGTATTCAGAGTAGGTTTGGGTGCTTCATTACACAAGTCGGAACTTATTGGGGAATTGAAATGATAGAAGACGGTAATGGCAAGAAAACTCCAATAACTGCCGATATTGATGTTGTTGCTCTATCTGAAGTTGATAAAGCCGCAGTGATCGGTGAATGCAAGTTCACTAAGGCAAATATGGATAAAGAAATATATGAGACGCTTGTACGCAGAGCCGCACTGATCCCCGGCAAATACAAACTGAAGAATTATCTTCTGTTCTCTTTGAGCGGTTTCTCACAATGGGTTTCCAAGAAAGAAGATGACAAGCTCATCTTGATAACTGTCGAAGAAATGTACCATTAATGTGATGGTTCCTCTGTTACAGCCGGGATTTGAAAAGTAATCTATTTTTCCCGTGTCACACTCGTGTCACATCGCTAGAATAAGATGTGGTCATGGAGGACGAAACAGTGTCTTATAAAGTATTGATCGTTGAAGATTTACCCGAACTTCTTGAAGCAATGAGCGACTTTTATCGCGGAAAAGGCGCAGGACTTTGGGAGGTTGTGACTGCATCTGATGGCAAAGATGCTTTGACCAAAGTCGCGGATAATGATTTCGATCTCATGATCTTGGATATTATGCTTCCGGGAGCGTCAGGATTTGACGTTTGTAAGGCGGCTCGGAGCAAGGGCGACTGCCCGATTATATTCGTGACCGCGCTTGGCTCCGAGAACAGCATTTTGAAAGGATATGAGACGGGTTGTGACGATTATGTCGTTAAGCCTTTTTCGCTGAAGCAGCTTTATGCCAAGAGCCTTGGGCTTCTTAAGCGCTCAAAGAAGGCTGAAGAAGGCGACCTTCTGAGGTGCGGCATGATTACTTTGAATAAAAGGACAATGATTGTAATGGTCAACGACCGCGAGGTCAGTATCAACGCAAAAGAGTATTTTCTGTTGGTCTATTTGCTCGAGAACAAGGATTCCATCCTGACGCGTCGCGCCATTTTGGAACGCATATGGAAGGATGATCTCAATGTTACGGACAGAGCTGTGGATACCGCGATCAGGCGGCTTCGGGATAACCTAGGAGAAGCTTCCGGTCAGATCAAGACCGTGATTGGCAGAGGCTACCGGTTAACGGAGGAATAAACGGTGAAAACGGGCAAAAGCATTAAAAAACCTAAATTCTTGATCGCGTATGCAGGAAGCGTTATCGCTGTGGCTCTGGTGTTTGCATGCATGGGACTGATCGTGTTTGGATTTACTTCTTATATGTATAACAAAGAGGCGAAATCGCATGCAGACCACAGTGAAGACAAGACGTGGTCGTACTTTGATAGTCATCTATTGAAAGTAAATGTTCCTTCGCAAGATATCGTCGGCATAAAGTATCAACTGGTGGAGCATTTCTCGAAATCGAGGCAACGGTTTAAAGTGTATTCAGGCGATGAGGTAATAGCGGATTCTTCTCAAACCATGCTTATGTACTACTATAAGGATGATGATTATCGTTTTTTGGAAGTGGCGGACAAGAAATACCTGGAATACTTTAAGGCGCCGGAATTCTCAAAATACTGGAAAACAGATTCTGAACGATATTCCGAAGAAGAAGAAGATGATGATGATG
>JAFZVF010000109.1 GCA_017617935.1 Clostridiales bacterium | reverse complement strand
GTGATCTATTATTCCACGAGCGGAAAGCATGATGAGCCGGGCTTTGATCGCGTTGACCTCGATACTCTGATGCGTGAGTCCGATGTGATCAGTGTGCATGCTCCTCTGAATGACGCGACGAAAGGTCTGGTCGGAAAGCGCGAGCTGGGCCTGATGAATAAGACCGCGATCATCCTGAATCTCGGAAGAGGTGGGATCATCGATGAGGCTGACCTGGCCGATGTTCTGGAGGCGGGCACGATCGCAGGCGCGGGCACCGATGTGCTGACAAAGGAACCGATCGCAGCGGACAATCCTCTTATGAGAATAAAGGACAGCGGCAAGCTCGTGATCACGCCGCATATTGCGTGGGCTTCGGTGGAGGCAAGACGTCGCTGTGCCGAAGAAGTGTACCTTAATATTGAAGCGTGGATGAACGGAAACGAACGTAATATTTGTAAGTAAAACGTTCCTCGAAAATACCTCGGAACGAGCGCAAACTGCCCTTCGGGCTGCCTTGCATAGAAAAAAGTGCGTTGATTCATCGCTACTTTTTTCTGAACAATGCAAGGTCAACAAAAAAGCCATCACATATGTGACGGCTTTTTTGTTGATTTGCGCAGGGGCAGTAGGATTCGAACCCACGACCCGCGGTTTTGGAGACCGATATTCTACCAGCTGAACTATACCCCTGTATTAACTCGCGTTTTTCACGCGCGAACATTATATTACTATAGCATTTTTAAAAAGTCAACTTTTTTCTGCCACAAAAGTAGTCCTTTTTCGTGATTGTTTTTTTTGCCCCCAAACCATATAATACATACAGTACGGAAGTCCGCCCGCAGAGGTTGGGTGATACGTGCGGACTTAAGTAGGCGGTTCATTCCGCATATTTTTAAGGAGGAAGAAGTATGAAAAGATTTTTCAAGTCACTGGCGATCCTTCTCGCTATGGTACTTGTTGCAGGCGCGTTCCCCGGAACAGCAGTCTCAGCGGCGAGCACCGTTTCCGTGAAGGCTCCCACAAAGGCCCTCTATGTAGGCGGCTGCACGGGAACCAAAGCTAATGGCAAAAAGGCCGGCAACAAGGCTACTCTGAAGGTTAAGAGCCTTCTGAAGGGCTTCGATGCTGACAAGATGACACTCAAGCTCACCTCTAGCGATAAGAAGATCGCTTCCGTAAGCAACAAGACGTATAAGGTTAAGGCTGTTGCTCCCGGCACAGCTACCATCACTGTTAAGGTTTACAACAAGACAGATAAGAAGAAGGCTATTGCTACATCGTCCTTTGAGGTTACCGTTAAGAAGAATGCATCCGCATCCGACCTTACCATCAAGGGCATCACAGCAGGCGAGACCTACACGGTAGGCCAGTCGCTTACGGTTTCTCTCCCCAAGGGAACAGATACCGATAAGCGCCGCCTCACTTCCGCTAACGACAACGCTACGGTTAAGTCCGCAGGCACCAACAAGTGGACCGTTAAGATCGTTAAGGAAGGCGCTATCGAGCTCCTTGCAGAAGCTTACATGAGCTCTACCTACAAGGGCGCTACCGCTTCGAAGACTGTCAAGGCTACAGCTGAGTCAGAGGATAAGCCTCTGGTTATCGGTGTTGAACAGAAGACTCTCAAGAGCTTCGTTATCACCGGACTCAAGGAAGAGATCGAGAAGGAAGACATCAAGTTCTACACCATCTC
>JAFZVF010000108.1 GCA_017617935.1 Clostridiales bacterium | reverse complement strand
ATGCAGATCGCGGTAATTGAGGCCGCGCGCAATCTCTTAGGCTATGCTGATGCGAACTCAAACGAGTTCGATCCTGAATCCGCTCACAAGGTCATCGACTTCATGCCCGGCCAGAGCGACGAAGTCGAAAAGGGCGGCACGCTCCGTCTTGGCAGCTATCCATGCAACATCAAGGCCGGCACGAAGATGGAAGAATGCTACGGCACTTTGGCGATCAACGAGCGCCACAGACACAGATACGAGTTCAACAACGATTACCGCGAACCGCTTGAAAACGCAGGGCTCACGATCAGCGGCCTCTCGCCCGACGGCCTGCTTGTCGAGACGGTCGAGTACGCTTCTCACCCGTTCTTCGTCGGCGTTCAGTATCACCCTGAATTCAAGTCCCGCCCGAACAAGCCCCACCCGCTGTTCATGGGCTTGGTAAAGGCATCGCTGAAAAAATAAGTTTTGCTTTTCGCTCATTTGAGGTTGCGTCCTTTGCGGCGCAACCTTTTAATTTGTAAATACTTTTTCATTCCATCTTCCCTTCCATCTTTCTTCCAAAAATGAGGAGGTAACATGGAATAAGTGGCAAAAAATGTGTTCATTCCATCTTTCCTTCCATGTTTAGCAAAAAAGTTGGAAGACTTCATGGAATGACGCAAAAAACAGGCGCGGACCCGCCGCGCCTGCTCTGCACAAAACTAAATTGAATATCAGATCTCAATGCTTCCCGTGAAAACCTTCTCGCAGTTGCCCGTCATGTAAACCGCTTCATCTGTGTAGCGGATGATGAGCTCGCCGCCGCGGAGGATGACCTTGATGTCCTCGCCCTTCTTGCAGAAGCCGTTGAGGCATGCCGCAACTGCAGCCGCACACGCGCCTGTACCGCATGCGAGCGTCTCGCCTGAACCTCTTTCCCAAACGCGCATCTTGAGCGTGTGCTCGTCGATGACCTTGATGAATTCAGTGTTGACTCTTTCAGGGAAGAGCTCATTCGTTTCAAACTGAGGACCAAGCTTTTCAAGATCGAGCGCGTCAACGAGATCGGTAAATACGACTGCGTGAGGATTGCCCATCGAAACGCAGGTGATGTTGTAAGTTGTTCCGTCAATGGAAACCGGGCGGTCAACAATCTTGTCACCTTCAAGCGCTACAGGGATCTTGGAAGGAGTAAGTTCCGCCTTGCCCATGTCGACTTTGACGCGTACGACTTCGTCGCCCAACGTCATGAGCTCGAGCTTCTTGATGCCGCTCTTCGTCTCGACAGTCATGTGCTTCTTCTTGTGGCCTGCTACGTCGTACATGTACTTGCCGACGCAGCGGATCGCATTGCCGCACATATTGCCTTCAGAACCGTCCAAGTTGAACATGATCATGCGGCAGTCAGCAACGCGTGAAGGCGCGATGAGGACGATACCGTCACCGCCTACGCCGAAGTGTCTGTCGGACATGTAAACGGAAAGCGATTCAGGCGATGCGACCATCTTCTCAAGGCAGTCGATGTATATATAGTCGTTGCCGCAGCCCTGCATCTTCGTGAAGTTGATGACCTTTCTCTTCTCGCGCATGTTGTTGATGTCAACGAGCTCCGTGTTGATCTCGCTGTATCTGGACATGAGGGAATCTGCAAGAGCGTCAGCGGTATCGATAGCCGTGAGGCAGGGGATTCCGAGCATGACCGCGCGGCGGCGGAGCTTGACGGAGTCGCGAGCAGGCAGACGGCCCTTTGCGGACGTCGAGATGATGTAATTGACCTTGCCGCTTTCAAGGAGCGTCATAGTGTTGTTTGTGTCGGATTCGTGGATCTTGTGGACCACTTCGACCTTCATTCCGGCTGCTTCAAGAGCCTGTGCGTTACCGGGAGTTGCGTAGAGGTTGAATCCGAGCGAATCGAATTTCTTAGCGACTTCAACAATCTCCGACTTGTCGGAATCACGCACCGTGATGAGGACGCCTCCGTGCTTGTACATCTTGTAACCAGCAGCGACAAGGCCCTTGTAGAGCGCTTCGGAGAGGTTACGGCCGATGCCCAAGACCTCGCCGGTTGACTTCATTTCAGGTCCGAGTTGCGTATCAACGTCAGTGAGTTTTTCGAATGAGAAAACAGGAACCTTAACGCAAGTATAAGGTGACTGACGGTAGAAGCCGACGCCGTAATCCATGTCAGCAAGTTTCTCGCCGAGGGATACTCTGATAGCGCAGTCGACCATCAAAACGCCCGTAACTTTGCTCATGTAAGGAACGGTTCTGGACGCACGCGGGTTGACCTCGATGACGTAGATCTGATCGTCCTTTACGATGTACTGGATGTTTACGATTCCGATCGAAGCAAGGCCTTCGCAAAGAGCTTTCGTCGTGTCGACAAGACGCTTCGCCATGCGGTCGTAGATGTGCTTTGCAGGATAGATCGCGATGGAGTCGCCAGAGTGGATTCCAGCTCTTTCGATGTGCTCCATGATGCCAGGAATAAGGACGTCGTGGCCGTCGTAGATCGCGTCGACTTCGATCTCCCTGCCCTGGATATACTTGTCGATCAGGACGGGGTTTTCGATACCCTGCGAGAGGATGATGTTCATGTATTCTTCAACATCATCATCGTGGAAAGCGATGGTCATGTTCTGACCGCCGAGCACGTATGAAGGACGCAGGAGGATGGGGTATTCCAGCGTGTGCGCAGCTTTGAAAGCTTCCTCTTTCGTGAGGACTGAGAAGCCCTTCGGCCTTGCGATGCCGAGTCTTTCGAGGAGCTCGTCAAACCTCTCGCGGTCCTCTGCCATATCGATGGAATCTGCGGAAGTTCCGATGATGTTGATGTTGTTCTGTGCAAGCGTCTTCGTAAGCTTGATCGCGGTCTGTCCGCCGAATGCAACGACAACGCCTACGGGCTTTTCCTGGTCAATGATGTTAAGAACGTCCTCAGGCGTCAAAGGCTCAAAATAAAGTCTGTCGCCCGTGTCGAAATCAGTCGAAACAGTCTCGGGGTTGTTGTTGATGATTACGACCCTGTAACCAAGTTCGCGGAGCGCGTGTACGCAGTGGACCGCTGCATAGTCGAACTCGATTCCCTGACCGATCCTGATCGGGCCGGAACCGATAACGATAACTGTCTTTGCATCGCCGACGTCTTCGATGGAAGCCTCGTTCTCGCCGCCTGCAGCTGCAGCGTTATAAGTAGCGTAGAAGTAGGGCGTGACGGCCTCAAACTCGCCTGCGCAGGTATCGACCATCTTATATGTAACGGACACGAGATCCTTAAATTCAGCAACTGACTTTCCGGAGATCCTCTCGAGCGCTTTGTCAGTAAATCCAAGCTTCTTGCCCTTGACATATAGACTGCCGTCGATGTTTTCCGCGATTGCCTTTTCGTACTTAACGAGGTTCCTGATCTTGGAGAGGAACCAGTTGTCGATCATGGTGATCTGGTGGATCTTATCAAGATCGAAGCCTCTGAAAAGTCCTTCCGAAACATAGAAGATCCTCTCGTCAGTCGTGCGTCCGATGCCTTCCCAGATCTCCTCGTCAGAGTGATCCTTGAGCTTGGGAAGTCTTACGGTATCAACGGAGATCTCAGCGCCACGGAGAGCCTTCATGAGGGCGCTCTCGAAAGAGTCTGAGATCGACATGACTTCGCCGGTCGCCTTCATCTGCGTTCCGAGGTCACGCTTTGCATATACGAACTTGTCGAAAGGCCACTTCGGGAACTTGACCGCGACGTAGTCGAGCGCGGGCTCGAAAGCCGCATAAGTATTGCCTGTGACGGCATTCTTGATCTCGTCCAAACGGTATCCTAACGCGATCTTCGTTGCGACCTTCGCGATCGGATAACCGGTTGCTTTTGAAGCGAGCGCGGATGATCTTGAAACACGGGGATTGACCTCGATTACCGCATATTCAAATGACGTCGGATGGAGCGCGAACTGGCAGTTGCAACCGCCCTCAACGCCGAGCGCTTCAATGATCTTCAAAGAAGCGGATCTGAGCATCTGATACTCTTTGTCGGAAAGCGTTACAGCAGGCGCGATAACGATGCTGTCGCCGGTGTGTACGCCGACCGGATCAAGGTTCTCCATCGAGCAGACCGTGATTACGTTTCCGGACTTGTCGCGGATGACTTCGAACTCGATCTCCTTCCAGCCTGAGATGCACTTTTCGATGAGGACCTGTGTGATAGGCGAAAGCGCAAGGCCGTTTCTCGCGATCTCGTGGAGCTCTTCAGCATCCTTAGCGATTCCGCCGCCCGAGCCTCCGAGCGTGAACGCGGGCCTTACGATAACCGGGTAGCCGATCTCTTTTGCAAAATCGAGCGCTGAATCAACGTCGTTTACGACCTTTGAAGGAATGCAGGGCTGGCCGATGCTCTCCATCGTGTCCTTGAACATCTGACGGTCTTCAGCCTTGTCGATACACTCGGGAGATGAACCTAGAAGCTTAACGCCGTTTCTTGCAAGGAAGCCGTCTTTTGCGAGCTCCATGCAAAGCGTCAAAGCAGTCTGTCCGCCGAGTCCGGAAAGGATTGCGTCAGGTCTTTCAGTTTCGATAACTCTCTTGACTGTAGTAAGCGTGAGCGGCTCGATGTAGATCTTGTCGGCCATCCACTTGTCGGTCATGATCGTTGCAGGGTTTGAGTTGATCAGGACGATCTCGATGCCGTCCTCGCGGAGCGCGCGGCAAGCCTGCGTTCCGGCGTAGTCAAACTCTGCGGCCTGGCCGATTACGATAGGGCCTGAACCGATTACCAGTACTTTACGAATGTTCTTATCCAGCGGCATGATCAAGCCCTCCCCTCATCCATCAAGTTGATAAACTCGTCGAAAAGGAAGTCCGTGTCCTTCGGGCCTCCGCAAGCTTCAGGGTGGAACTGTACCGAGAAGACAGGCTTGTTCTTGTATCTGATTCCTTCGTTCGTTCCGTCGTTTACGTTGATGAAAAGCTCGCTTGCAATCTTCGGATCGACAGACTCTGAAACGACCGCGTAGCCGTGGTTCTGCGATGAGATGTAAACGCGTCCCGTTTCAAGATTCTTTACAGGGTGGTTTGCGCCTCTGTGACCGTACTTGAGCTTGGTGGTTTTGAATCCGTGCGCGAGCGCCAAAAGCTGGTGACCGAGACAGATTCCCATCGTGGGGATGCCAGTCTTGTCGAGCTCCTGGAGAGTAGCGATCGTCTTCTTGTTGTCTTCCGGGTCGCCCGGACCGTTGCTTATGAAGATGCCGTCAGGCTTTACGGCGAGGATCTCAGAAGCTGATGCTGAAGCAGGGAACAAGAAGACCTTGCAGCCACGGGCCACAAGGCTTCTTACGATGTTTTCCTTAATGCCGCAGTCGATCATTGCGACGGTGTATTTATTTTCAAGCGAATCATGTTCTTCAACAGCGGGAACGGTAACTGCTTCGACCGGATCAACGATCTTATATGCGGCGATGTCAGCGAGCGCCTTGTCCATGTCAGAGGGCAGCTGGTCGGTAATTAGTCCGTTCATGACGCCCTTTTCGCGCAGGATGCGGGTCAGCGCCCTCGTGTCGATTCCCTTAAGTCCGGGAATGCCGCTGTCTTTAAGATACTTATCGAGCGTTTCCTCACACCTGAAGTTTGAAGGCTCTTCGCAGGCTTCCCTTACGATGTAGGCTGACACGCTCGGCGCGGGCCCTTCACGGTCAACCGGGATTATTCCGTAGTTACCGATGAGAGGGAAGGTCTGGACGACCGCCTGACCCTTGTAGCTCTTATCCGTAAGGGTCTCCAGGTATCCCGTCATCGCCGTTGTGAAAACGATCTCCGAGATCACCTCGCCGGAAGCGCCGAACGCCTCCCCTTCAAATACGTTTCCGTTCTCCAATACCAAATACCGCTTCATACTATTT
>JAFZVF010000107.1 GCA_017617935.1 Clostridiales bacterium | reverse complement strand
GTTCCGAAGGGCCGCCTTTTTAAGACATACCCCGGGGGTGGGTATGCTGCGCGTTCGTTACGTTGGAACAGGCCGACCGTTTTTGTCGAACCTATATCTTTTTTTATTTTTTTCTTTGTGTTCCTTGTTGTGATGATCTTCACACAAGCCTTCAAGGTTGTCGAAGGACAGGGAAACCCCCGGATCGTTTATGTTTTCAGGTGTCAGGTGTTCCTTGTGGTGAACGATCACGATCGGCTTCATGTCCGCAAGGGATCGCGTTCCCGCTTCAACTTCTTTCCGACAGCGTTCGCAATATCCTCCTGCGTGTTTGATGTAGGCGGCCCTCGTCTTCTTCCATGCGGTCGTATGATAGAACCAATCAGAAAAGTCTTTCGCCATTATGTCCCGGCCTTTCCGTTCTGCTTCCGGCGTTTCTCGTTTATCATTCCCAAGTTATCCGCCACAAGATAACAGAACTGTTTACGGTGTTGATAGAATGTCCCACGCGAACAATATGTTTCGCCCAGGTATTCCCACGCGGTCGAGTATGCGATCGACTGATAGATCTTGTCGATGATGTCGGCGCGGATATCAGGCGAAACGTCGCCGATGTTCAGATCTTCTTTTGCTTTCTGAATAGCCGACGCGCCCCGCCTGTTGAAGTTTGATTGTGTCCGCCGACGCGCGTCTTCCCGGACTATCGCGTTGACGATCTGTCGTTCGTTGTAATTCAGATTGAACCTTTTCAAACTCTCCCCGCCCCTCTTTCCATGTGTCAGAATGTTTCTTCGTTGCTCTCCCGGTATGTCGTCCGTATGCGGATCATGCCGTCGCTGTCCGTGTCGATCTTGTGCGTGTACTTGCCGACCTTGACCGTGACATAATCTATCGCCCCGGCAAACGTGGAACGGATCGCGCAAAGAACCGTCTGAAGCTGACCGTTCTCTTTGCTGAATACATTTTCCGCCCACGCTCCCGCCGCTTCCATTTTGGCCCGGCGTTCCCGCTGCCTGATCGCTTCGTCACAATCACATTCTTCTGACTCCTGTTCGTTCAGATCTGCGGGCGACGCGCCTTCAGGTGCTTCGATCATGCGTAACTGGTTGCAATACTTACAGAACCCGGACTGTGACTTCAGGATCCGAACCGCGGGCGCGTTCGGCATACCGACGACATCGACGTCAGGGTCTTCGCCTTCGACCTTCCCGTTCGTGATCCCCCTGACTTCCGTCACGTCCCTGATCGTCAGGATAAAGTGTTCGATCCCTTCCGTTCCGCCTGATACTCTTTCCTGTTCCAGTACGGCGATCTTGACGGTGACAATGACGGACACGGACGCCGCGCCGCCTGCCGTGAATGTGACTTCCCGTTCTAACGACGCCGCCGTTCCGCGTTCGTCCGTCAAGCTATCAAGGATCGTCCGTTCGTCCCCGGCGTCCAGTAGCTTGACGATCCGCTTCGTCCAAAAGTCCGTAATCGGAAGCGGATATTCTTTCAGGGTTCGATCCGCGATCCCCTGAACCTTTTCCTTGTTCGTTGTGATTGTCAACATTGTTCTTTCTCCTTTCCTGAATGTGGTTTGATGTTCTTATATCGTCGGCGGTTCAATCTCTTCGCATACGTGCGTATATGTAGAACCCGCCGTTGATATCATTGACTTTGACTTCTGCGTCTATGAACTTATATCCGGGATATGCTTTTCTGATCCGTCGTTCCAAGTAATCCCTATCTTTGACCATGCGTTCCGCTGTCCGCTTGCCGAACTTGCTGAAGGACTTCGTGATCGTCGGCTTCGTCAGGTTCTTTGAAGCCCGCCACCTTTTCCGCCCGTGCGGATCCTTGCTGATGTAGTTCACGATCCCCGCCGCGTTGGTGTCGGGATCGGGATCGATCCGGCGCGTTTGGTTTCTCCGTCCATGCTTCCAAAGTGCTTCGAGATCGTCCCGGCTTATGTCCCCCTGCATAATCACATGATGATGAACCCGCTTCTTCTTCCCCTCTTCGTCTGAATACTCTGTCACGCAAATATATTTGACGTTGGGTTTCCCCTCTTTCTTCCGTCTGCGATTGATCCGCCTGATGAAGTTCGTGAAGATCTTGTCGGCTTCGTCCGGGTCTTCAGGAAGGTGATCTTCGTCATACGTGAACGTACACCATAGATCCCCCTTTCCGAAGTTCGCATTGACAAGGTTGTTTAGATACCGCCGGGCCTTCTTCTCGTTTAGGTTCTTTTGTGCGGGCCTGCTCTCGTTCCCCCTTCGTGTCCGGGGCTGATCCTGTCTTGAAGCAAACGCCGGATATATATCAGCTTCCAGTTGATCCCCTGCTTTCGTTGTCTTTGTCTGATACCCGATGAAGGATCCCTTCCCCTTCTTCTTCCCCCTTTGCTCTATCTCCCATTGTTCCAAGTTCTCGATCTGATCCTGATACGCTTCCGTGTAATCATAATCAGCGAATATCTTTCTGTGTTTTCCCATTCTCTCCCCGCCTTCTGATCCATTGATCGAATGATAAATATAAAAATGGTAGATATCTTAATACCCATTACAAGGCCGGAAGCCCTATCGTCGCCCGTTTAATCTAATCGAACGGGCGTTCTATTTATCAAGGGCGTCGTCGATGTACTCCGTGAACTCCTTCGCCCTTTGTAAAATCTCCCTTGAATATTCCGTTTCATATATCCCCGCTGCCCTTTGTTCCTTTGCTCCTTTTTCGCCTGCGTTGTATGCCATAAGAACGAAGGTCGTGTCCCCGGGATATTTCCCGAACAGATCTGACAGCATATAGACACCCGCGCCGACGTTATCTTCTAATAGGAAAAGATCCTGATATCCCATGTCGAAAAGGCTGTCCTTGTTGATGTCGTTTATCTGCATTAGTCCGCTGTCCCCTGTCGTCGATCTTGCCGCCGGATCGAACTCGCTTTCATGCTCGATCAGGGCCATGACAAGCGGGAAGGCGACGTTCCTGTCTTCGCATATTTCGAAGACCGTCTTCTGATCTGCCGGATCCATAGCGACGGGAAGAACGGCGAAACAGTCTTCGCCATATTGCCGGGCCTGCTGCCGGGCGTCATTCCCTGAAACTGTGACCGAAGGATCCGGGGTCGTTTCTTCTAATATATGTATGACTGGATCCGGCGGCGGTGTCTGATTGACTACGGGCCGGATCTTCTCGACCTGAAGGGCGATATCTCCCGTCTGTCCCGGTGTGCCTGCTGCCGCGTCGGTCATTCCGATCAGGCCGACCATAGAAACCGCCATGATCGCGCCCGCTGCCGTCATTGCCTTGATCCCTTTTTTCATACCTTTATTCTTTGACATATTCCCCGCCTTTCTTTATAATGAATATGGTTTGATTTCTTGATCCCCGGCGTTTAGGCTCCCCGCCTTCGCCGGGGATCTTAATTATTCATGATCGAAGTCGATCACGTTCATGTTGTCCTTCTCTTCCTTCTCGATCTTCTTCCTGACCTCTTCCCCGACCGCTTCCGCCATGCGTGCGATCGTGTCCCCTGTCTTCTTTGTCAGCTTCTTGTTGTCTACCTTCTGACAGATCACGCCAAGCGCGAACCCTGTGAACAGGATCGCTTCGTCGCGATTGTCGGCTAAACGGATCCCTTCGACTGCTTCAAACGCGCCGACCAGTTCCCGGCGTGTGTCCTTATTATTCCCGAATAACATTTTCATTTTCTCCCTTCTTGAAGTTGAACCCTGCCGGAACGACCGTAAAATGTCCGGCGATCGGGTTGACGGCCTTGTCGTCAAGGTAAAAGTCGGCGTTGATCTTGCGCGTGTCGCCGCCGTATAGTTCGATCAGTTCCGGCAGATTTTCATTCACGGCGTCGAAATCAAGTCCCTGATCCGCGCAGAACTCGACCGCTTCGATCAGTTCGCGCCCGTTCCTGCAAGTGTAAAGAATGATCCGCGCCCCGCCTGCCTTTTCCTTCTTCAGGAAGTTGAACAGGGCTTCGTTCGGATCCCCAATTTCGGGCCACCTTCCAAACGACAGCGTTCCGTCGAAATCGACGGCATAAATGACATTTCCGTTTTTATCCATTTTCCCCCGCCTTTCTGACCGTCCCGGTCATGATCCATAATTTGAGCGGCGGAAGGGCTTTGATCGCTTTCTGAAGATCTTTGTCAGTTCGGATTCCGATCTTTTCCAGTTCCGCCTTCATATTTTCATAAATCTGTTTTTCCATATCGCGCCCCCGGATCTGCGAAGTCTATCATTCGCATATTGTCCGAATTGATAATTGCTTCTCTTGCGATCGCCGCAAGCCGAACCGACCGCCCGGCGGCATTTATCGCCGCCCGGTATGCGTTCGTAAACAGTTCATGAAGCCTTGACGGGTCTTTTTCGTCTTCTGCTGACGCGATCGCATGGATCAGGACGTCCATTTCGTCCAACAATGCGCCCGCTGCCGCCTGCGCGATACCCGTCGCTGTTCTTGTGCTTGAAAACCCTTCCGTTCCCGGACTGATTTCAAGATCTTCAAGTTCAAGGTTCATGATCTGATAGATTGCTGTCGCCGTTGCTGCCGTCGGTTCTGTTTTCATGCTTTGCCCCTTCCGTCATTCAAGGAAAATGTCGTAATAAAGGAACAGGGTCAGGTCTTTGAACTCATATTGTCGGGTAATATCCGGCTCATACGGCGGGATCAGACCACGTTCTTTATAAAAGCGGTGTTTGATTTCCGGGTGCGCCTGAAGTTTTGTGACTATTGGATCTTCGTCCCAAAACTCCCCGCGCTCTTTCAGAAGGTCGATATTTCCCTTGTATTCCACGAAGAACGGTTCCTTTTCTCCCTGCCTGAATATCCTTATCCTTTCCGCGCTTCCAATGACTGATAATAATTCTGATAGTTTCATGGTTTGATTTCTTCCCTTCGTTTAATAGATATAGATATGAAGGACATAGCGGTTGTCGTCCTTCTCGACTTCCGGCGATATGTGCTTGACACATTTCCCGGATCCTGAAAACGCCCTGAACGCCTTCGCCGCCGTTCCCCTGAAGGCGGTTATGTCGTCAGGATTTACGAAGAACCCCGTCGGCGTCATGGTTTCGTCCATGATCCGAACGATCATCGACGGCCCGACGACGGTCAGAAGTTCTTCAAGTTTGATGTCTGCTTTCTTCATGCTTTGCCCCCTTCCCATAACTCCCGGAACCATGCTTTTATGCTTTTCCACTTTGACGTCTTCTGATATATGTCTTCAGGATCTGACGTCATGGCGATCGCGTCGATCGTAACACCGAAGATCCGCGTTAGAACCGCGTCAGCGTCGTCGATCAATATGTTTTGGATCCTTAAACCTCGAAGGCTCCCGATCCTGACGTCGTTGACTGTGATCGGGTTCGGAATATGTCGCCCCTGATCCGCTGCTAACTTCGCCACAAATAACGCCCTTTTCAGATCCGCGCATAATATAGGCGCGGCGGTTCGTTCTGATAATTCAATCAGGCGGGTTGTTTTCCCGGTCTGTCGTGGTACGATGATCTTTTTCATGCTTCCCCGCCTTCCTGTTCTTCGTCTTCTGCTGTTACGAAGAACGCTTCCTGATCTTCCGGGCAGTCCCCGCAGTCTTCACAAGATACGCCTTCAGGGGCGCAGTCTTTCAGATCTCCGACGTCAGGGAACGGAAGATTTTCGTCTTCCTTCTGCTGCATTTTGTCGCCGACGTCCTGAAGGATCGTCTTCTTTATCGCGGACGCCACTTCGGACGCGTGGATCTCGATCGTTGCCGTCGTGACGACTGGATCGTCGCCGTCTTCCGTCGTTTCCTTCTCTCCTGTTATCATTTCCCTGATATAGCGATAGGGAACTTCGCAATTTACCGCATTAAGAAGGAACTTCGCCGTCCTTCCGTTTACCGCTGCGGCGTCCAGTACCGAATACAGATCGCCGACCTTTATTTCTACCCTTGCGTCGGGGTTTATCGCGTCAATTAGTCCCATGTTCTGACCTTCCTTTCTTTCAGAGTTGTTCGACGTATGCCTGAATACTTCTTCCTTCCGAACATTCAGGGATCGCCGCCAATAGATAAAACAATTTGTTCTTCAGGGTCTTCTTGATTTCTTCCAGCTCGACCCGAACCTTCTTCTTTTCTTCGATCGCCGCCCGGATCGCTCCGTCCCTGTTCAGATATTCTTCAAGTTCTTCGATCTCTGCTTCCATTTTCAGCATTTTGTTGTAATAGCGATCGAACCCGGTGTCGTTGTAACTTCCTTCTGCTTCGGTATATTGCGCCTTCGCTTTTTCAAGTGCAGCGGTCACGGTCTTTTGCTTGTATGCTTCGCACTTTTCTATTGCTTTATTCATGCCGCGCCCCCTTCCTCACATTCCCGGCCCGCGAAATACGACGACCATTGACGGGAACGGCGCAGGGTTCGCACCCCCCCGAATTTCAGGCGGCCCTGTATGAATCGGACTTCCGCCCGGTTCTTGATGAAGTCATGAAAATATCGCGTGTCTGTCCTTGCGGGTATCAGCATAACGACAAGGGTGTCGTCCTTGTGGCCTTCCCTGAAGGATTTTTCCACCCATGCGCTGATAGCGCGACCATACGGCGGATTGCAGAAAACGCGTCGTCCGCTCCAATCCTGAAGAAGTCCGTCCTGTTCCTTTGTGAAATATTCCGGCGTTTTGTGGTTTTCTTCGTCAGCGCACGGATCAAGGTCGAAATGAAATTCCGCGTTCAGGGCGTCGAAGAAGTCCTTCGGCGTCGCCCATTGATCCGTTTTACTGCTGAATAGTGCTTTGTTCATGGTCTGATTTCCTTTCTTCTGAAGGATCCGCGTCCGCTGCCGGAACTGGATCCTGTTCCTTCTGCTTCATGTAATACCTGACCGTCGGTTCCTTCTGATTTCCTTCGCTGTCATAGACGACGCGGGGCCGTTGGATCAGGTACATATCCGGGCGACCGTCGAAGAACCAGTTCAGGATCTTCAGCGCGTCTTCTGCTTCCGCCCGACCGACTTCCCGGCTGATCTCGATCGGCGTGTGATAGCCGCCCATTTATTCGCCGAACAGGCGACGGGCCAAACGGTCGATCTTTTCCTTCTTGATCTTCTCCACTTCGTCGCTGTTCTTGAATATGATTTCAAGCTGCGCGATCATGATCCTGACGTCTGCGATTTCTTCAGCGACATTTGCTTCGCGTCCGCGCTTATGATGAAGAAGGGCCGTCGTCAGTTCGGCCATTTCTTCGATCGCGACGTCGATCTGTGCGTCATTGCCCCATTCCGTGATTGCGGCCTGATATATGTCGCGCGAAAAATATCCGGCTTCCTTTGCTTCTTCTTCGCCTGCTGCCGGGGCGTCGCCTTCGATCTCGACCGTGATGTCAGATGATAAAAGGCAAGCCGGGCGCACACCATAGGGGCCGTTGTACGCGCTGGCGTTGTCGAGCGAGCCGTCCGTGCTGACAAGGCGGGCGTCGTACGAGTACGACGCGCTACATGAATATGGTGTCACTAACCACCACCAATCAGACGCGTTCGGAATATGCTTTCTATACTTCCGATACTGATCCGCTGTCAGAAGCGTGATATTGTCTGTCGCTGTTCCGTAGTCGTCCATTCCGTCGTCAGACGTCAGATCGACCGTCATTTCCCTGATCGCTTCCTTTGGTACGCCCTGGCCGATCAGGTGCGCCCAAAAGTCCGTATTCAAGTATTCGCGAAGCGACGCGCCCTTCCAGTCGTTCAGCGGGCCGTCTTTTTCGGCTTCGTCGTCGTTGAAGGCCATTTCTTCCAGTACGTCCGCCGCAAGAACGAACGCCGCGTCTTCCTTCTGATCGAGAACGATCCAGTCGATCCCGGCAAGTGTGAACTTCTTCCCCTGTGAAACTTCTTTCAATGCTGTCTTCATGTGGTTTGATCTCCTTTCTTTCAATAATCTGCTTCAATCTGTTCGTCTGCTTCCGTGTGATATTCCCCGTCGTAACCCTTCGCCATAAGTCGGCGGTAACAGTCGCAGCATACAAGGCGGAATGTGATCCCGTGACAGTCCTTCGTGAAATTCATGTCCGACCTTTCGACTTCCTTTTCGCATACCGGGCAGATCCTGACGTCCTTTTCTTCTTCCTGATCCTGATCGTCGGTCTGAAAATATCCGCCCGTGGAATAATCCCAATCAATCGACCCGTCTTCGTAGATCCCGATCCCCTGCGCCCTGAACGTCCACTTTGACGCCGTGTTCTGCATGATCTGACCGCCCGCCTGATCCGGCGCGGCCTTGCAAAGAAAAGATCCGCCGCCCTGATTCCGATAAACTTCCCCGACTGTTGCAATGAATGATTTTCTGTTCATGGTTTGATTTCCCCTTTCTTTCAGATTTCCCGCGTTATGACTTCGTTGTTTTCATATTCCGGCCCGGTTCCCGTCCATGTGTACGGCCCATGATGTCCGAAAAGGGCTTCACATAATTTGTCAGTCGCCGCCGAATTGTTTTCCGCCCATACGTGAAGGTGAACTTCTTCGCCTGTTCTTTTGTCCTTCGCTGACACCCTGAAAAGTTGCTGCTTCATGGTTTGATTTCCCCTTTCTGTAAATGCTGT
>JAFZVF010000106.1 GCA_017617935.1 Clostridiales bacterium | reverse complement strand
CGAACGCAGGAAAGTAACCTCGCTGCCATATTGTGAGTTCAAGCGCAATCAGGATGAGGTAAAGAAGTTTTTCCGCTGGACAAAAGAGGAGTTTCCTGAGGCGGAAGTCCGCATTGTCATGGAGACAACGGGCTGTTATTCGGAGCACTTAGCCGGATGGATCAGCCAGCTTCGCCCCGATGTACCTGTGACCATCGAAAATGCCGGAAACATCCACGCGTTCATCCAAAGCCTGAATCTCCCGCACAAAACCGACCGTCTTGACGCTCAGGCGATCGCTCGCTTCGGCACGGAACGTCAGCCCAAACCGACAAATCGTCCCTCAAAGACAGTTCTTGCGCTCAAGGAACTCACGCACACCAGAGCCGCACTGGTTCGAGCGAAAGTTGAGTTCGAAAACCGTCAGGAAACCTTGACCGAGCCGTTTTCTGCTAAAATCAACAAGAAGACGCTGAAGTTGCTTGAGGACGAAATCGAAGAGATCAACCAGGAGATCAAACGCTGCGCCATGCAGGATACTGAGATCCGAGGCGAAATCGAGCTCATGATCACGCTCCCTGGAGTAAGCTTCGTCTCCGCCTGCGACATTATCGCTGAACTCGGCTCGCTCAAACAGTATTCGGCAAGAGAACTCTCCGCTTTGTCCGGGCTTGCTCCTCGTATCCGGGAATCCGGCTCAAGCGTTCATTCCTCGTTCATGAGCCGACGTTCTTCCGGCAGACTTCGCCAAATCCTCTACCTCGACTCCGTTCCTGGTGTTCCTAGAATTCCCGCCCTTCAGGAATTCCATCAGAGACTCCTCGAAAAAGGCAAGAAGAAAATGACCGTCCGTTGTGCCTGTATGCGAAAAATGCTCCTCATTCTCCGGTCAATCGTCGTTCATCAGAGACCATTCGATAAAGATTTTCAGAAAAAACTCTCAAAGTCGCTTGACTTTTGACACACCATCTTTGTTGCCGTTAAAATGCTTGCAAAGGCCGATTTGACGGGACTTGCGGGCAACTGCTGGTTCGGAGGGGGGCGCCAATCTTGATGGCACGAAATACTGCGCCAAAATGTCGCATAGGGATAGTGGGACTAACCCCATCATATTTCACTTGCGATCAGACTTGCGATCAGACAACCGATCAGACAACCGATGTTCAATCCATAGTTAATGATCATTGTATTTTCTCCTCAGGGAAACGCTCTGGTTCATTGAAGAGCTCCATGGTTTATTTGCCTTTCGGCTGGGTGATTTCAATGGTATTGAGGACGACGTCCTCGTCGGGGCTCCGCATGGTTCGGTTTCATTCCTTGACGAGGATGCCCATTTCGCCGAAGACCATTTCCTCGGCGTTGTCGAGGAAGCGGTCGGCGCGGATGCGGATGCGGTCGGTCTTCACGTTGTCGAGCGGGATAAGCTGGGGCACAGGGTTCGACTTCACGTTGGAGAACTCGCGTTCGGCGACCTTAACCCACTTTCCGCCCTGCTGGATTTCGATGGTGCAGCGGTCGGGCGTGCCGAGGG
>JAFZVF010000105.1 GCA_017617935.1 Clostridiales bacterium | reverse complement strand
TAATGTGATCTGATCAGCAGCACATACTGAAAATGAAAAACAGCGACCGGACATAGTCCGATCGCTGTTTCATTTGGGCCATCTTTCGCGATTTTGTCGTAAGTTTTGTGGTAAGTTGCGTTTTTGGCGAGTTTTTGAGCCACGCAAACCCTTGATTTTATTGACTTTTTACGACGCCCGTTTCATGAAGTTACCCCAATTATATGAACAGAGTATTCTTAACCCACATCATATCACTTGTTCATAGTATTTTTCTCGATATTCTATGGGGCTTGTTTTTAAGCGGTTAACGATCCTTTCCTGATTGTAGTAGCGGATGTACCTGTGAATGTTTTGCTTTAATTCATTTAGTGATTTAAACGAGAATTCCTTGTCGTAATACATCTCAGTCTTTAATCGGCCAAAAAAGTTTTCTGTGGGAGAGTTGTCCAGACAGTTTCCTTTTCGGGACATGCTTTGTACGATGTTGTGTTCTTTAAGGTATTTGCGGTAGTACAGCATTTGGTATTGCCAGCCCTGGTCGCTGTGAAGGATTGCTCCGGATAACGATTCCCCATGCTTTTGAGTCAACCGGTTAAGCATGCGCCTTATCTGCTTCATGTTAGGGTGTTCAGACAGATCGTATGCCAGGATTTCCCGTGTGTGGAAGTCTATAACCGGAGACAGATACAATTTGCCGTATTGCGTTATAAACATCGTTACGTCCGTTCCAAGCTTCTGATACGGTCCGGACGTTGTGAAGTCCCTGTCCAGGATGTTGGGAGCCAATCTGCCAACGGTTCCTTTGTATGAATTGTATTTGCGTTTCTTCTTTGTGGCCCTGATATTGTTTTCCCGCATTATCCTGGCAACACGCTTCTCGTTGATCACGAGCCCTCTGCGCTGCAATTCTATGGCGATCCTCGGATATCCGTATTTTCCGTTATTGGAAAGAT
The DNA here is from genome assembly GCA_017617935.1 of Clostridiales bacterium. GTDB lineage: Bacteria > Bacillota > Clostridia > Saccharofermentanales > Saccharofermentanaceae > Saccharofermentans. Next base: position 8,206 of record JAFZVF010000105.1, on the reverse strand, counting down.
AGATTTCTTCTATCAACCTTAGGACGGGAGCATCTTTTTGAACCTTGTCGTTCATGTGCTTGAGCTCGTAATAGTATGTGGTTCTTGAAAGTCCGGAGATTTCCAGAAGCAGTTTGAGAGAATATTTCTCCCTTAATTCACAGACAACCTTTACTTTTTCTTGGATTGTTTGCTTCTCTCGAGAATTAGGGAGTACGATTTTTTTAGGTATTCGTTTTCAGCCTCAAGATATTTGATCCGCTCTTTCAATTCGTCACTGGCTATCTTGTCCTGTCGTTCCTCGTGCAGCAGGTAATTCTTTCGTCCTGTGCTCGTCTGAATAGCATCTTCGCCTCCATTGCGGTATTTTACGACCCAATCCCTAAGCACGGAAAAATCAGTCAAGCCCAGATCAACGGCAATGGCTCTCATCGACTCATTCCCATTAATATATCTCTTTATAGCCTTAAGCTTGTATTCCCGAGTGTAGGTCTTAACAGAATCCGAATTAGTAAAAACACTCTCACCATGCTTTAAATACAATGCCAAATAGTATTTAATGTTCGAAGTGTGAATGCCGAATTCTTCGGACAGCTCTTTCAAAGTCACACCGTCTTCCAGGTGCCTTTTAACAATGGCCAGCTTGGTTTCACGCGTAATGAGCATAAAAGTACCCCCAAAAAGTTTAACATCTCTGTTCAACTTTTGGGGGTAACTTCATCAAATTTGGCGGAGACGGTGGGATTCGAACCCACGTACCGGTTACCCGGTAAACGCATTTCGAGTGCGCCCCGTTATGACCACTTCGATACGTCTCCGTAGCCGTTATATTATAGCAACTTTTAAAATGGTGTTAAAAAAGGATCTTGCCCTTCATTACGTCTGCGGCTTCCTTGCCCTGGAAGTACTCGACTATGGCAAGACCGAATGGGACGGAGGTGCCCATTGCCTGGCTCGTAATAATGTTTCCGCAGGTGACGACCTTCGTTTCCTTGTCAAGATCCGCGCCCTGTTCCGTGAGAATGTCCCAGACGCCCGGATTGGATGTGGCATGCTTGCCTTTGAGGAGTCCCAGGCCTGAGAAAATCGAAGGAGCCGCGCAGATAGCCGCGATGCCCTTTCCTTCGCCGTTGAACTTGACGACTGCGTCAGTGAGTTTTTTCGTATTGCGGAGGTTCTCGGTTCCCTTGATGCCGCCGGGGAGGATCAGCATGTCGTAATCATCGAAATCTATCTCGTCGATCTGCTTGTCGGCCGTGATGATGACGCCTCTGGAAGCGGTAACCGTCTTCGAAGGCATAACCGATATGACGTCACAGTCGATCTGAGCGCGTCTTAATATGTCTACAGGCGTGATAGCCTCGACTTCTTCCGTTCCGTCTGCCATGAATACTGCTACTTTTGTCATAAACCCTGAACCTGCCCTATATTAATTTTTCTTTTGTGGTAATATATGCAAATGTTATTCTAATCCTTTGAAGTAATGGAGCGCAATATGAATCTGATAAATCAAGAAGAAGTCCAATTCCCGGGACTCGGACTGAAGTTTGACGTCGATCCGGTAGCTTTCCGCATCGGCAATTTCGAAGTTTACTGGTACGGAATACTTATCGCTTTGGCACTCGTCCTTTGCATCGCTTTGGCACTCAAGCAGGCAAAGAAATATAATTTCCCCGATACGCTCATCTATGACACGATGCTCGTAACGATACCCTGCGCCATAATCGGTGCGCGCGCTTACTACGTCATATTCAACTGGAGCATCTATAAGGACAATCTCAAGAGCATCTTTGACACAAGGGCCGGCGGCCTTGCCGTTTACGGCGGAATCGTCCTTTCGCTCGTGGGACTTTTGCTCATGTGCAAGATCCGCAAGATCCCGTTTACTTCTCTTGCCGACTACTGCATCGTTTATCTGCCTTTGGGCCAGGCTATCGGCCGTTGGGGCAACTTCTTCAACCAGGAGGCTTTCGGAACCACTACGACGGAGCCTTGGGGCATGTGGAGCAGTTCGGTCCAGTCCTATCTCTCAAGATTCTGCCCTGAGCTGGTCGCATTGTCACCGGTTCATCCCACTTTCCTTTATGAATCGATCGCTGACCTCATTATCTTCTTGATCCTTCTCCAGGTCAGGAAGAAGAGCACCCACTCGTTTGAGACCACCAGCGCTTATTTCGTTCTTTACGGCACGGTCCGTTTCTTCATAGAGGGACTCCGTACCGATTCTCTTTACATCGCGGATACGGGAATCCGCGCTTCGCAGGCGCTTTCGCTTCTTCTGCTGCTCTTCGGACTTTTCTACATCGCATATGCCCACATAAAGAACTTTGAAAAGAAGCCTTTCCCCGCAAAGCTCTACGTTGTTGAAGAGTCGAAGTCCAAGAAGTCGGAGGACGACGAAGAGTCTGACGGCGAATCTGATTCGGAGGACGAAGAAGAGTCTGAAGAAGAGGATGCTGAAGACGCAAAGTCTGAGGAAAAGAAGCCTGAAGACGGCGAAGAATCTGAAGACGAAGCCGACGAGGAGTCCGCAGACGAAGAAAAGTCTGAGGGCGAAACTGAGTCGGAAGACGAACCTGAAGAAAAAAAATCTAAGGATAAGAAAGCCAAAGACTGATGGAAAACAGCAACAAGTCCGGATTTGTAAGGATGCGTGCCGGTGCCGTCTTGAAGACGGTGGACTATTACCTTGTCGTGCCGATCCTGCTCCTTACCATAATCGGATTGTACGTCCTTCAGAGGGTTCTTTCCAAGGGCTACGTTGCTTATCCCGGTAACTATTACAGACAGATCGCCGCGACCGCCGCAGGCATTTTCGTCGCATTGGTCATAAGCCTTCTTGACATGCACATGTTGAAGGCGGTCGGACGCGTAACGTACGTCATTTCGCTCCTGCTTCTCATTCTCGTTCCTATCGACGGTTATTCGCTTGCTGGATACTGGGGCGCGGATTCATGGCTCAAGCTCCCCGTTATCGGTAACTTCCAGCCTTCCGAACTTGCGAAGATCGGTCTCATCCTTTTGGCCTCCGAGATCTTCGAAGCGATGACCATGAAAAAGATAAGCATCATCAAGGGCTTTGGAATAATGGGCGCCGTGTATGCGCCTCCGCTCCTTCTGATCCTCACCCAGCCTGACTTCGGAACGGCGATGGTTATTTTGTTCACATTCGTCTGCATGCTCTTCGCGTGGGGCGTTAAATACAGATACTTCCTGCTCGCGTTCTCATCGGCGGTCGTCCTCATCGTTCCCGCAATGTGGACCTTCTATCTAGAGCCGTACCAGAAGGAGCGAATCCTCTCGCTGGTATTCAAAGGCTCTGACCCGAAAGCCGAGTACAACCTCACGCAGTCCACAAACGCCATCGCGTCAGGCGGCCTTACGGGCAACAAGACCGGCATCTACGTTACCGTGCCCGTTAAGGAGAGCGACTTCATTTTCTCGGCGGTCTCTGAGCATCTTGGCTTTATCGGCACGACGGCGGTGATCATCCTTGCGTTTTTCTTCATCTGCAGGTGTCTTTACGTCGCGGCCAAGGTCAATTCAAAGGCCGCATCTTACTGCGTTACGGGACTCGCCGGATATTTTGCGTTCCACTATATCGAAAATCTCGGCATGTCCGTCGGCCTTTTGCCGATCACGGGAATCCCGCTCCCGTTCATCAGCCTTGGAGGAACAGCCATGTTGATCAACTTCATGGCTTTCGGAATAATCCTGAACATTTCGATGTCTCGAGGGCGAGTCGGAGGATAGCGTCAAAGCCTGACAGCCGACTTCAAGAGCTTTATCTCTTCTTCGGTCAGTTCCCTGATATTGCCTGTGTTCCCGCAGGACGGATCTATTTCCAGACCTGCGAGAGAGACTCTTCTTAAGGCAATTACTTCTTTGCCGAAGTGGGCGAATATCCTTCTGACCTCGTGCGTCTTTCCCTCGTAAAGCGTTATCTCGGCGTTGTGGCCGTCGATTACTGAAAGCTCCGCGGGTGCGGTCTTTACCGGGGTGTCCATGTCGGTCAGCGTGATCCCTGAAGCTACGGCTTCAATCTCTTTTTCACTCCACGAAGGTCCCTCGAAAGTGACGAGGTATCTTTTTGCGACATGGTATTTTGGCGACTGGAGCCTGTGTGACAGCTCACCGTCGTTGGTGATTATCAACAGCCCCGTCGTGTGATAGTCAAGACGGCCTACGGGCGCAAGCTTTTTGCTTTTGAGTTCTTGGGGGATGAAATCTCCGACGCAGGAAAGTCGGGGATCCTCCATCGCGGTGAGCACGGCGTCCGGCTTGTCGAGCAGGAAGTAAAGGTTCTCCTTTTGACCGACCTCAACGCCTTTGCAGGTTATCTTGTCGGCTTCTGTTACCTGCATTCCGGGGTCTTTTGCGATGACGCCGTTGACGGAGACACCGCCCGAGGCGATGAGGGAGCGCACCGAAGATCTTGTACCGATGCCTGAATTTGCAAGTGTCCTGTCCAATCTCATATAAAGGATTATATCATGTAGTATAATTTCTTTATTACGCGCGAAGGGACAGACGAAAGAACCTATGGCAGACGAATTTGACGCAAAATGGGCAGAGTTCGAGGCTAAGTGCCGTGCCTGCAGCAACTGCGGGCTCAGAGCCGGCGCGACCAACGTCGTCATCTCCAGAGGCGGGCGCCACGCTCCGCTGATGATAATCGGCGAGGCTCCGGGCGAACAGGAGGACCTCAAAGGCCTTCCTTTCGTCGGCAGATCGGGCCAGCTCTTGCAGAATCTCATAGACAGCTACGGCTTTTCCGAAGCGGATTATCACATATGCAACATCGCGAAATGCCGTCCTCCGCAGAACAGACGCCCCACTCCGCAGGAGATCCACGCCTGCAAGCCCCTCCTGGCCGAGCAGTTCAGGCTGGTAAAACCCAAAGTCATACTTCTCTGCGGATCTACCGCATACGAGGCCTTTTTCGGCGAAAAGCCCGTCATGAAAAACGTCAGGGGCTTCTTCATCGAAAAGAACGGGTATTACATCATGACGACCTACCATCCGGCTTTTGCATTGAGGAACCCCAGAAACAAGCTCCCCATCTACGAGGACATGGGCAAGGTAAGGGCCAAGCTCACCGAGATCGGCGCGATGCCGCCTTTGGAGCCCATCTAATCGTTTTGAACGCTTTTTTGTCTGAGAAAACACCGAAGTACCTATAAAATTGCTGTTTTTGCGATTTTTATAGGTGTTTTTGGTGATGCTGAGTGCGCCAAGTACCGATATAAAAGCTGAATCTCCTGTTTTTATAGGTACTTTGGCATTGAAAAAGCAAAAAACAAGCCCAAAAATACCTATAAGAAATGAGAAAACTCGATTCACATAGGTACTCAAGCCTTAAGAAATGCTGAAATGCCTTAACCGGTACCTATGGAAAACTCGAAAACGAGATTTTTATGGGTATGAAACATTATTCTTGAATTAATCTTGCCACCTTATTGATTTTCATATCACGATTTGCTATACTTCGTTGGTCGTTAACCGACATAGCCGAATTGTGTAACGGTAGCACACCGGTCTCTGACACCGTTTGTCTAGGTTCGAATCCTAGTTCGGCTGCCAAAAGCAGAAACCCTCCGGAATCCCGTGAGGGTTTTTTATTTATCAAACGTTATGCGCAAAAGACTTTTTTACCTGACGGCGACTCTGGCGCTTTTTGCAATTGAATTCTGCATTGCCCTTTTCGTCCATGACGGATTTGTGAGGCCCTTCATCGGCGACGTGCTCGTCGTAATACTGATATATGCCTTTATAAGGATCTTCATTCCCGAGAGGGTGAGGCTGCTGCCGCTGTACGTTTTCATTTTCGCGGCGGTGGTGGAGATGCTCCAGTACTTTAAGATCGTGGAGGTGTTGGGACTTCAGGACAACAAGGTAATGAGCACTATAATAGGCACTTCATTTGATATAAGGGATATATTATGTTACTTTGTCGGGTGTGTATTTTGCGGCATCTGGGAAGTCATCAGATACAAAAGGGAAACGGCTGATCCAAAATGAATTACAGGGTTATAGATAAAGAAACATACTATAGAAAAGGAGTCTTCCGTCATTTTTCGGAGGACTGCAAGTGCTCGGTCTCCATGACCGCGAGGGTCGACGTCACGAAGCTCGTCAACTACTCGAAAAGCACCGGAACCAAGTTCTACTTAAACTTCCTTTACCTGCTGACGAAGGCCTTAAACTCCAGAGACGACTATAAAATGGCGTATCTCTGGCAGACGGAAGAGATAATCTGCTACGACGTGATCAACCCGACGCAGTACGTTTTCCATGAGGACACTGAGACCTGCACGCCGGTCTACAGCAATTACGATCCGGACTATAAGACCTTCTACGACAATGCCCTGGCGGACGTGGAAAAGGCAAAGCAGACGCGTGAATACGGGCTTGACGCCATGAACCACCCGAACTGGTTTGACGCGTCTTACATCTCGTGGCTGTCGTATGATTCGCTCAACGTCGAGCTTCCTGACGGATATCTTTATTTTGCGCCAATAATCAACTGGGGCAAGTTCAGGGAGGAGAACGGCCGTCTTATGCTGCCGCTGACCGTAAGGATGAATCACGCGATAGCGGACGGTTATCTCGTTGCGAAGGTATATAAGCTTTTGGAAGAAGAGATCAGTAAGTTTACCGGGGAGGAAAATTGATTTGCGCAGTTTCAAAGTAACCGCCGCACAGGACGGCAAGCACGTCGTAAAGGCTTCCTCGGAGGCGTTTCCGGGATTGAGGCAGGCTGACCTTTTCCATGCCTTGAAGCGCAAGGACATAAAGATCGACGGCAAGCGCACGGCTCAGGACGTGGCGGTAAAGGAAGGGCAGACCGTTGAGGTCTGGCTGCCTGACGAGCTTTTCGAGGGCGGCGCGAAAAAGGCGGAGCCCGAAAACGAGAAGGAGCCTTTCAAGATCGTCGCTGAGACGAACGGACTCATAATAGTCAACAAGGCGCAGGGCATTGCGGTCCATTCGGGCAAGAGCACCGGAGAGGACACCCTGATCGACCTTATCCGCAGTAAGACAAAGTACAAGGAGGCAGAACTCTGCCACCGCATCGACATGAACACGGGCGGACTCGTGATGGTCGCCAAGGACAAGAAGGCTTTGGCTGACGCGGTCAAGCTCTTCAAGGAAGGGCTCGTTACCAAGAGGTACAGGGCGCTCGTCTTGGGGACCCCCGACGTCGGCGAGGGCGCGGTCTGCGACGACGGAACGCTCATGTACGAGGTCACGGGATTCCTTGAAAAGACGAAGGACGGCAAGGTCTACATCCATGACGAGAAGCAGCCGAGGGACCTCGCGATCGCTACCAGATACAGGGTCCTTGAGACGTACAGGGCGGCAGGCCCCGACGGGATCGACGTTTCCGACATAGAGTGCGAGCTGGTGACCGGAAGGACGCACCAGATCAGGGCGCAGTTTGCACATCTTGGCTATCCGATAGTTGGCGACGGCAACTACGGAAGGGCGAAGCAGAACTCCTTCTTCACCGCGGTCGACGGCGGAAAGGTAAAGTATCAGCAGCTTTTCGCTTGCAGGATAGCCCTGGGCAAGATCCCGAGGGACAACGTTCACTTTGACGTGTCGGGCAAATCATTTAGAATAGAGCCTGATTACGGCGTCATGATAAAGAGGGGCAAGAAGAGGTAATGGACATGGAAAAATGCGTTCTGCAGATCAAGACCGGAATGTATGGCGAGCCTTTTTTTGCCGACGGAAGCTATTCTGATGAGGACGGCGTCAGGAAATATTCCTGGACCGAGAAGCATCCGAACGAAAGGATCGCCTCGGATTTTGAACTCGTCTGCGACATTGAGGGCAAGCAGGTCACCGTCATCAGGGGCGGGGACGTCTCCTCAAAAATGGTCTTTGAGCCGGGAAAGCGCACAAAGGGCTCGCTCAACACGATGTTTGGGGTCATTGAGGTCGTTATAGAGACGGAATACGTAAACTTTCCTTCAGCACTTAACGAAACCCTTGAATTCAGCTATACTATGGACCCCGACGAGGGTGAGCCGGTGAAAAACGTTTTTTCGATAAAAAGGCTCTTGCAAAACGCAAATGAATAATGTATTATTTTCAAGCATTGTTTGAGAAAGGAATTGGAGGTGAAGATAAATGGCACATCCCAAGCGTAAATGGTCGAAGGCAAGAACAGCCCGCCACAGAAGCTTGTTCAAGCTTAACATGCCGGGTTTCGTTGAAT
>JAFZVF010000012.1 GCA_017617935.1 Clostridiales bacterium | reverse complement strand
CGGTGATGCCCTGAACGATTTCCATGTTGTTGACATTGAAAGCGCCGATTGCATAACCGCCGTCATAAGCCTTTTTGAACATTTCTTTGGATGTTACTAATGCCATAAGCGTTACGCTCCTTTAAATTATTTAATAAACTGGAAGCCAATTCGGCTTCCGCTTTTTATTACCGCTTTATAATACTTTTCAAGGTTAGGCAAGTCAACAAAAAGACGCCCTAATTTTGAACTGTTTTCACATTATTAATTTGTTCCGGAAGGCGTAATGAAGCCGTTGTCGTCAACTTTCAGGGCACCCTGAGCAAAAGCATAGTCGACGGCCTGGCCGCAGAGCTTGTAACAGTCCGTGTTTGAAGCCGTTCTGGAAAAACCCAGCGCCTTGGCGGCCTCGGTTATAAGGCTGTCACGAGGGAGCCCGAGCTGGTCTTCAGCGACGTCTATCACTGCCCTGGCAGCTTCTTGAACCGCTATGTCAGTTGCTTTTCTGGGTTTTCCGCCAATTGCTGGCACTCTGTAGAAAGGACAGATGCCGTTTGAGGATTCACGGTCGGCCCAAAGGATCTTTGTCCCTTCGCGGGTCTCATCCCCGTCAAGCTCCTGAGTCGTAAACGGCAGCCTGGAATTCTTGACCAGGTAGTCGCATCTGGTCTTCAATTTGGCCGTAGACTTGCCAATCCCAAGCATTTCGAGCATTTCTGATGCTATGACGTCAGAGCTGACGGGTGATTCAGCCTGCACGATCTTAACGACAAGTTCCGTAAGGGCCTTGGTATACAAAGGATCGCAGAAAGTCTCGGTTGTCATGGGCTTGAGCTGTACGCCCAGCCTTCTGTAGATCTGCGCGTTAGGCGTCAGTCCTGTTCCGGATTCAGAGTTTTTTTTTGCTCCTCTTCCTCAACGACGGGAGTCTCCTCTTCAACTATCGGACCGGTTCCGTCGATAATCGGGATCTCAGGCTCGGAAGGTTCAGCAGCTTCTGCCGGTGTTTCTGACGCAGGCGCTTCTTCCTGCTTTGCGTTCTCGGCGGCATCTATCTTTTCGATGCACTGCGAAATGACAAGATCCGGATTCTCCCACCATTCGAGCGACCAAATCCTGATTACGTTCCAACCGAATCCCTTCAGAACGGAGATCTGAGAGATCTCACGGGAAGTCGTCGTTCCGGCTTCAGCATAGCTCTTGCCGTCAAGAAGGATGCCAAGGCAGTATTTGCCCGGATCAGACGGCGAAACAACGCCGATGTCGACCTTGAAGCCTGACTTTCCAATATTTCTGTCAGTCTGATATCCGAGCTTGGCGAGCCTGTCGCAGATGTCATCCGCGATGCCCGTAAACTTAAGGCTCCTGTCGATAATGGGCGTGGATGAAGCGGTATTGACGTTCTCTCCGTCAGCCATCGCATCCCAGACTTCACTTCCCGCGGCATACTGCAGGAACCGCTTGAGTGCCCTTACGCCCTCCGAGGACGATTCGCTGATCCTGATCTGGTCAGCCGTGATCGACGAGAAGACCTTCATTTCAAGACGCGAACGCGTTACCGCAACGTTCAGTCTCCTCCAACCGCCGTCACGGTTCAAAGGACCGAAGTTCATTATCATCCTGCCGGTCTCATCCTGGCCGTAGCCGACGGAAAACAGGATGACGTCCCTTTCATCACCCTGAACGTTCTCAAGGTTCTTGATGAATACGGGTTCCTCACCATTGAATGCCCAACTCTCGAGTTCGGGATCGGTCTTGCACTTCTCGTCAAGAAGGTCCTCGATGAGCGACTGCTGCTGGATGTTGAAGGTTACGACGCCCAAAGTCTGCTTTGAGCGGATCGGATCATGGCAGCGCAGAGCCATCTCGTTAACGACGGCTTCGGCCTCCGCCCTGTTCGTTCTTGAATTGCCGCTGTCAAAGGTACCCTGCACCATTTCAAGCGTAACCATTGAATTGCGGTCATCCGCGGACGGGAAAGTATAAAGCTTTCCTTCGTAGAAGAGCTTGTTCGAGAAAGTGATGAGGCTCTCGTGGCGGCTCCTGTAGTGCCAGAGCAGATGGAGTTCCGGCATTCCGATTGCGAGGCAATCATCAAGGATACTCTCCAAGTCTTCGATCTCATAGTTCTCATCGTCAAATACCATTTCCCTGAAGAATGACGTAGGCGGCATCTGCTTGGGGTCGCCCACGATAACTGCATTCTTTCCCCTTGCGATTACGCCGACAGCCTTGCAGGTGGGAAGCTGTGAAGCCTCGTCGAATACGACAACGTCAAACGGAGAATCCTCGTTGGGCGCAAGATACTGCGCACAAGACAGGGGGCTCATGAGAACGCACGGGCAAAGCTTGAGCATTATGTTTCCGATCTTGGAGAACAGCGTCCTGATGGAGACTCCCCTTCCGCCGCTCTTTATCGCGTGCTGCAAAATGCCTAGCGCGGACTTTGCATTGGCGTCCTTGGTAAGGTTGGGAAGAGTCTTGGCGATCCTTAAGTAGATCTCCTGACGCGTAAGCTTTTCAAACTCATTTCCAAGAGCATTGAGCCTGGAGATCTTCTCTTCAAAAAGCGATGCGCTGAAATCCCTGAACGTTTCAGAACTGTCGATTATCAACGTGACAAGGGTCTTGGCATACTCTTTCCTGAATGCGGGAACGAGCTGGTCGCCGACGATCCTTCCCTCTTCATAGTCACGGATCAGTCCGGTTATCTTATAGTTCAGGCACTTGGAAGAAACCCTGTTGAAAGTGATCTTCGACCTTAACAGATCGGCGTTTCCTCCGAGCTCGTCGATCATGGCCTTCTTGTCGATGAGCAAACCGTTGTCAGGCGTAAACAACTCGTCCTCGAATCCGTAAGTCTGCCTTAAGACGTTGTATGCGGCTTCAAGGTTTTGTCCTGCCGTCATCAGAGATGAAGCGGATGCACAGGCACCCTGGTTTGCGGCAAGAACGCATCTTGCGTTGCCTGATATGTCACAGGAATCCGCCTCGTTCATAAGGGCAAGGCTTCTCTGGTTCAGGCTCTGAACCGCATTCATGTCAAAGCAAGGCAACGGAGCCTGAGGATTGTAGAGTCCTCCAAGATAGACTGCATCCTGGGCAAGTCCCTGTCTGATCGAAGCTTCCGTCCTCTGGAATGCAACCAATGCGTCAAGAGCGGGACCAAGGTTATCCTTGCCCGCGCCGGTCTTGTCGAAGACCTTGACCTGCTTATAGACGCCGCCGATGCCAAGCGTTCTTCCCAGACCGCCCTTTGAATTGGCGGCATTGAACTCAGCCTGGAGCCTCAAGCCGTCACAGGCAAAGAATCCGTCCGCCCAACCGGCTGAAAGCGCATTCCTCTGCTGGAGATACGAGCTTCCTGCGGCGATAAGCGCGTCAAGCCTGACTGAAAGCGACCTGAAGTCGCGGCACCCGAGCCATGAAGCGGGAAGTCCCAAGGTTGAAAGTCCATAGATGGCTGAAGCAAGCCTCAAGTAAGTCTTCTTTTTGAGGTTGGAATCATCAGTTCCCATGACCGAGCACTGGGCCTGAGCCGTCCACTGCATGAAGTTGTTCAGTGCGGCATCGAACTGGGAATATGCGTTATAGAAGGCTTCGCAGTTCCTTCCAAGATTCTGCTTGGCTTCCTGCGAGAACTCTGTTGCCTTGACGAAAGAGAGCTTTCCTCCCAGATCGCCGGATGCGGCAACGAGCTCGCCCAATCCGGCTTCTATCTCGTTAACGCGGGCCTCCGAGGCTTCGTTCACGAAACCCTGGTCAAAATGCGCTACGTCAGGAGCGTTCTCATTTGCGGCGAACATGTTGATGAGCTCGAAAAGCGACATCCCGCATCCACGCCTGACGTGAAGCTCTTTCACGTACTTGTCGAGTTCGTTCCTTCTAGCGGTAATGTCACTGAGCTGCTTTTCAAAATCCTCGCTCGAAGGCAGCTTTGCCCTGACCTCGCTTGCTTCCTTAAGCTGATTGAGCACGTGGCTCTTCCTGACCTTGTTGGAATGAAGTTCAAGACAGAATGGAGCAATTCCGATCTTGTCGAGACGCGAATAAACGACGTCGAGAGCCGCCTTCTTTTCGGCGGCAAAAAGGACCGTTTTGCCGTTTGCAAGGCAATTTGCGATGATGGACGTGATCGTCTGCGACTTGCCTGTTCCCGGAGGGCCGTGGAGGACGAAGCTCTCGCCCTCGTAATTCTCATTGGGAGTCGCGGCCGCAATGGCTTTGAGCTGTGAACCGTCAGCCGTGATCGGGAGCAGCACTTCACTCTCGTTTACGTCAGGCATCGCTGAAAGGTTTTTGGCATCCCAGGTAAGCGAACCGTTGATAAGGCTTTCAACGACCTTGTTCTTGGCAATGGTATTGCGGTGGCTGTGCATGTCGTTCCACATGACGAACTGCGAGAAAGAGAAGTTTCCCAAAACGCACGATCTTATGACCGACCAGCCGTTCATGCCCGCAATGTGGGCTTCGACAAGTTCCATAACCTTGTCAACGTCAATGCCGTGCTCATCCGTGGGAAGGTCGCCCAAAAGCTCGGAAACGTCAATGTCGAAATCCTGTCTTAGTTTCTCAAGGATGGTGATGTTGATAAGGGAATCCTCATCCCTTTTGCGCATCGCATATCCGAGAAGGATCGATTTTCTTATGAGTTCGACAGGAATGAGCATGATCGGCGCATAGAATGCATCGGTCTTTTCCTTGTCAAACCACTTTATAAAGCCGACCGCAAGATACAAAGTGCTTGCGCCATTCTCTTCGATTGAAGACTTGGCGGCGCGGTAAAGATCCTTGACCTTGCCGTCAAGGTCAGAAGAAGTAAGCGAAGAACAGAGCTTGCCTTTGCCCATTTCCGATGTTATGTACTCTTTGAATTCTTCAGTATTCGCGATGTCTTCAATGGAATATTCGCGTGCGGGAATGCCCGTGGCTTCAGCCTTCTTGGAAGCATCCTTCTTCTCTTCGGCAGGCGCTTCTTCCTTCGCTTCAGGCTTTGCTGCAGCTTCAGTGTTATCTTCAGGTTTGGATTCAGGCAAAGGTTCTGCCGGAGCGGCAGCTGCAGGAAGCGCGGGAGCGGCTTCCAAAGCCTTGTCTTCAGTGACCGGCTCTATAGCCTTAACTTCAGATTTTGCTTCTTCCTTCTTCTCCTTCTTGTCGGGGCTCTTTCTCGGAATTATGCGGTATTCCTTGTTGTCAACGAGCGTATCTTCAAGCTCGCCCAACGCTGGTACGAACAACGGAACGCAGTTGCCCTTGATTTTCAAGTTGAGAAGACTGTTGCGGGTACTCAGGTCAAGAAGCTTTCGCTCCCAAAGATCGAATTTTACAGAAGCTCTGTCATTAGTATTTTCAGCCATGGCTTTCATCCTCCGATACAAGAAGAATTATATACTAAAAACGCACTTATTTTTTATCTTTTTACTGCTTTTCCGTTTAGGATCTTTCTTCTGACCTTATAATCGGGAATGACGCTTCCGACCAAATTCCAGAACGCTTCTGAATGGTTCGGGACAAGGAAGTGAGAAAGCTCGTGGACGACGACGTACTCTACCAGGCCCCTGTCCTTTCCGGCAAGCCTGGTGCTGAACTTCAAGATTCCTCTTTTGTTCATGCACTCGCCCCAAAACGACCTGTAATTGCCGATTACGATCTTTGAAGGCCTGGCGACTCCCCTTGCCGCAAAGAACGGCATGTGAAGTTCGATCAGTTCGGCTATGAGCTTTTTCAGGTTCTCAACGGATTCCTTGTCCATGTTCTTCCAGGCATCCTCATCAGCGCTTCTTCGCGCGACCTCGTCCAATGCCTTAACGAAAAATGAAGCCTTTGACTGTATGAACCTCTCCGCCTCGGCGTAGCTCACCCAGTACGGCATGGAAGCATAAAGGGAACCGTCCCTTCTAACTCTCACGTTTACGTTTTTGATGCGTTTTCTTTCAAATTCGACGATAACGGCACGGCCGCCGACGTCCATTATCCTGGTCGTACTCATGAAAAGGCCTCACGCCTTGATCATCTTGTCGAAATTCTTTCCGTTCATTTCGTACATCGTACGGCCGCACTCCGCAAGGCGTCCTTCGATGTGCTCCTGCTCCTTCGGACGCTTGATCTTGAGCGTTGTCGTCTTGATCATGTCCTCTTCGGAGAATACGTAATTGCGTACGATCTTATACTGAGGCATGGTGTGGTTTGCCTCATGCATCTTGTCGTTAAGATACGTCTCTACCTGTGAATCGTCAGGCTCGGTCTTAAGGCCCAGTTCAACGCCGATCGCCTTGCGGTCGATCAAAAGCTTTGCACAGATGTCGATCGCTTCACGGTCATTTCTGTTTCCCCAGACGAATGCCTCCGAAACGCCCTTGATCTCAGTCAGAACGGCCTCGATCTCCTCAGGGAACGCCTTTTTGCCGTTGGTAAGAACGATCATGGACTTGACGCGCCCCGTTATGTGGATGGAACCCGTCTTGTCGATGTATCCCATGTCGCCCGTATGGAACCAGCCGTCAGAGTCAATTGCCTCCTTGGTCGCTTCCTCATTTTCGAAATAGCCTAGCATGACGCAGTCGGACTTCGTAAGGATCTCGCCTACCGCCTTGGGGCCCTTGCCCTCAGCGTCAATGGCAACCGTAATTCCGGGAAGCGGGCGTCCGACCGAACCGTGAACGTCGCAGACTTCGTTATTGACCGAGATGACCGGAGAAGTCTCCGTCAGGCCGTAGCCCATGTAAAACTGAAGGCCGAAATCGGTGAAGGCATCCACGTACTTCTTGTCGATGCCCGCGCCTCCGATGACGATCATGCGGAAGTTGCCGCCGAGCTTGTCCAAAATGTCCTTGAAAACGTTGCGTCTTACGTCAAGGCCGACGTGCTTGAGGAACCTTGTAACGGGCCTTGCGATCGCAATTACCTTCTCCTTGCCGGATGCCTTGATTCCGTCTTCGATCTTCTCGTAGATGTTCTCGAAAAGGAGCGGAACCGAAATGCAGACGTTCGGCTTCCATTCCTCCATGTTCTTTACGATGTAACGAAGTCCGTCGCACATGCAGATGCAGGCGCCGCACGAAAGGATGAAGAAATCGCAGGTGTTCTCAAAAGTGTGATGCAAAGGCAGGATCGAAAAAGCCCTGTCTCCGCGCCTTACGTCCAAAGTCTGCGAGATCGCGTAGACGTTTGAGCAGATGTTGTCGTGTGAAAGAAGAACGCCCTTGCTCATAGAAGTCGTTCCCGAAGTAAAAAGGATTATCTTTGCGCACTTCGAGTCGATCGGCGTGTCTTCGAACTTGGTGTCGCCCTTTTCGCGGAGGGCGTTTCCTTCCTTTATCCAATCGTAAATGTCTACGAACCTGTCGTCACCCTCAGGCCAAGTGTCATCGGGCTTCTTGCCTGAAAGGCCTTCCTTATAGAAGATTACGAACTTCTCAAGCGGAACGTCCAATTCGCCGGACTTGATCTTCTCGGCGATGGAAAGCATCATCTTGTGATGTCTGTGCTGGTAGAAGATGATCCTGCTCTTGGATCTGATCAGGAGCTGGATGAGCTCTTCTTCAGGGAGCGCCCTGTCGAGAGGCACTCCTACGGCTCCGGAAGAAAGGATCGCGTTATAGGAAACAAACCATTCATAGGCGTTCTCACCGACTACGGCCAATCTTCCGCCGGCATATTCGCTGTTGAGAAGGTAAGTTGCCAGGCCGGTAATGTCGTTGCCGTATTCATAAAAGGTCCTGTGGACCTCTGAAAGCTTGGGAGACCTCCTGAAGATGAAGGCGTCCAATTCGGGGAACTTGGCACACGTCTTGACGACGAGGTCCCTTATATCGGTAAATTTTTCTGCCGTATATATAGCTGTTCCCTTTATGGGATTCATAATAATCCTCCGCCATCACCAAGCATTTTTGACGCATTAGAAAATATATCATACTTATAAGATTTTTTACAACAAATCGCTCTTTTTAATAATTTATTGGAAAAAACGGCTTTCTGAGGTATATTTATTAGACAGCAATTTGCCAAAGAGGGGTTATCAATGGCTGAAAACAAACCGGACAATATGGCATCCGTTTCCGGAAACGCCGCAGAAAAGAAGGTATCACACGCCGATCACCATAAGGCGCTCGACGAAAAATACCCTACCAAACGCGGATTCTGGGACGTCGTCGCCAAGAACGGATTCCTCCTTCTCACCCACATCCTGTGTGACATGAAGTGCATCGGGAAAGAGAATTTTCCCAAGAACAATCCGTACGTAGTCGCATCAAACCACCAGAGCTATCCTGACGGCGTCCTCATCATCGACTATCTGCCGAAGGGACACTTCAAATGGATGTGCTGCCTTGCAGCTTCCGATCTTGAGACCGATCACGGCAAACTGGGCCGTCTCATCATGAGGGTTGGCCGCGGAATCGCCGTTGACCGTTACGGCAATCCCGTAAGAGGCCTCATCAAGGCAAAGAAGGAAGTCGAACAAGGCAACATCTGCTTCGTATTCCCCGAAGGAACAAGGACCCACACCGGAAAGCTCGCCGAAATGAAGGACGGAGCTTCCTATCTCGCCATCAAGGCAAACGTGCCTCTCGTTCCCGTCTACATCGCTGGCGCTTATCAGATCTGGCCGAGGACTTCCAAGCACCCTCATCCTCTGAACGGACTTCACAGAAGGAAGATCAGGATCTATGTTGGAGAGCCCATGTACGGCAAGGATTTCGACAACGACGCCCACAAGATGACCGAGGCATTGTCCGATTGGATGCACCGCCAGGAAGACATGCACTGGGATCCTGAAACTAACTTCGACTGAGTTCTTTCCTCACTTAGTCCTCGCCGCTTTGCGTCTGCGGAAGACGTTCGGAAAAAACTCAATCTCTAGAATAAAATCGGAATAAGATAGAGGCTGTCTCATGTGAGGCAGCCTCTTCTCTCTTACTCAAATCCCTTATTCAGAAAGTTTTCTTAATCCAATCCCGTAATCATCCTTTAACGGGCATCTCTATCTTCTTGCCGAACTCGCCGAAAGTCTTATTCCAATCAACTTCCTTGATCTTTCCGCCAAGACCGAATGCGAACACTACGATGGTTACCACTGCCATTACCATGGCGAGCAACAGGGAAACAACACCTGTTATCAGTAATTTGATGTCGCCTTTTGTCATACTTATGCCTCCCTAAATCCCTTTGTCCAAATACGCTTGTTCCAGTTCACGTATGCCTTTGTTCCCTTAGCGAAGTACTTGATTCCAAGAACCACGAGGATGAACAGGAAGATGGCGAAGAACAGCAAGGTTACTGCAAGAAGGATCGCCGGAACCGCAAAGTACGTGATGTTTCCCGTAACCAGGCCGGTGATGATGGCTGCTATTCCGCCAAGC
Organism: Clostridiales bacterium; assembly: GCA_017617935.1. Taxonomy (GTDB): domain Bacteria; phylum Bacillota; class Clostridia; order Saccharofermentanales; family Saccharofermentanaceae; genus Saccharofermentans. The sequence continues at coordinate 21,149 of JAFZVF010000012.1, read as the reverse complement.
GCTCCGAAGAAGATGCAGGCTGCGATGAAGATCGCGAAAAGGATTATCAGCCAGCACTCGACTCCTACGAAAGCATTGAACAGAACCACGAACAGTTTGCTTCTTCCGTCAGCGCCAGTCTCGGCATCGTCGAAAACCTTGTTGCGCTTCTTAATGATCTCGGGAAGCTTCATTCCTTCCCTGTAAAGTGCGGCGAGCTCATTGGGATCGCCCAAGCCTTCTGCGATTTCCTCCTCGGTCTTGCCCTTGAGCGCGCCTTCGGAGAAATGTCCGCCGATCTCATAGAGGATCTCATTTACGTCCTTATAAGGCATAGCGCCGAGAGCTTTCCCGAGCGTATCAAGATATTCTTTTTTATTCATCTGCTTCTTCCCCCTGTTTCTCATTGATGATGCCGTCGACTGCCTTTGAGAACTCTATCCATTCTTTACGGTCGCTCTGCAGTCTTTTGCGGCCTTCGTCCGTGAGGTGGTAATACTTCCGCGGCGGTCCGTTCTGAGATTCCTTGAGGTACGTGTCCACGCTTCCTTCAGCTGCCAGTTTTCGGAGGATCGGATAAACCGTTCCGTCTGCGATGTTCATCTTGGCAGTCAGGCTGTCAGCAAGGTCATAACCATAGCTGTCGCCTTTATCCAGGAACGCAAGCACGCACAGGTCAAGTACTCCTTTCTTGAACTGATTGTTCATATTATTCCCCCTTATTCAAAAGTGACACGGACTTTATTCACGCAGTCAATTGCATCAACTTCCCATGTCAGTATTGAATATAGCACACTACTATTTAATGTGCAATACTAAATTTTAACCATTAGCAGATCGCGTTTTGTTGTGAAATGAAAGAATGTTATTATCTTCTAATAAGGAGATGAGGAACATGCCCGAAGATTTCGAAAAAAGACTTGAACAGATATTGTCCGAGCTTCGTCCCGGCAAAAGGAACATACTCCAAGACCACATAAACGAGCTTTCCGGAAAAGAGCGCGAAGACTTCATCAAGGAAGTCATAAAGGAATACGAGGCCACAAAAAGCGCCGCTCAGGAAAAGGCTTCCAGTGAGTCTGAAAGCAAAGCGTCCTCCCTTTTCGTAATCGGATCCGATAAAGACGACGAACCCGAAAAGAAGTCAGATGAAGAACCTTCCGGTGAGACTCCCGACATAGAGAGCGGCATCGTCAACGCCTTAAAAGTGGAAGAAGCAGAAGAAAAGGCGGAACTTCCCAAGCACCTCCCCGTTACGCGCGAACCCGCAGACGAGAAGGCCACTTCCTTTACAAATGAACCAATGCAGGCGAAGAGGCATTCAAAAGGCAAGATTGCGGTCATAATCGTATGCGCCCTTCTCGCCCTCACCGCGGCTTTTGGCCTGTCATACATATTCTTCCTTTCGAAGAATGCCGCGTTCGTTGAATTTGCTTCAAACCTCGGCATACCTCTCCCTTCCGTACAGACCGAGAGCGTAACGGCGCCAGAGACGACTACCGAAGCTACGACCGCCGCTCCCACGGCTACCCCCACTCCCACTCCCGAGCCTACTCCTACTCCGATCCCCACCCCTACCGAGATTCCGACTCCTACGCCAATCGTTGCCAAGAGCAACGCTCCCAGTCTCAAGGGAATCAAAGTCGTCATAGATCCCGGACATCAGGAAAAGACCGATTACAAGAAGGAGCCTTACAAGAAAGGCGCAACGACCGGAAAGGCACGCTGCACCAGCGGCGCCGTCGGAGTATCTACGAAGCAGAAGGAATACGAGCTTACGCTTGACACCGCCCTCATGCTAAAAGATTACCTTGAACAATGCGGAGCGACCGTCATCCTCACCAGGACCGAAAACGACGTCAACATATCCAACAAGGAAAGGGCCGCCATCGCCGTGAAGGCAAAGCCGACGCTTTTCATCAGGCTTCATGCGGACTCCCTTTCAAACAACACGGTAAAAGGCGTCAGGGTCTACATTCCGAAGTCAGGCAGCCTGAACAAGGCCAAAGACGGCGACAAGCTCGGAAAGCTGGTCGCTGCCGCCGCTAAGACCACCTTCCGTGGAACCAAGGCCACAAACCAGTACACGGGCCTCAACTACGCAACGAGCATAAGGTCCTATCAGATCGTTCTGGGTTACCTGTCCAATGTCGAAGACGACGAGAGGCTCGCAAACGCTGACAACCGTTACGAGATTTGCGCCGCGATAGCCGAGTTCTGCGGAACTTTCAAGAAGAAATAATCTTGTTTTTTTGACAAAACTAATATAATCTGAATCCAAATAATCAAAAGAAAGAAGGTATCAACATGAGCGAAAACATGGACATGAACACTTTAAAGGCGCTTGCAAAAATGAAGAGCGTCGATGAAGTTGACGCTGCACTCGCAGGCGACGGCAGCATCAAGAACGAGTTCCAGGCTTCCAAAGAAGTTGAGGCACTCAGGGAAACCGTTAACCAGCAGCAGATCCTTCTCCACGCAATGTGGCTCATGCTCAAGGAACATGGTTTCACCAATGTTGATTTCAACCTTCATCTCAAGGAAGCAGTCCTGTTCAGCAACAGAAAGGACTTCAAGAACAACGTCGACTGCCCGAACTGCGGCAAGGGCATGCAGAAGATGGAAAAGGTCCCCTTCACTCTCAAGTGCTACTATTGCGGCACCGAGTTCCTCTCCAATCCTTTCATGAAGTTTGACGGACTTGATCCCAACTCATTGGATTACAAGGTCGAAAGGCCTTCAGGCGAGCAGCTCGACGCTGAGAGCGCTCCCGAGAACTATGAGAAAAAGGCGGCACAGACCGAAGAGGAAGAGATCGCAAACGCTGAGGCAATCCTCAATTCCAGCTTCGAGCCTTATGACGTTTCCCAGGATCTGAACTTCGACGAAGATCAGTAATCCAAAATTGTCCTGTAAATCGATCAACATCCCGGGCGACCGGGATGTTTTTTTCTTGTTATGGCGGTATAATAACTTACTGCTTTGCGGAAAGTCCCTATGGGGATGTACCGGTTTCGACGGGGTCGCCGAAGCCTGGAAAGCGGGTGGAGGATTCTCGTTGGCCTCCTTAAAAAACGGGAAATTGCAAGTAATTGCAGACAAGACTGAGCTCGTAGCAGCCTAAGGCTACCGTCCCCACGTGTATCTGCTCACGTGGGTGTACGTACACCGCAGACCTCACCTGAGAGAGGTTAAGCAGGCAGTCCTCCCGGCAAAGCTTTGAGCCGGATCCGCGACTATAATCCCCCTATGAAGCTACCGGAACCTTAGCCCGTCAGCGGGCTCATGCGCAAGGGGAATATCTTAACCGCTGACTGCACCCGGAGATTGTCTGGGCCGAGACGGTTTCGGACAGGAGTTCGATTCTCCTCATCTCCACCAATTTGACTTTCCGTAAAGAAAGGGACTGCATATGCAGTCCCTGTTTTTATTTCACAAGTCTGAAGCAGATGGCTTCCAGAGCTTTCGCGTCGTTCATGCCCGCGACTGCGTTTCCGTCCCCCCATGAGACTTTCTGCTTGTATTCAATCTTGGGAAGTCCCGTATCGGTCTTTTCCCTGAACTCGTTTTCACTCATTTCAAACTCATCGTCACCGTATCTGGAAGACGTCTTCCCTGAAGCATCGGTAGTGCGTATCTCGGTCGCGATCTGGTTGGCGCGCAGCTTGCCGTTCGAAAGCGACAATATGTAGTAGTAGATCGTAACCTCGTCTGAGACGGACGTGTCGTCATATTCCCTGGCAACATAGAGATATTCGCCATTCGAGTTAATGCGGAGGTCATATTCATCTTCCATGTAAGGTCCGGGACCGCCCTGTTCAAACGTAGTCGCCACCTTGTCAACACCGCTTCCGTCAGCATTGACCTCGTACATGTTGAAGACTTTGTTCTTTTTTGCTGCGGTTATCTCATAGCGTCCGTTCACGTCGAGATCCGTGATCGCGTATCTCATTTCGGAATCGCCTTCAACAAACCACGTAGCCTTTGCCTTAAAGATGGCGTCAAGCTGCCCTGAAGACGCCAAAACCGGTGCAAGAGGCTCTTCAGATGAAGAAGGCGCGCCAGCTTCCGATTCAGAAGCGGCCGGTGCTTCAGATGAAGCTGCCGCCGAAGGCGCAGCCGTGCTCTGTACAGCGGGAGCCGGCTGTTCCTTTTTGCCGCATGCGCTCGCCATGAGCATGCCGGAGCAAAGCAGGACGGCCGTCATTGTTCTGATCAATTTATTCATCCAAATACCTCAGTTTCGTTTTACCGTGCATTATATCACATGGTTTCAAACGATATGTCACAAACAAGCGGTAAATACGACAGAACCGCTTTATCCTTGTGATAGAATACCCGTATGCAAATTTCAGGAGACAAGGAATTCAGAAAAAAGCTGGTATCCCTTATCCTGCCGATGACTTTGCAGAACTTCATGTTCTCGCTTGTTCCTCTGGCAGATACGGTCATGCTGGTAAACGATCAGGACGCCATGTCCGCTGTATCGCTCGCGTCCCAGGTCGCGTTCGTATTCAACATGTTCTGCATTGCCCTTGGTTCCGGATGCTCGATGTTCGCCGCACAGTTCTGGGGCAAAGGCGACAAGGAAAACATCGAGAGGATCTTTGGTTATTCGATAAAGCTGCTCGTCCCCATCCTTGCAGTCTTCTTCGGATGCGCGATGATCATGCCCGAAGCCGTAATGATGATATATACGAACGATCCGACGCTTATCGCAAACGGCATACCGTATCTGCGCATAGCCTCTTTTTCGTACATCTTCATGGGACTTTCGATCGTATATGAGTCCATCCTGAAAAACGTCGGCCTCGTTAAACAATGCACCTTTGCGAGCACCGTCATGGTATTCCTGAACATTATCCTTAACGCCGTATTCATCTATGGCCTTTTCGGCGCGCCGAAGATGGGCGCTTCAGGCGCGGCACTCGCATCAGCCACCTCATCACTTACGGGTTTTCTCTTCTGCGTTTATTACATGCACAAAAAGAAGATCGTTTCATTAAAGCTGAAGCACGTAATCAGGACGGGACTGCATCTGAGACAGCGCTATTCCAAATACAGCGCCCCCTTCTTTCTTAACCAGATAACATGGTGCCTCGGCTTTACTATGATGACCGTAATAATGGGTCATTTGGGCAATGACGCCGTAGCGGCAAACGCTATCGTTACGGTAATCAAGGACATCGTTTCCGCCTTCTGCTACGCACTGGGCGCAGGGGGCGCGATCGTCGTCGGAAACGAGCTCGGAGCGGGCAGGCTCGATACTGCCAAGGACTATGGCAGACGCATAATGAAGCTCTGCGTGGTGTCAGGTCTCATCTTAGGCCTGATCGCCGCAGCCACCGCGCCTCTGGTCATCAGATTCGTCAATCTCACGCCAATGGCAGAACATTATCTGTTCATCATGATCCTGATGTGCAGTTATTACATCCTGGGCCGCTCCATCAACAGCACGACCATCGGCGGAATATTCTCGGCAGGCGGCGACACAAAGTTCGGATTCATATGCGATACCGTTACCATGTGGGCATTCATCGTGCCCGTAGGAGCTTTTGCGGCATTTGTTTTAAAACTCCCCGTTCTCTGGGTCTATTTCCTTCTTAATCTGGACGAGATAATAAAACTGCCCGTAGTCATTGCACGCTACAGGCAGTTTAAGTGGCTCAACAATATCGTTAACGATATGGAGACCGACGACATCTGATCAGCGCTTGATCAGCTTGTCTCCGTATCCGGTAGTATCAAACGTCGCGAAATAATCGTTCAAGGTCTCAGCCCTTCTGATGAGCTTAACGGAACCGTCCTCCTTGAGAAGGAGCTCTGAGGACCAAAGTCTTCCGTTGTAGTTGTAGCCCATTGCGAAACCGTGAGCGCCTGCGTCGTGGATTACGAGATAGTCGCCCATGTCGATCTTCGGGAGCATCCTGTCGATCGCGAACTTGTCGTTGTTCTCACAAAGGGAACCAGTAACGTCGTACATGTGGTCAGCAGGCGCGTTCTCCTTTCCGAGTACGGTGATGTGGTGATATGCGCCGTACATTGCAGGACGCATGAGGTTCGCGGCACAAGCGTCAACGCCGACGTATTCCTTGTAGATGTGCTTCTCGTGGATGGCCTTGGTGACCAAAGCGCCGAACGGTGCGAGCATGAACCTGCCCATTTCCGTATAGATCGCAACGTCGCCCATGCCTGCGGGAACGAGTATCTCATCGAACTTCTTATGAACGCCCTCACCTATTTCCTTGATGTCGTTAGCGGGCTGGTCAGGCCTGTAGTCAACGCCTACGCCGCCTGAAAGATTGATGAATGCAAACTCTACGCCGACCTTGTTCTTTGCTTCAACGGCAAGCTCGAAAAGCTCGCCTGCGAGCTTAGGATAGTACTCATTAGTAACCGTGTTGCTCGCAAGGAAAGCATGAAGTCCGACCTTCTTGACGCCGTGAGCCTTGAGCTGGGCATAAGCTTCGAAAAGCTGTTCTTTGGTCATGCCGTACTTTGAATCGCCAGGATTGTCCATGATGCCGTTGCTGAGCTTGTAGACTCCGCCCGGATTGTATCTGCAGCTGACGACCTCAGGGAATTCGGGTCCGATGATGCTTTCAAGGAAAGGGATGTGCGTGATGTCATCGAGATTTATGATTCCGCCGAGCTTTGCGCAGAGTGCGTATTCTTCAGCGGGAGTGTCGTTGCTGGAGAACATGATCGGGCCTCCGACCGCATCCGCAAGAACGAGCTCAGCCTCGCTCGAACAGTCGAATCCGAAGCCTGCGTCCCTGATGATCTCCATGATGTAAGGATTCGGAGTTGCCTTTACCGCAAAATACTCGCAGAAACCCTTGTTCCATGCGAAAGCTTCCTTAACCGCCTGGCAGCGTGCCTTTATTCCCGCCTCGTCGTAGATGTGAAAAGGCGTGGGATACGTCTTAACGATTTCTTCAACCATCTCTTTGGTTACAAAGGGTTTCTTTTCCATAGTAGTCCTCTCAAAAACGCAATATGTAGCAAATTTTACACTTTATCGCATTAAATACAAGTATTTTATATATAGGCTTACTCTATAAGTGTCCTAGTTATTCCTTTTGATATAATGGAAACAAAAATGGCCAGGTACTGTTTATGGAAATCAACCGTTGCCCCAACTGTTCCGGAAAGCTGGAGCTTTCAATCAGCAAAACGAAGATGACGTGCCCTTTCTGCGGCTCCGAATTCACTGTAGATGAAGCAACCAAAGCAACCCTTTCAGAAGGATTTGCCAAAAAAGACTGGTTCATATACGAATGGGATTACAACAAGATCAAGGAGAACTCCCAGTTATACACCTGCGTTTCTTCGTTCATCAGGGCCATTAACGACTTCGGTTCCGCATCCAAGATCGAAGAATACATGAAAAACTATCTGATGAAATACGATGAGATCTCAGCTCCGGGCATCCGCGAAGACAAGATGATCGGTATCAGATCACGCATTGCAGGAAATCTCCAGCCGGACGAACGCATCATCCTCTACGATGACGACGGTCTTTTCATTCACGGAAAGACAGGAACCGTAATAACCGACAAGCGCACTCTCTTAGTCGAGAAAAAGAAGATCACGAATATTCCCCATTCAGGCATCCCCTACCTCCTGTTCGAATACTCCATGGGATTGCCCGCGGTCAAGCTCGGCGAACAGTATGCCAACAACATCGGCATATTCAATTCCCATTTCGACCTTCAGGGAACTGCCGCCGCTCTCATCTGCGCATTGTGTTTTGAAGAAAATCCGGGAAGACCCAAGATCAGGCTGTTATCGAAGAGCTGATTCTTTCATTTCAGGAAGCTTGACAGGACCTTTCAAACGTTCTTTGGTCTCAGTGTCAAAGATGGCGGCTTCACGGCTTCCGTCTTCTTTTTCGATCTCGACCGTGAAACAAAGGTGTCCGTTCTCTCCGAGGTAAACATTCAGATATCCGGTAGTCACGTGTTTAAGGAGTCTTTCCTCTTCCCATTCCGTCAAGTCCGCTGTCTTGAAATAGTTTAAATACGTATCTTCTACCAGTTTTTTGAATTCATTATCAGACAATTTGAGGTCATGTATCAGGGCATAATCATGTAACAGACTGCCGGTATTGAGGAAAACGTTATAAACGAAATACTTGCTGCTTGGAGTTTCACTTAAACTAGTGACCTCTACGAGAATGGAGACTACGTTCTTCCTGTCGATATAGTAAGAGTAATCGGCGGCATATTTGCCCTTGTTTTCGCCTTCATAGTACTTGCTTATATCCCTTTCTATCCGGTCAATATATTCAGTCTTTTTCTTTCTGTTCTGCTTTGTTACAACGGAAACCTCGGGATATCTGAACCTGACCTTCTCTGTGAACATTCCGTTTTCGAAAGTACTGTTTTCGGCATCAGTAATGCTTAATTTCTCTTCAACCTGTGACTCGTAGACCCTGTCAAAGTAGCCCGTTTTTTCCCTATACTTATAAAACGCACTCATTCCAAGGAAATACAAGGCGGAAACTGCAACAAACATTATCACTACCCAAGGCAGCCAATCCCATCTTGCCCTGGCAACGGGTTGAATATCGAGCGTTCCGCAATTCCTGCAGTAATATTCTCCAGGCTTTAAAACCGATCCGCATTTTTTACAATTAGCCATATTTTAACCCATCCCGCTTAACGTAACTCAGGAACTATAACCAAGAAGAAAAACAGCACCAGTACAACCAACATGATCGCAAGAGGTATCAGGACCAGCTTGGCCAGGAAAGTCGGCACCTCGCAATAAGTCTTTCCCGTCTGTCCGTTGATCGCCACGGTATGCGTTTTCTTGCCGCACGTATAAGTAGCGAGATATATCGGTGCCAGGACGTATCTGAACTTGACGTTATAGTAGTTGGTAACTATCGCGTCGATGGTGGCCTTCATAAAGTATCTGCGGTTCAGAGTCCTTTTGATCTTTTCCCTGATCTGAGTTTTGGCGCGTTCCCACCCGTCATTAAGGCCGACCGTATAACGCTCAGCCGGAATGCCCGCGAGGTATTTCGGAGAATAAGGAACCATTCTTTGGAAATCGAATTCCTGGACTCGTTTAATGTTCTGATTACGGATCTTGTCAGAACCGTATATGACGAGGTCATCAAAAAACTGAGTCATTACGCCTCTGAAATTCTGTCTGGGCGTATACTTCGTCTCCATGGTGTGCGCATCGTAAGCAGAGACCGAAAGAGCGTCATAAGTCCAGAACGGAAGATAGATTCCTAAAACGTTCTCAAGTTTGCAGCCATAGACTTTTTTGGAAACCGTGCGTCTGCTGTTAATGAAATTGTCGAAACAAAGCTGGGTCTGCTCTTTGGTCACGGCAAAAGGGATAACGGCCTGTGGAGCCATTATCTGCGAACTTTCCGCTGCAGGCGTAACGCTCGTTGATCCGCAGAACGGGCATGCGCCGGTAACCTGCTCGGCATCGTATATCGTCGAACCGCCGCAGTTGGCGCAGGTTATCAGTTTCTTGGCATTGCCCCAGTTTACGCTGGCCCTTTGCAAAGCCGAGTTGAAGTCAAGTTCCTCAATAGAAGGAACCGTTCCCGGTTGCGGAAGCTTTGAGACCAGGCCGCAGAAAGGACAGGTCAGATTCAAAGCTTCAGGATCGTATTTAATGCCTATTGAAGCACCACATCCAGGGCACTTCACTTGCGTGCTCGTAACGTTTACGGCACCAATAAAAGATTGATTTTCTGCCATTTTTTCCACCTTCAATATCCCTTATAAAGTCTTTCCAGACATTGTAATTATACACGAAAATCAACCCTAAAGAATATTTTAGAACGAATAATCCCCTTTGTTCTGCGAGTTCCGCAGGTGAGCTACGCTCACCGAGGACCTGTTCGACGCCAAGAACAAAGGGGATTATGAGATTGGTGGAAACTGCGGGGTTTGAACCCGCGACCCCACCCCTGTGAAGGGTATGCTCTCCCGCTGAGCTAAGCTTCCTCGACAATGCTACTACAAAACGTCAAATCGTGCTACACTTTTATATCAAACGATTTTTAGGAGGGGATTATGTCTGACGTCAATAGCATTCCTGAAAAATACCGTCCGATTTCAATGTGGGGTTACTTCGGTCTGGAGATCCTCTTTTCCATCCCCGTAGTCGGTTTCATCGTACTCATAGTTTTCGCGCTTGGCGGAACCAGGAACGTAAACAAGAAGAATTTCGCAAGGTCTTACTTCTGCTTCGTGATCATATTCGTCGTCATCATGGCGGTCGCGGTCGCCACGGGACTTGTCGCACAGGTCATCGACATGTTCAAGGGCATGTACGCGTAAAAGATCAGGGGACTCTCGCACGAATCATATTGTTGTGTTATAATCTCTCACGCGCGGGGGCGTAGCTCAGCTGGGAGAGCGTACGGTTCGCATCCGTAAGGTCGAGAGTTCGATCCTCTTCGTCTCCACCATCAACTGAAACGGGGTTGTCTCAAATGAGATGACCCCGTTTATTTTTCAGTTCCAACTTATCACGAAAACGCCGTTCGTGGGCGCGTCAGAATTGGAAGCATTGTGGTCGCACAATACGTACATGTATCTTCCCGTCATATTGCCTCCGCCTTCGTTAATGGCCAGACCGCTGTCCCAAAGCTTTTTGAAGTCGTCTTCGGTAAGATCTTCGTCCGAAAAGGCTATCCGCCAATTCGATTTGTATTCATACAGTCGCTCAAAGCCTACAAGCTTTCGTTCGCGGTCCATATACCTACTCATGTCAACACGGTAAATACCGCTCTGGAACAGGTCGGCGTTCTTCACCACGCATATCACGTCAAAGCCGTAATCCGGTTCAACGCCGTTCTTCACGTCGGTGTAATAAGTAAACTCATCAAGCAGTTCATCATTACTCCTTTTATAGAGCTTTCCGTCACGCGAATAGAAGGTCTTGTTGTCTTCCGGACATTCTATGTTGAACAGCACCCTGTACATAACGAAGCCGCTTTCTCTTTTGAACACAAGATAACTGGGGACCCTCTGAGAATACGCGGCTCTGATCTCTCTTATGTTCTTCCCTATCTTCAGCGTAAAAACGACGTCCTTCATCTCCACGGTAGACATGTCAACGTTGACTTGCTCCGTTTCACTGTTGCTCCCTATCTTCTGATTGTAAAACCAATATTGGCTGTCAGACTCAACACGAAAGCCCGTAACCTTTGCGCCCATGCTCACAAGGTCCATGCCCTTATAAGCGTCAGGTATCTCAAAAACGGTATGCTCTTCATTGCCGTCCCATACTGCGGAATAAACAAGAGCTGTATTTCCTTCGTGAGCTTTGCAGTACTTAACGTTGCCGACAAGTTCCGCCTCTGATTCCGTATAGTCGGGACATCCCGTAAACAGCAGCAAAAAAGGAATGGCGAGAAGGAACGCGAGTAACGGTTTGATCGAACATTTCATCTTACGTCCATCCATGTTTCGACTCCTTATCTGTCGTACTCCAACGTCTCCGAGGTAACTGCCGGAGGATCGTCTCCCTTGTCGAAATTGCCTGTGATGCCGTCTCCCGAATTGGGAACAAAGCATGAATAGATCAGATCGGCTATGAAGATGACAAGGAGTACTGCTTCAACAGGAACAAGCATCTTCTGGTTTGCCTTTCTGATCAGGTTGTCAAGGAGCGGCGCGAGCACGTAGATGAACGCCATTCCTGCAACGCCAAATACGAACAGTCCCTCAGCACAGACCCTTCCGTTGATGTTGAGGAAGTATCCTGAATAATCCCACCACTTCTGATGGAACAGAGTCTCCAAGGCCCAGCCTCCAACGTATTCAACGACTCCGCAGAGGACCACGGTGGCGATCAGGTGTAGGACCGGCTTGCGCCTAAAGATGAACAAGAATATCAATACGATCAGGCCTCCGACGCCGTAGATCGGCAGCCATGGACCGTGCAAAAAGCCGCGGTTGATGAACTTGCCCTGCTGAACGTAATAGAAAAACAGTTCCCATACCCATCCGAACGCCGCGAATATGAAAAACATGGCGGCAAGCGAAGGCAGCGAATAGTGCCTCATGTAATGGATGTGGGCAAGGGATTTTAGCTTTCGCTGCTCAGGGATCGGTGAAAGCCTTGTAGGATAGCTCTCGCCTTCCGCTTCCCTCTTGTAAGCCATGAGCTTCACGTGGCGCTCTTCATTGGCCTCATATTCCATCTCATCCTTTGTGTTCCAAAGAACGACGCCGAAGTGGTCCGCTATGAACTTGTTTCTTCCCTTAAGTCCGTCAAGAGAATACTTGCCCTGTGCCAGTTCATCGAGGACGTCCTGATAAGCGTCAGTAAGCGAGTTGCTGTCCGCCTTGACGAACAGATGGACGTCATTGAGCTGTTCAACTCCTTCGATCTCATTTGCCTTGGCCGCTTCCCTGACCCTTGCATAGAACTCGGAATAAATGCAGATCTTGTAAGGGTTGGTATAAAGGACTCCGGCAACGCCGAGCGTAACGGCATTAAGTATGTTCCATCCCAAAATGCTGAGTATGATCTTAAACAGAGTCCATTTGTTTCCCCTCATCATCCTCCATGAAAGCCCAAGCGCATCCTTTGTCTTGATGTCCGGGTTTTCAGCAATGATGTAAGGCACTAGGAAGAATCCGAATCTTACTATCGGATAAAGTACCAGTGTGAGCGACGCCAAGACTTCGATGATCCACAAAAGGCCCATGGTAATTGCGGATCTTCTCCACCTCTTCATTCGTATGAAGAACAGGTAACGGGATACCGGGATCTTCTTATAGATCCTTCCTTCAAGGAATATCCTTCTCATTGCCGCAACGAAAAGGTTTCTGACAAACAGCCAGTAAGTGAATGAAACAAGGGTCAAAGCCGCAACGATCGCAATATTGGCGGCACGCGGATCTCCTACAATACTGGAAACGGTTGAATAAACGTGCGAGAAGAACGTGTCACCGGCAACGTAATCGATTATCTGATTCAAAACGCCTTTGGATCTGCCGAAGACCTTTGAACTCTCAGGGTTCTTGATCTTCTCATTAACGTCCTCGAGCTGCTTTGAAACGTTGTTGCGGAAAACGTCGGCATCTTCATCCAATGCCTTAACGCCTTTAATCACCTTTTCGCCAGTCTCAGGATCAATAACTTCGATATGTGAATTTTCGAACATGTTGAAGAACGTCGAACGCATGTTGAGGAGATAGTCGGAAGTGATGAACTCCGCTTCCATAAACACGGCAAGAAGACATGCCACTACAAAAAACAGATAGTGACGTTTGAGGCTCCCCCTGGCATCACGCTTGAGCATGCGGATGCCGTATTCCATTTTGTTCAGCTTCTTATCCTTCGACATGAGGATATATTAACAAAAAAGACCCCTCCGTAAAAGGAGAGGTCTTGTAGATCAATAAACCAAACTCGGATTACATTGCAGTATAGCCGCCGTCAACGGGAAGGTTTACGCCCGTGACGTAAGTGGTTGCGGGTGAAGCGAGGAAGCAGATCGCCGTATCGAGCTCACCGTCGTTGCCGTATCTCTCAAGAGGGATCATCGTCCTTGCGTTAGCCTGGAAGAACTCGGAATCGAGAGTCTCCTTTGTAAGAGGGCTGTAGAAATATCCGGGGCAGATGCTGTTTACCGTGATGCCGTACTTGCCCCACTCGGATGCCAGAGCCCTTGTAAGGTTGACGACGCCGCCCTTGGCCGCGTGATAAGGAGAAGCAGGAGCAACCTTGTTTCCTACGAGTCCGTACATTGAAGCAATGTTGATGATGCGTCCGAACTTAGCGGGGATCATGTACTTCTTTGCTGCTGCACGTGCAAATCTGAACGTACCGAAGAGATCGATGTTGATCTCGTTGTCAAACTGCTCGTCAGTGATGTCTTCTGCAGGAGCAACGGCGCCCGTGCCTGCATTGTTTACGAGGATGTCGATCCTGCCCATCTTTGCAAGGATCTCATCCACCGCCGCATTAACCGCATCAGTATCGGTAATGTCGCACTTTATTGCCAGAGCCTTAACGCCGTACGTCTTCTCAAGGTCAGCTGCAACCTCATCGATAAGATTCTGTCGACGGGCGATCGCTACGATGTCGCAACCCTGTCCAGCCAATGCTTTTGCCATCTGAACGCCAAGTCCTGTGGAGCATCCGGTGATGACTGCTACTCTTCCCTTGAAATCAAAAATGTTGCTCATGATTTACTCTCCCGTCTTAAGATTTATTAGCATACCGCTTGCAACTATATTTTTGCACAGCGGAAACTGAAAAACTCATAATAGTTTTTGACATATGGCGGGAATATCAAAAATCCGTCAAAATATTTGTCCAAAACCAAATCATTTGGTTCAAGTGATTTTCATAACAACCACAGAACAATGATGTTATACTGAATGCATATTCCTGACGGAGGTGGATCACATGAAGATTTTCAAAGGCAAATGCGGAAACATCGTAGTCAAACTGGTAGAGGCGGAGTGCCAGGAAGGCCACGCCGAAGAGATCATCCCCAACACAACTGACGCCGCCGGTGAAAAGCACGTTCCGGTAATCGAAAAGGACGGTTCCAAAGTCACGGTCAAAGTCGGAGAAGTAGAGCATCCCATGCTCGAAGCACATTACATCATGTTCATCGCTCTTGAAACAAACAAGGGCTATTCGGTAAGACACTTAAATCCCGGCGACAAGCCCGTTGCCGAGTTCGCCTTAACCGACGGAGAAGAAGTCGTTGCTGCTTATGAATACTGCAATCTGCACGGTCTCTGGAAAGCTTAAGCACAAAAGAATTGAAGCTAAAGGGTTGCGATAATTCGCAACCCTTTTTCTTATATTAGTTTTATACAACTTGGAAGATATAGCATTTAAGGTATTGAGTTTCAGGAACGCTCAACAACACTGGATGGTCAGGCGCCTGTCCCCTTGCTTCGACGAGCCTTAAAGACACCGAAGCATCCTTCGCGGCCGAAACGAGCATCTTTTTAAATAAATCGTCCGTCATGAAATGAGAGCACGAACAAGTCGTCAGATAACCGCCTCTGGGAAGCACCTTCATGGCTCTAAGATTGATCTCCTTATATCCCCTGCCAGCCGCCTCGACGGTCTGCCTTGACTTCGTAAATGCAGGCGGATCGAGGATTACGTAATCAAAAGAATGATCCTTTCTTTCAGCCATGCCGGTAAGCAGATCAAAGACGTCCGCACATACGAAATCCATCTTCCCGTCGAGGCCGTTCCTTATGGCGTTTGCCTTCGCCATGTCAACAGCCTGCTGGGATATGTCAACGCTAGTTACGTGTTCAGCGCCAGCATAAGCGCAGTTCAAGCCAAACGAACCCGTATGAGTAAAGCAATCAAGGACCCTTCTTCCCGGTGCAAGCTTTGCCGCTGCCGCCCTGTTGTACTTCTGGTCAAGAAAGAATCCCGTCTTCTGCCCTTCGGCAACGTCGACAAGGTATTTGATCCCGTTTTCGCATATCTCCGTGACCGCGGATTCGGGAACGGCTCCAAAGCCTTCATACCAGCCTTTTGTTACTGGAAGGCCTTCCTTCTCCCTGAGGGCCAAGTCATTTCTTTCATATATGCCGCTTATGGTAACGCCAGCTTCAGCCATGCTCTCCTTAAGCGCTTTGTATATGTCATCCTTTATCAGCTCAACGCCAAGACACGCCGTCTGAACGGACAATATATCCTCATATCGGTCAACGGTAAGTCCCGGAATGAAATCGGACTCGCCGTGAACAAGCCTGCAGCATCTGAAATCCGGTCCGGGCATTATCTCGGAACGATAACGGATGCTGTAGCTTATGCGTCTCTTCCAAAAAGCGAAGTCAAACTTGTCGTTGGCGTTTCGCGATATTATCCTTATGCGGATCTTGGAACCGGAATTGTAAAACCCGGTTCCCTGCCAGCTGTTTCCTTCAAAGCAGTCTATAAGGCCCCCGTCAGCAGGGTCGCCTTCCAAAGACAGAACTTCATCGGCATAAACCCATGGATGCCCGTGCTTAAGACCTGCCGCGGCCTTAGAAGTAATGGATGCCCTGGGATAGATTCTTTGCTGTTTCATCTTAAGCCCACTGGTCCAGCGATCTGGGAATCCTGACGTCGGGCAAGAGCATCTCTTCCTCGATAAACCACTCACCCGTAGAAGGCTTAAGCCTCATCTTTACCATTCTAGGAGAATCAGCGCCTGAAGACCTCATGAACACCCTTATCCTGCCCTCAAACTCCGGTGAAGGTTCCCTCTGCGGATCTAAAGTATAAGGGACGGAAGGCGTGTAATCATTTTCAGGCGAAGTGCCTGCAAAATACGACCTTACGACGTAATCCTTGCCATCACCAAGCCTGTCCTTCAAAAACTGCTTCTCAAAAGGAGAAACACCGCCGGGACCCTTCAGGAACTCAAGCATGGAGATCGCCAGATCGGGATTGTCCTTATAGTTCATCATGGCTGCGACAAAGAGCGCCGCGCCATATTCAGGCTCCTTCAAGCTTGCTTCAGGCAGTGCCTTCAACTCATCCAAAGTAGCCGGAATCTTCTCAAAGCATATGGTCATCTTCATTCCTCCCGGAACACTTTTATGAGAATTATAGCACAGTAATAAACCCGCTATGCCAAACGCGTCACTTAAGAGTCAAAGTGGATCTTACTGCCTTTTGGAGTCTTCTCGACCATGATCTGCTGAGATTCGGGGATCTTCTCGATAAGCTCCTCCCTGTGGCTGATAACGCCCACAAGCTTATTAGCGCCGGTAAGATTCTGAAGGATCTCAACAGCTGTGTCGATTGACTTCTTATCGAGCGTTCCGAATCCCTCGTCGATAAAGAGTGCATCCATCTGAATGCCGCCCTTGCTTGTCGAAACGGTATCGGAAAGGCCCAATGCAAGACTAAGCGACGCCTTGAAGCTTTCGCCACCGGACAGTGTTCCGACCGGACGTCTTCTTCCGGTATTGTAGTCCATAACCTCAAGGTCAAGGAAATTGCTGCTCTGCTTGCCAATCGAATCCGCTTGACGGAACAGTTCAAACTGCTGATCGCTCATCGGCAACAGCCTTCTGTTTGCGGCAGCGATAATGCCGTCAAAGCCTGCGGCTTGAACATACTGTTCAAGAGTGATCTTTCCGTTTCCAGTAGTTCCACGCGCAAGTTCGTAGAGTCTCTTACAGGTGTAATACTCCCTGCGTGACTTTTCGAATCCGTCGTGCTGATCGGAGATGTTCTTTTTCTTCTCAGCATTGGCCTCCATACGATTGGTAATCTTATTCACTTCGGCATTAATGGCCTTAAACAGCTTGTCCTGCTCCTTGCGCTGTTCTTCCAAAGCCGCGAGGTCAACAAACTCCTTGTCCTTTGCATCTTCCCTTGCCTGTTCCAACTGCGTCTTGTTGGTAGACACGGCCTGATTGTAGGCATTGATCTCACTCTCCGTTTCAGTCAGCTTATCTTCCGAAACGGTAAGGGAAAGCATTTCCTCAACAGATGAGAACTTGTGCTCGCCAAGTTTCTTGTCCAAAACCGTCTTATATTCCTTCTCTTCTTCCTTCTGCGTCTTCAGGTTCTCATTCAGAAGCTCAAGCGCGGCTTTGACGGCTGCCAAATCCTTGTCAGCGCCCGCTTTTGCATTTGAGGAATCTTCAAGCTGTTTTTCAATCTCACGAATGGCCTTCTCCGCGGCTTGCTTCTTGGCAGACGCCTTCTCCCAGTCTTCAAAGCTCAGCTCCTGAAGAGTCTTAAGCGTTGCCTGTGTTTCAGCCAAAGCCTTCTGCGTCTTGCTCTTGCTTTCAGACAGTTCATTCTTCTTTGCTTCGAGCTGATTCTTTTCCTCGCCGGTTGCCTTGGCGTGTTCCTTTTGAGCTTTTTCAAAAAGACTGCATTCCTTTTCCAGCTTGGCCACAAGAAGACCGTTCTCATTGACCTTGTCGGCAAGAGCCCTTTCCGCATCTTTAATGATTGCGATCAGGCCATCAAGATCCTTGCCTTCAGTTTCCTTTTCAAATCCGCTTCCGTTCAAGGAATCAATAACTTCATTTCTCATAAGTTCTTCATATTCCTCGAGAGCGGTCTTTGCCTTTTCAGCGGCGGTATTGTCAGCCGTCTTCCTTTCAAGCGTTGATTCCTCAGCCGCTTTCAACGACTCAAACTCTTCCTCTGAAACGCTTGTCTCAGGCAGCTTCGCAAGCTTGGGATGATGAACGGATCCGCATACCGGGCACTCCTGTCCATCCTGAAGGTCCTTTGCAAGTATGCCGGCCTTGTTTCCGTCAATTATCTTCTCAGCATTGATCCTTTCGGAGTTGGCCTTCTCGTAAGCTTCAAATGACTGAAGGAACGCAGCCTGCTTCTTCTTCAGATCCGCCTGACGCTTGCTTCTTTCCTTAGCTTTCTTCCCAAGGATTTCCTTAAAATCGTCTTCACGGTTCTGAAGTTCCCTGCCTTCAGTCTTAGCCTTTTCAAGTTCTACGGGCTTGTCCTTGTAATCAGATATCATCTTCTGCAATGACTCGATCTTCTCATTCAGGGCAGTCTGGGAAGCCGCGAGTTCAGCTTCCATCTTTTTTTCAGCTTCCGCAGCGGCTTCAAGATCGGCAAGCTTGTCCGTCAGTTCTTTGCGCTGACGGTACTTGATCTCTTCGCCATTTATCTTTATGATCAGCTTCTTAAGTTCTTCCTGTTCAGGCTTGCGCTTTTCCGCTTCGGAAAGCCTAGCGGAAGTTTCCGTAACCTTCTTTTCAGAAGCGGCTTTTTGCTCCGTCTTTTCGTTTATCTTCTTTTGAGTCGCTTCAATTTCATCGCTCTTCTTTTTCCAGTCAACGTAAGAAGGATTCACTTCGCGTGAAGCCGTCTTTTGGCGGTTAAGCAAAGCTGCTGCGTCGGCCATCTCCTTCTTGCGTTCATCGAGTTTCTTCGATTCCTGTTCAAGTGTCTTCACGCGTTCGATCTGCTTGTTGTTTGTCTCCGCCTGTGCAAGCTTGTCACTGATCTTCTTAAGCTCGGATTCAGCCTTGCCGGCTTCAGTACTGACGGTAGTGAGTTTGGCGTTGTCAGACTCCGTTAAAGCATCAATAATCGCCAACATCTCTTCGATCTCCCAAGTTCCCTTCGGGTTGTCGGCTCTGCCGCGGAGCTCCTGATACTTCTCGAAGCTTTCACTGTCAGCGTCAGCCGCCACGTCATCAAAATACTGAACAATGCTGCGTTCCACATCATGAACCTCATTCTCATTCTTCTTCATGCGGAGGTACAGTTTGTTCTCAACGTCCTTGTATCCGCTGGTCTCGAAGATCGTACGCAGTATCTGCGTCCTCTTTTCGGTATCAGCATTAAGGAGTTGCCAAAATTCGCCCTGAGCGATCATTGCGATCTGCTTAAACTGCTTACAGTCCGTCTTGAGCAATTCAATGATCTTTTCATTGACCTTGGTCGTTTTTTCTACGGTTTTCGAACCGTCGATATAGAGTACGGCGTTTTCACTCTCCCTGGTCTTGCCCGTTCCACGCAACTTTTCACGCTCGTATGCGGGTTCCCTGTACACGCGATAGTTTTTGCCCTGATGCGAGAAATAGAAATCCACGAAGCTCTTCTGCGACGGATCCGCATATTCGCTCCTAAGATAATCCTTATCCCTATAGGTTCCGCTTGTCTCACCATACAGTGCATAGCAAATGGCATCGAAGATCATTGTCTTTCCCGCGCCCGTATCGCCCGTAATCAGGAACAGGCCCTGCTCTTCAAACCTTTCAAAATCAATCTCCGGCATCAATCCGGCATATGGTCCAATTGAACTGATTATCAACTTAATCGGCTTCATCTATAACACCTGCCTCTCTGGCTGCATCCCTCATTACGGCCATCTCTTCTTCGCTTATGTTGATACCGTAAACCTGCTTGTAAAAATCGCTTATCAGTTCCGTAAAAGTCCTTTGCTGCAAGATCTCCGAGACGTCAACTCTTTCGACCGCCCTTGTGCGGGAGTTGTCGTAATCGACCTTTACGGTATTTGGATAGACCACCTGGAATTTACCCATTGCATCGTTGATCACGTCTTCATCGGTCAAAGTTGCATAAATGAAGTCCTCGGGAGACCTGACGTTAGCTTTGTCCAAAAGCTCCTTCATCGTTCCCCTCAGGTGCCTCATTTCACGCATCGGCTTTAACTTGACGTAATCAATGCTTACATCCTTTCCGTTCAACGAGATCAAAGGAACCGATTTCTCATCATTTACCTCTTTAAGCGAATATTTGAGCGGAGTACCGGAATAACGGCATGTTTCCCTGCCCACCTTCTGAGGCGAATGAATGTGGCCCAATGCCACGTAATCAAACTTGTCGAAGCAGTCATAGCCTATCTTCTCCACAGTACCGACGTTCAGCGTGCCGAGGCCTTCAGAACCGCCACAAACGGGATCACTTCCCCTGCCTGCGACAAATTGATGTGCAACGATCACATTGCATTTGCTCTCATCGATCGGAGTCTTGTCCAATATCGTTCTGACGGCGTCTTCATAAGTCTCAATCCCTTCATCAGGATAGATGCGCCTTACCTGTGACGCCTTGACGAAAGGAAGCATGTAAATGCACGCTTCGGAATCTCCGACCTTGAGGTCGTGGCAGTCAAGCTCGCCGTTGTAGATAGCGGAAATGAATACGCCCTGACGCTCGAAAGTCCATCTTCCATAGTTGAGCCTGTCATCAGAATCGTGATTACCACTGATCATGAAAACGCTGACGTTCCTGGCTGAAAGGCCGTTTAAGAATGAATCCAGAAGATTTACCGCGGCTTCGCTGGGAACGGACTTGTCATAAACGTCTCCCGCGATCAACACCGCGTCAACCTTTTCCCTGTCAACAATCTCAAGGATCTGATTCAAAATGTACTTTTGGTCTTCAATAAGATCAAAATCTCCAATGCTTCTTCCGAGATGAAGATCTCCCAAATGCATCAATTTCATATTAAAATCTCCCTAATCCAATAATTAAACTTAAGTCATAATGACAGCTTACATTTTGATTATACATCGAGCCGTTTCGACAAATAGTGCCATTATATGGCTATTTCCTAGACTTTGACTGATAATCCGAAGATCGGGATCGCTGCCCGGCTCGAAAGATCACAGTAACGCACCTTCCTAAGTGTGCTCAAAACGAATGTCGTGAATATTTCTCGCTTTTCTTCAGAAGTGCCTTTT
>JAFZVF010000104.1 GCA_017617935.1 Clostridiales bacterium | reverse complement strand
TTAAGGAGGCATGATAAAAAGTAAAACAGGGGCGATGTGAAAGCTATCACGGTTGTATTATTCAGGTACAACAGTGAGACAGAGTAGATACTAACTCGACATTTTTACTGATCCAAAGAGGTCGCTAAGGAGAATGGGAAGTTAGCGATCGAATCATGCAGAGGTCGTAAGAGGCCGAATAGGAGATTGGAAGCATCACCCGACAGAAGCTGTCTTGCTGAAGAAACTTACGGAGGTAAGAAGATGAGTAAGACAGAAGAAAGAAAACGGTTATGCGTAGGTGTAGATCTGCACAAGACACAGTTCACGGTAAGCGCATTAACCGAAGACGGAGAAGTTATTCTCCAGGATGTGTATCGAACAACTCCAGACGGATATTCCGAGTTTATAGAGGAGATGCATCGATACGAGGAAGAAGACGGATGTTCCATAGAGTTGGCGGTAGAGACTACCGGTAACGCAAGGTTCTTCAAGAACCAAATGGAAAAGGAATTCTTTGATGTGACAGTGGTCAACACGAATAAGTTCAAGGTGATCACGTACAGCACAAAGAAAACAGATGCAAACGATGCGTTGACGTTGGCAATGTACTTGCAAAAGAAAATGCTTCCTGAAGCGCATCTGTGCAGCCAGACCAGTGAAGAGATCCGCAGGATGCTGAAGACGAGAAGGATACTTGTTCAAAGCTCTGTAAAGATCAAGAATCAGATCCACGGAATGCTTCTTGGCTACGGAATTGAGACGAATGCAGCTCAGTTTCAGAGCAAAAGAAAAAGGCAGGACCTGATAAACGATCTCGCGGATCACGACTACTCAGAGTTCACTGCCTCATCACTCGAAGTGATGCTTAACATCTTAGATGTTTTAGCAGAGCAAATCAAGGATGTGGAAGAACAAATCGAGCAGATGGTCGAAGACAATGAAGATGTTGAGTTGCTAAAGACGATACCGGGAGTCGGTAAGATCGGTGCAGCAACAATAGCATCTTACACAGAAGATCTTGAACGATTCGATGGAGACTTCAAGAGATTTGCAGCTTATATCGGAATAGTGCCAAGTGTGCATAATTCGAATGAGACTGTGCATCTGGGGCATATAACAAAGCATGGCCCGCAGGAGTTAAGAACGGCGTTTGTTCAGGTGGCATTGGGAATGATTCGACTGTCGAGTACGACTGGTGACTGGAGGCTGATGCAAGAGTATCAGCGAATGAAGAAAGAAAAAGGTTCCGGTAGAGCGATAATTGCTTTGACCCGGAAGGTAGCAAGAATTGTATTTGTAATGCTTGAGAGAAGGGAAGAATTCAATCTGGAACTCATGCTGAGCAGATAAAAGAAAACACAGCAAACAGCTTAAACTGTTTGACTTTTTATAGGAGGCATAAATTATGAATACCGTTTTATTGGCTGGAGCTATTTTCGCAGCACTTGAGACAAGGGCTATAGCCGCTATCGCCGCTGGCGTGGCCATCAGCTGTGGCGCCCTCGGATGCTCATTCGCAATGGGTAAGGCGGCAAGCCATGCCATCGATGCAGGCGCAAGGCAGCCTGAGGTCTTGGGCAAGATCCAGACAATGCTTCTTGCGGCAATCGTCTTCATCGAGTCGCTTTGTATCTACTCTCTCGTTGTCGCACTCCTCCTGATCTTCATGTTCAGATGATCGAGAGCTTCTTTTGAACTTAGAAGGGAGCAGTATATATGCTGTTTGAAACGCTGAACGTTTTGGCATGGGAAAGTGAGTCGTCACTGTTTTCTCCTGACCAGTTCGCAGGTTACGCGGTGACCGCCGTTTTGACGATCATCAACGTGATAATCGCATACGTCATAATCAGGTTCGCCATCTACAAGCGGATTCTGAAGATGATCCACAAGCGCCAGGAAACTTTGGACGCAGAGTTAGAACAGGCCAAGAAGTCAAAGGAGGAGGCGGACAAGGTAGTCGCCGAATCCAAGAAGACCATAGATGACGCCAAATCACAGGCGGCACAGATAATCGAAGAGGCCAGGGAGAATGCCGGCAAGACTCACGAAGCCGTCATCGAGAAGGCCAACACCGAGGCCCAGAAGATCCTTGAAAGGGCTGAAGACGACTGCGCGCGCATGAAGCGCGTCGCGCTTGAAAACATGAAGGACGACATTACCGATCTTGCAGTCGAGATCGCGGAGCACGTTATAGGTGATGCCGTTCCTAGAAGCGAACTGCTGGCTTCCGCTCAGAAGCACACGGACGTCTTCGTTGATGCAGAGGTGAGGAAGGGTGAGTAGCGCTTTTCCTGACAAGGGACAGAAACCCAAGCCGAAGGGAACGATCCTGAGGATTGAGACCGCAGGAGACATCCCTGAGGATAAGCTTGAGCGCATTGCCGCGAAGTTTGCGACGCGTTATGAGATCACTTCCTACCGTTTGATGATCGAATTAAAGCCCGAGCTTATCGGCGGCTTTATAATCTACTATCACGGAAACCGTTACGACTATTCCGTCAAAGGCCAGCTCGGCCGAATCAACGCCTTCATCAAGCGTACCAGGGCGGACAGCTTCAAGGTTTCCGATTCTTCAGAGATCAAGGCCCCTTCGTCATCTTCAGACGAGGAAACGCCTGATTCACTGCTTTTCTCGACAAAGGAGGTCAGAAAGGACATCGAGGAAGCGTTAAGCCTTTTCCCCGAGACGTCCGGTCCGAGCCTTGACAATGCCGAGCTCTGGCAACTTGACGATTCAGAGTTCGACAAGCGCGTTGAGGAAGCCTTGAGCTCGAGCGACATGATAGACGAGATCGGTACGGTCAGCGCCGTAAGCGACGGCGTTGCGACCGTAACGGGACTCCGTCACTGCATGTCAGATGAGCTTATTTCATTTTCTTCCGGTGCCGCGGGCATCGCGATGAACCTTGAGAAGACGAAAGTCGGCGTCGTCATCCTTACGGGTGAGGATACCGTTGTAGAAGGCATGAGCTGCAAGCGTACCATGACGACCGTTTCGGTACCCGTCGGAAACGGTTTGCTTGGCCGTGTCGTTGACCCTTTGGGCCGCCCGATCGATGGCAAGGGCATGATCAGATACGTCGACAAGCGCCCCGTTGAGTCACCGGCTCCGGGCGTTACCGACAGGTCAAGGGTCGACACTCCGCTTCAGACCGGCATTACCGCCATAGACGCGCTTACCCCGATAGGCAGGGGCCAGCGTGAGCTTATAATCGGAGACCGCCAGACGGGCAAGACGGCCATCGCGATCGATACGATCCTCAACCAGAAGGGCAAGGACATGATCTGTGTTTACGTGGCCATCGGTCAGAAGATGAGCACCATCGTTTCTACGGCCAACCTCCTTTCCCGCAAGGGCGCGCTCGATTATACCGTCATCGTTGCGGCTTCCGCTTCGGATTCCGCCGCGATGCAGTACATAGCGCCTTTCTCGGCATGCGCTATAGCCGAGAAGTTCATGTACGACTACCATAAGGACGTCCTTATCGTATATGACGACCTTTCCAAGCACGCTCAGGCATACAGGGCCATCTCGCTGCTCTTAAGGAGACCTCCGGGAAGGGAAGCTTATCCGGGCGATGTCTTCTATCTGCACTCGAGACTTTTGGAGCGCTCTGCGAAACTGTCCGAAGAGTTGGGCGGCGGCTCGATTACCGCGCTCCCCATCGTAGAGACCTTGGGCAACGACATTTCAGCGTACATCCCAACGAACGTCATATCTATCACTGACGGTCAGATCTACCTTTCACCGGAGCTTTTCTTCTCCGGTCAGAGGCCTGCCGTCAACGTCGGTCTGTCGGTATCCCGTGTAGGCGGTGCCGCTCAGACGAAGGCGATCAAGAAGGTTGCGGGTCCTCTGAGGATCTCGCTTGCCCAGGCCCGTGAAATGGCTTCGTTCTCACAGTTCGGTTCTGACCTGGATGAGAACACGCAGTTGCAGATCAAGAGGGGTTCCGTTCTTAACGAAGTCCTCAAGCAGGAACAGTTCAAGTCCTGGACGATGGCCGAAGAGGTCATGATCCTCTACATTGCCACGACCGACAAGCTGAACTTCCTCGCAAAGGAAGACATCAACGAATTCATAGTCGCGTTTATCGAAGATGCAAACGAACGCCACCAGAACATTTCCGAGTCCATCTCCGAAGAAGGCGTTCTGACCGACCAGATAAAGGCGGACATCGACAGTTCCTATGAGGAGTTCAAGGAGATGTTCCTCGAAGAGCATACTGAATACCGGGAGGAGGACTGATGAGGTCCCGCTCGGGAACGGGTCTTTAACAAGCTATGGAAACCTTTAGCGCCATTAAGAAAAGACAAAAGAGCATCACCGACATAAGCCAGATGACCAGCGCCATGCAGCTCGTCAGCGGTGCGAAGATGCGTCGTTCCCTTGCGCTTCAGGAATCCATGTACCCTTTCTTCAGGATCTGCGTCGAGAGCATGCAGGACATCTGCACCCACTTCCCAGACATCAACAACCCGTTCTTCGTCCTTAACCAAAAGGAGGAAGGCGAGACCTGGAAGATAGGCTACTATGTGCTTTCCGGAGATCAGGGCCTTGCCGGTGCGTACAACAACAACATGGTCACCATCACGGAGAACCATATTCAGAAGAAGATCGTCGACAACACGGGCAAGGGACTTCAGACGATTTATGAGCTCAACGTTTTCGGTCGCCTTGCAAGGGAAAAGCTCGAGCGTCACGGATACGTCTGCAACAAGGAATTCTCCTACCCGATCGCGGAGCCTACTTTTTCCGATGCGCGCGTCGTAAGCTCCATAATGAAGAGGAAGTTCCTCAGCAAGGACTACGATCTCATCTATCTGCTCTATACGCACATGGAATCGTCCGTAAAGATGCTGCCGAGGGCTGTCAGGCTTTTCCCGGTCGACATGAAGTCCATCTCCAAGATCCTTCCGGACAACGTGAATGACGCGGGAATGGCTGTTGACTCCGGTTCGGAAGTCGAATACTTCCCGGACGTTAACGCGGTCTTCGATTATCTCATCGATTCCTATGCTAACGCGATGGTCTTCGGTGCGATGGTCGACGCGTATGCCAGCGAGCAGACCGCAAGGCTTACCGCGATGCAGAACGCTAACGACAACGCAAGGGAAATGATGAAGAAGCTCGACATTCTCAGCAACCGCGCCCGTCAGGCGAGGATCACGACCGAACTTACCGAGATCGTAAACGGCGCCGAGCAGGCGGGAAAGATTTAAGACAAACCGTGTAACACTGTTACATCCAATGAAATAAAGGCTTTGACAAGGAAGAGGAATTAAGATATGGCAATCGGCAAAGTTACACAGATCATAGGACCTGTAATCGAATGCGAGTTCGACAGGACCGAACTGCCCAAGATCAACGAGGCTATCAGGATCAACAAAAGGAGCAGTGAAGACCAGACCACGGCTCCTGACGTGGAAGAGGGAACTTCCGCTCCCGCCAAGGATGCCTTCAAGCCGGAAACT
This sequence comes from Clostridiales bacterium, assembly GCA_017617935.1. Classification (GTDB taxonomy): domain Bacteria; phylum Bacillota; class Clostridia; order Saccharofermentanales; family Saccharofermentanaceae; genus Saccharofermentans. The sequence goes on along the minus strand of JAFZVF010000104.1, from coordinate 60,498 downwards.
GCCGATTACGTCTATGCGGAAGTTCTTCAGCAGAGGGGCAACGGCGTTGTCAGATGCGTTTCCTACAATCCGACCGAGGGCCTCACGCGCGGACTCCCTTGCGAATCGCTTGGTTCCTCCATCAAGGTCCCCGTAGGCGAAAAGATCGCCGGTAGGCTTTTTGACGCACTCGGAAGACCCATCGATCACGGCGGCGACATTGAGCCTGACAATTACTGGCCCATTCACAGGAAGGCGCCTTCCTTTACCGAACAGTTTCCTACAGAGTCCATTCTTGAGACGGGAATCAAGGTCATCGACCTTCTTGTTCCTTTCTCGAGAGGCGGAAAGATCGGTCTTTTCGGAGGTGCCGGCGTAGGAAAGACGGTCCTCATCCTTGAGCTCATCCGCAACATCGCCAGCGAGCACGGCGGCTTCTCCGTATTTACCGGAGTCGGCGAGAGATCGCGTGAAGGAAACGATCTCTGGAACGAGATGAAGGAATCCGGCGTTCTTGACAAGACGATAATGGTCTTCGGTCAGATGAACGAGACCTCCGGTGCCAGAATGAGGGCTCCTCTTGCGGGACTTACGATGGCCGAATATTTGAGGGATGAGAAACATAAGGACGTTCTCCTCTTTATCGATAACATTTACAGATTCGTTCAGGCTGGCTCGGAGGTTTCCGCACTCTTGGGAAGGATTCCTTCCGCGGTCGGTTACCAGCCGACGCTGACCGAAGAAGTCGGCGAGCTGCAGGAGAGGATCACTTCTACCAGAAACGGTTCCATCACTTCGATTCAGGCCGTTTACGTTCCTGCCGACGACATTACGGACCCTGCTCCTGCGACGACGTTCTCTCATCTTGACGCGAACATCGTCCTCTCGCGTGCCGTTGTTGAACTTGGTATTTATCCTGCGGTTGATCCTCTTGAATCGTCTTCAAGGATCCTGACCGAGGAAGTTGTTGGAACCGAGCATTACAACGTTGCCAGAAGGATACAGGCGATGCTTCAGCGTTATAAGGAACTTCAGGACATCATTGCCATCCTCGGCATGGAAGAACTTTCCGAAGCTGACAGAAAGACAGTTGCCCGCGCCCGTAAGGTTCAGAGATACCTCTCGCAGCCGTTCTTCGTTACTGCGGATTCCACGGGCTTCGCACCCCGCTACGTGCCTCTCAAGGAAACGATCAAGGCGTTTGGCGAGCTTATTTCAGGCTCTCTCGATCACATTCCGGAGCAGTGCTTCTTCATGAAGGGCGGTCTTGACGACGTCATCAAGGCATATAAGGATTTGACCCCGTAATGGCTGAAGATGTTAGTCACAAGATATATTTGATCATCATCACCCCGAAAAAGACTTTCTTTGAGGGCATGGTCAGTTCTGCAAGCATGCCCACCATTGACGGCGAATTCGGCGTCATGGCGGGTCACACTCCGTTCGTTGCCGCGCTCTTCCCAGGGACTTGTTCGATCAGGATCGACGAAGAAGTGAAGCACTTCGTCATCTCGGAAGGGTATGCCGAGATTAACCAGAAGGCCATAATCGTCATCTGCAACTCCGCCGAGTGGCCTGAAGAGATCAAGGTCAGACAGATATTCGAATCCTATCGCAACGGCATGATCGAGCTTGAAAAGCAGGACAAAGAGGGCGTTGGCCAGGTCTATGCAGAAGACGTCAAACGCGTTGTGGACAGATCCCTTGCAAGAATGCGCTTCATTGAGCGATACGGGTCTGATTCTCAGAAGTCCAGGCTTGCCCAGCTGAAGGAAAAAGGACTTTAAATCTGAAATCCACATTTCCCACGGTTATCTTCTGACCGTTCTTTATCTCGCATTTTCTTCCAATGCCGGTCTTCTTGTCATCGATGTAAGTCGTTCCCTTCCTTGAACAGTCGCTTATGTAAAAAGATTTCCCGCTAAGGTAGATTATCGCGTGCAGCGCGTCTACCGAAGGATCGTCTATGACGATGTCCGAAAGGAAGACGTCAGACCCAATAGTCGTCCTGTCCATCATTACCGAATAAGAAACGGCCTTCCCGTCCTTTGTTTCAACCGAAGTGAGGGTTCCCGTAACAAGCGGCGTCACGGGATGCGAAGGCTTCAAGTCCATTCCGGTCTGGTCGCTCATTGCACCATTATCGTTGCCTTCGTCTGCTTCTGAAAACAGAATCATGCTCCTAATGCCTGAGACTGATCCTTCATCGCTCTTCTCCTCGCGTTTTTTCATCCTGCGGCTCATCAGGAACCTTATAAGGATTACTCCTGACACAAGGAAGAAGAGGATTGCCGGAATCAGACCCGAAAACTTCATGCAGATTCCTGACGCCACGGCGCTGGCCCATGACCACCAGAGTTCTGAAATGGCCTTAGGAGATTTGTTAACCTGAACTGCTTTGCCGCGCATGTCAGTATTTCTGCCCGGAAGATGCCTTGGCGCAGTTGTCCGGAAGTCTTCAGCAGTTTGGAGAACGGCATTTGAATCGCGTATCCGTCTCGCGCATTTGAGAAACAGGGATTCGTCATCTGTTTTTACGCTGTAGATCAGTTCCTGCTTCTCGTCATTTGTCAGCACGCCGTCAAAGAACGGCTCTGCCAACAGCGTTTCAAGACGCTCAGCGTTCAGTGCTGACAGACGCATCAGATCCGGCGGGTTCTTGAAAGGCAGAAGACAGAACTTTATATATGAACCGTCTTCATCGGTAAAAACGTAATCAGGATCAAGCACAAATGCCGCGGGGCTGATCAGATTGTCCAGGAAAACTGGGATCGAACAAAAAAAGTCGCCTGCGGATCTTCTTCTTTCATCCAGGATCTTCGAGAGCTTTTTGGAACGACGGGATCCGTGAAGCAAGGCACTTCCGGACTGCCTGACCGATATCAGGCCTGAAAAGTCAAAATATGCGGATGATGAAATGCCGCTCACGTCAATACTGCAAGGCAGGAGGCATCCGGAACGATTTCTGTCAATTACTTCACCGGCATAACTGAATATGCATTCGGGAGAATCGAACCGTTCAACTGCGAAATATCCGAAGGGACCTTTTTTGATCAACATAATCAGAACGCCGATTGAATCTTGGTATCGTCAAAACAGTAGTTGATGATCTTCTTGCCATAGCTCATGAGGCCTTCCCTGAACAGCAGTGCAAGAGAGACGAGGACGGCGATGATGATGACTATCTCGACCGTTCCCATGCCTTTTTTGTTGATTCGCTTTGTTCTTTTTTTCATTTTTCATACCTCCATTTGTTTTTATATGCCAAGTGAAATAATTGCCGGTGTCATTGCGACCATGAGGACGCTGACGAAATCAAGGGTCATTGGCAGCAAGAGCCCCAGAGCTTCACGCTCCTGCTTCTTTCTGGCTGCGTTCCTGCAGAGGTTCCAGCAGGAAGACGCCTGAAGCTGAAGGAGATTCAGTACTTCTGAAGTGCCCAGTCTGTCGTATCTGGCAACCAGCAGAAGCGCTGATTGGGCTTCCGGGATCTGTATCCTCAAAGAGAACCTTTCGACTGCCTCCGAAGCGGACACGCCGGACAGCATCATTGCCCTCAGATTCTTTATTTCCAGAGACAGGCTCTTGTTGTCGCCGAACGCCTTGGCGCAGATCTCGATCGCTTTCGGAAGCTGCATTCCGGCTTCCAAAAGAGTGGACATCAGACACATGAAGAGTGGGATGTCCGTCATTAGGTCTTCTCTTTTGCGCTCGACTTCAGATCTGACCTCGCGGCTTCCGAGCACTGCCATCACAACCACAAAAGGGAGGGCTAAACACGGATTCCTCCCAAGCTTTATCAGGACTGCCAGTCCGATGAGCCCGGAAGCCGCACAGATCAGGATCTGCTTTTTAAGGTACTGCTCATAAGCAAGCCGCGGGTTGACCGACAGCTCGTTGAAGAGCTCGTGCCTCGAGGTAATGAATCCGGTAGGAAGGATACGCCTGAAGAGGGAAGTCAATGGGTAGTTGGGGGAAACCTTTAAAGAGTCATCAAAGCCAAGACTGGCTGAAGAGCGTATCCTCCTTCCGGAATCGTGGGACATGTATCTTAAAAGCATCGCGCATGCGATTACGCATATGCCGAATGCTATTGCCAAAAGTACGGAGCCCAGGTTTGTTCGGCGGGCCATGTCTATATAGTCGCGGCTCATGTAATTGAGCGCGAAGGTGACGGTGAACGGCATCGCGCACAGCATTGCCGCTTCCGCGTTTTTGCCTGCGTTTTGGGCGGCGATGTCGCTTTGCACGGCGTTCATTTCCGAGAGCATCTGACAGGAACTCCTTAAAATCGCGAGACTGTTGTTCCCAATCTCGCCTGAGATCGCCAGAGCGTGGAATATTGGCACCGTTTCAGGAAATCTGACCGCTTCAGCAAATGAATTAAGCGATCTCTCCAGGCTTATGTGAAGCTTCAGGTCGTTTTCAAGGTTTATAAGCGGCTTTATAAGCATGCAGCGTCTGCCAAAGGTGTGCTCGATGACCGGGCGCATCATCAGCAGGGACTTCTCGATCGAATAGCCGCTCGACACGCTTGTGCAAAGGACCTGAAGCATCACAAGAAGCTGCGTCCTCGTGTGGCGGTAGCCGTTGGAGAACAGTTTCTTCATGGCTTCCTTCCACGGGAAGATGCCCAATAATATGGATGTGATCAACCTGATCCTTGTAGAGGATATGAACAGGGAGGACGCCATGAAAAGTCCGGCAGCAAAAAACGGATAGACCCATACGGTCTTCAAAAGAAATACCGTACACGGCTTCATGGAACCCGGCTTAAGCCTTGTAAGCCATGATGTCTCTGAGTTCTTCGTCAGTGCAGACGCGTTCAAGACCTTTTCCTCCTTTGTTCAGATATAACGTTTTGAGCTTGTATTCGTGGCCTTCCGAAGGCAGCACGCTACAGATCTCGTCTATGTATCTTCTTCCTTCACGGCTCCTTGAGATGTGAAGGATTATGTCTATTCCCATCGACAGTTGGGTGACTATCGCGTCGTATGGGAGGTTGGATCCTGCCATGACCATTCCCGTCAGTCTTTCGAGCATCTCAAAGCAAGAGTTCGCATGGCCCGTGCACATTGATCCGGGATGGCCCGTGTTAAGGGCGTTCATCATGTCGGCGGACTCGGATCCTCTCACTTCTCCAACTATGATCCGATCCGGGCGCATCCTCAATGACGCGCGTATCATCATTCCTATGTTTACTTCGCCTGAACCGTCAGGCCCCGGCAGCCTTGCTTCCATACGCACCAGATTGTCGATCCCCTGAAGGTTGAGTTCGGCTGAATCCTCAATGGTTACGACCCTTTCATCCTTGGGGATGAACGAGGACAACGAGTTTAAGAACGTAGTCTTTCCGCTCCCGGTTCCGCCGCTCAGGAAAATCGTCTTCTTGTTTCTTACACAATTGCTTAAAAACCTTGCCGCCTCTTCGCTTATGAAGCCTTGTCTGATCAGCGTGACGATGTCGTGCGAGATGCCCGTGAACTTTCTGATCGTCACCGTTGTCTGGGACGCTATCGGTGGAAGGACGGCGTTCGCCCTGGACCCGTCGGGGAGCCTTAGGTCCGATATGGGATTGGCTTCGTTGAGTGGACGGTTCCTGTTTGCGAAGAAGCACGAGATGACGGTCTTGAGCGTTTCTTCGTCCTTGAACTTGATGTCAGACTTGTACAGCCTTCCGCCGCGCTCGTAAAAGATCTTGTCCGGGCCGTTCACCATTATCTCGGTAATGGTCGGATCCTGCATCAGCGGCTCGATGACGTCCATTCTCCTGAGCGAGTTGAAGACGCGCTTTGCCATGTCACGCTTTTCGGCCAGTGGCATCTTTACGGACTCGGTGCTGCTGATGACGTCGGCGATTATCTCCTTCAGCCTGTCATCCGTCGGGTCGCTCTCGTTCCTTATCGCGTTCAACACGCAATAGGTGAGCTGCTCCTTTATCGCGTCCAGGTCTGCGGTCTTGTTCATACGGCGGCTCCGTCAGCTTCCTGATTGCCGTCAGTCAACATTGGCTTTATCTTGCCTTCAAACGAACCCGCATCTGCATAATCCAAAACCACTTCCCCGTGAGTCAAAGCCTTGCTGATCGAACTGATCAATCCAGACGCGGCCGTTTCCTCGTTCCTGTCCCTGCCTGAGAACAAGACGGTAACTTTGTCGCATTCGGAAACGAGTAGGGGAAGCTCTGCCGATCTGAAGCCTTCGGCGATCGCCAAAACGTTTATCTTCCGGTTCTCATCGGAAACAAGCTGTCTGCATTTGTCCAAAAGGATCCTGCATTTGGCGCTCCCGAGATCGTAGACGTCGTCATCGCCCTTGGTGGTACCCGGAGTCAGGAAGCCCATGCCGTTACGGCTGCAGTATTTGAGTACGTCATCGGGTTCAAACCTTCGCGAGACGCACGCTTCCAAAAGTCCGGTCATGTTGCCTGAAGAGATGCCCGCGCCATCGTCTTCGGGGACCCTCAGCCTGCTGGTGAAGTCAAGCCTCAAAGAGAGGTCCGCATCGGTCATGTCGCCGTAGTTGTTCTTGATGTAGTTTTCGCGATCGCTGATGTAGACGAAGGGAATGAGGACTTCAAGCCTTCCTCTTGAGGATGCTTCGGCAATCAGGTGAGGATCGCCTTCTTGTGAAGGGTCTATCCCCAAAGCTTTGCATACGTTCCTGCAGTTGACCAACCCGTCAGGATCCAATGTCGGTACGGGCCTGTCCAGGCATTCCTGAAGCGAGCGAATCGCTTCTTCCGGAGGTTCAAGACCGAAATCCTCGCCGAACTGTTTGGGGTTGTAGAGTACCTTGGTAAACTCTCCAAACATGTCGCCGTCAGTATCGGTCCTTTCTTCGAGATAAGGATCCGTTATGTAGGCTTCAGGGTACAATGATCCGATACGGGCCTTCATCAGCGCGTACACGTACTTGTCCTTTTCGTATATCTTTATCGAAAACGCCATGTGGTTGCCTCCTTTGCTGATTCGTTGTCTGAGTTCTTTGCTTGACTCGAATTGTAAACGCTCCAAGGGGCTGATTTTACCGACAAAAACCGACAAAAACCGACAAGGAAAAAGCGCGTTTAGGGCAAAATCGGGGCGTAATATTTAATTCTTTTTATTAGGAATTTGAGGTTTCGGAAACGATTTTGAGGACAGGCTTGGAAATAACCCTCGTTTTTCGCTTTACAACCACCACCCGTATATGTACAATTAAGCCGCAAAAACAATTATTTGAGTTCATTGCTTATCAAGAGAGGCTAGAGGGAACCGGCCCAGTGAAGCCCGGCAACCGCGGAAAGCAGCGGTGCCAAATCCGGCAGGAAACCAAATCAGGCGACCTGAAAGATGAGGAACGTTTATAAAAAAGCGTACGCCTTCCTTTCGGGGAAGGCGTTTTCTTTTGGCAAAGAGCATTGAACGGAAAGGATCTTTATGAGAAACAGAACAGGCAAGTGGCTCTTTACTTCGGAGTCGGTTACAGAGGGACATCCCGACAAGGTCTGCGATCAGATCTCTGATTCAATCCTTGACGCGATCCTTGCAGAGGACAGCCAGGCCCGCGTTGCATGCGAGACTTGCGCGACCACAGGAATGGTACTGGTAATGGGTGAGATTACGACGTCCGCTTACGTTGACATTCCCTCCATCGTCAGAGGAAGGCTCAAGGAGATCGGTTACGACAGCAGTGAGGTAGGTTTCGACTACAATTCCTGCGCCGTCCTTACTTCGATCGACGAGCAGTCCGCAGATATCGCGATGGGCGTCAACAAGTCATTTGAGGCCCGCCACGGCGGAAGCGACGAACTTGATACCGGTGCAGGCGACCAGGGAATGATGTTCGGTTATGCAAACGATGACACGGAAGAGCTCATGCCGCTTCCCGTATCGCTTGCCCACAAGCTTACGAGACGCCTGGCCGAAGTCCGCAAGACAAAGGTTGTAGATTTCCTGAGGCCTGACGGAAAGAGCCAGGTCACCGTTGAATACGACGGCAACAAGGTCAAGAGGATCGATGCGATCGTCATTTCAACTCAGCACAGTGCAGACGTTTCTTCCGAAGAACTCGAGAAGTTCGTTAAGGAACAGGTCATCGCACCCGTAATCCCTGCCGAGCTGGTTGACGGCAACACCAAGATCTTCGTCAATCCTACGGGACGCTTCGTTATCGGAGGCCCTCAGGGCGACTCAGGACTTACGGGAAGAAAGATCATCGTTGACACTTACGGCGGATTTGCCCGTCACGGCGGCGGAGCCTTCTCCGGAAAGGACCCTACGAAGGTTGACCGTTCGGCATCCTACATGATGCGTTACGTCGCAAAGAACATAGTTGCTTCCGGAATCGCTTCGGAGTGCGAGGTTCAGGTTGCTTACGCGATCGGCGTGGCAGAGCCTGTTTCCGTAATGGTCGATACCTTTGGTACTGGAAAGATCCCTGATGAGAAGATCACCGAGATCGTCAGGTCGGTATTCGATTTGAGGCCCGCGGCGATCATCCGCGACCTTGACCTCAGAAGACCCATCTATGCGCAGACCGCAAGCTACGGTCACTTCGGAAGAACGGATATCGATCTTCCTTGGGAGAAGACCGACAAGGCGGCACTCATAAGGGAGAAGGCCGGTATCTGAAATGTCCCGTGCGTTGCTGTCTACAGATGACGTTGGGCAGCAGGTAACGGATCTGACTGTCAAGGCCGTTAAGGTTTTCTGCCCAAGAACGAAGAGCAATTTCGTGTCGTTCATGACCGACGGCAGGTTCATGGCTGCAGGTACGTCGAAGATCGACGTCATCGAAGGCGGAACCTACGTTATCTCGGGCAAAGTGACGCTCTGGAACGAACGCGTCCAGGTTAAGCTGTCTTCGATAAAGCCTGCAGAGGATGGAGACAACGAGACCGTACTGATTGCGACCTTCCTGGCCGACAATATAACCGGTCTGGGAAAGGCCATTTCCGCGGCTCTCGTTGAAGAGTTCGGCGAAGAAGTGCTGGACGTCCTGTTAAACGATCCCGAGAAGGCTTCCAAAAAGGTCAAGAATCTGACTAAAGAGAAGGCGATGTCGTTTTGCGATATCGTTTCCGAAAAAGAGGATTTCTTCAGGGAAGGCTTGGCAGCCCGCAAGCTCGGCCTTACGCAGGAACAGGTAAAGACCCTTTACGGAATGGGAGAGCTTTCCGTAGAGAAGATAAAGGAAAACCCTTACGTTCTTCTTGCGAAGGGAATAGCCGACTTTTCCCTGTGTGACAAGATCGCCATGGAATCAGGCTTTGACACGAATTCGACCATAAGGGCGGCGGCCGCCATTTCAGCCGCGGCCGAAGCCGTTTGCGATGACACGAAGTCAACTAAGTTAAGGCCCGTTCAGGTAAGGAAAAAGGCCTTTACGATGCTTAACGCAGGAGAATGCGCCAAGCTTACTTCGGATCAGTTCTCGGAGATATATCCGGCTGCGTGCCAGATGGCCGTGGACAATAAGGAGATCGCGGTATTCAGCTTCGCGGACGACAAGTGCTCCGCAACGGATCCCCTCGATACTGAAGCGTTCATCTCGCCAATGCACTTTTTCAAGGCTGAGGCGGCCATCAAGAAAAGGATCGAGAAGTTCCTTTCCAAGAAGGTGAAGGCTCCTTTAAAGGCAGAATCCGACCACATCATGGCCAAATATGCGGACAAGCTGGGACTTGTCTTGGACGAGGCGCAGCTGAATGCATTGTATCTTTGCATGTACTGTCCGTTCTGCATAGTCACGGGCGGTCCGGGCACGGGAAAGACCACGATCATGGGAATCCTGGCCGATTATTTCCGCGAAAAGAACATTACCTGCGTGTTCGCGGCTCCTACGGGAAGGGCGGCGAAAAGGCTTGCCGAATCGACGGGGAGCCCTGCGGCCACGATACACAGGATGCTTGGCGTCAAGCCTATCGATGGCATGACGGGAACCACTTATTTCATTCACGATCACACGGACACCATCAAGGCCCGCGTCATCGTGATCGACGAGATGTCGATGGTGGATACGGAGCTTTTTGAAAGGCTTCTTGACGCTACTGACGAATCAACTTCGCTGATACTTGTCGGAGACCCTGACCAGCTGCCTTCCGTCGGATGCGGAAACGTGTTGAGAGACCTGCTTTCGGCCAGGTCGGTCCCTTCGGCCAGGCTGACGTTCACGCACCGTCAGAACGATGACAGCTCGATCGCGTCAAACGCCTACAGGATATTGAATGGAGAGCCTCTGATCGCGGACGGGACTGACTTTGAGATCATCAAGACCTCCAACGACGAAGAGGCCTTCGAGAGGGTCAAGGCCATGCTCAAGGGAATGAGGAACGAGGACGCCGTGTTCCTTACTCCGACCAAGAACGAGAACGTTTTGCTTGGCACGGTGAAGCTCAACGCGATGCTTCAAGACGTGTTTGTTGCCGAAGCGGGAGGAAGGGACGATCTGCCTGCGGTAAAGCGCGGCTCTTCGACTTCGTTCTTTGAAGGGGACCGCGTCATGCAGACCAGAAACGACTACTCAGCCGAGTGGCTCGATCCGGTGACGGGAGAGACCGAGCAGGGAGTCTTTAACGGCGAGATGGGCATCGTTGAAGGCGTCGATCCGATCGAAGGGACAATGACCGTGTTATTTGATGACGGCAAGACCGTCAAATACACGAAGAAAATGCTTGAGGACATCGAGCTTGCCTATGCCGTGACCGTTCATAAGTCGCAGGGATGCGAGTTTGAGCACGTGATAATCCTGCTCGGCAGGATGAACGCGCTGCTCTACAAAAGGAACCTGCTTTACACCGCCGTTACGAGAGGCCGGTCGAAGGTGACGATAATCGATTCGGCGGACGTTTTGTCGCGCTTCCTGAAGGGAACGCATATGGAGGAACGTTCGACTTCGCTGAAGGAACTTCTTGCGATAGTCGACCACAAACGGGGACTCTGATCTATGACTTGTTCAAATGCCTTAAGGGGAGGAATCTCCCTGTTTTCGTCATACCTGAAGGAAATGCTGGATTTTGCGTTCCCGAAGTGCTGTTGCATATGCGGAAGGCTCGCGGATGCCGATGACCGGTTTTCAAAATACGAGGATTTCTCGGAGGCTCTTTCCGGAAAGCCCTCGGGGCTTCACGTCTGCGGAAAATGCCTGTCATCTCTTGCTCCGTATGAGAGTGACAAGCGCTGGCTCTTGTGCCTTTCCGATCCTTATGACGGCGATCCTTGTCCCGGATTGCCACTTTACCTGCCGCTTGCTTACGAAGGAATGGTGAAGCGCGCCATGCCCATGATCAAGTTTGGCAAAAAGCCATGTCTGGCCAGGCTTTTCGGGTGCCTTCTGGGAACATTCATGGCGAGCGACTCCGTCCATGCGGATCTGATCGTACCCGTGCCGCTTTCGCCAAAGAGAATGAAGGAACGAGGGTTCAATCAGGCAGCCGAGATCGCCAAGCCCGCTTCAGCCATATTGGGAATCCCGTACGCTGACGACGTCTTATACAGGAACCGCAACACCAACAGGCAGACCGAGCTTAAGGGAAACCTTGCCCGCATCGCAAACGTGACGGGGGCTTTCGGGGTATCGGAGGAGTGGGATCTGACGGGAATGACCGTGATCGTGGTGGATGACGTCGTCACAACGGGCTTTACGCTTCATGAGGCTGCGGCGGCGCTGTACGAGGCTGGCGCGGAAAAGGTCCTTTGCGCCGCGTTCGCTGGGAGCAGGCAGATCAAGCTGGATGAACCTTTCTGAGCCAAGGTTTAAAAACCGCAAGAATTGTTGCGATATTGTTGCAAATGCCTTTTTATATTTGAAATACCCGCACGTTGTTTTATAATTAAGGTGACCTTAGCATTGTGGCCTCTAAATTGGACCTACATGACATAATTATGAGCTTGGACCGTTTGGTGGAAATAAAGCCTTGTAAGTTGGACTATTGAAGTCAGGCGCAGAGCATCAGCCCTGGATATCCGGGTGTCAATCAGAGTCTGCTATGTTCGGGTCGTTTATTTTGACCAGGATGGAAAGAGAAAAATCGCTTGGTAATACTTAACGGAGCAAAACAGAGGGTTTCTCGTGATCCTGCTGCCCGTATGGCGGCGGGTGTCGTTTTTTTATGCCCCGTTTTTCCTTGCAGTGGAAGACGTTCAGGCTTCCGATGTACCTGTTGTCGATGTTACAACGGCAAATGACTGAAATATCTGCATTACAAGGAGAATTGACATGAAACTTTACAACACGCTTACAAGATACAAGGAAGACTTCAAGACGATCGAACCCGGTAAGGTCAAGATGTACGCTTGCGGTCCGACGGTCTACAACTATTTCCACCTCGGAAACGCAAGGCCTTTCGTTACTTTCGATACGTTAAGGAGATATCTCGAGTACAGGGGCTACGACGTTACCTTCGTTCAGAACTTCACCGACATCGACGACAAGATGATCAACCGCGCTAACGAGGAAGGCATCACCGTCGAGCAGCTGGCTGACAGGTTCATCAAGGAATATTACGTTGACGCTGACGGCCTCAACATCAAACGCCAGAGCGCCCAGCCCCGCGCTACGCATTCGATCAAGGCGATAATCGCCCTGATCAAGTCGATGGAGGAGAAGGGCTTCACCTATGTGATCGAAGGCGACGGAGTTTACTACGACGTTTCCAAGAAGGAAGACTACGGCAAACTCTCCCACTACAAGCTCGACGAGCTCGTTGCAGGCGGCGGCGAGAGAAAGGCCAATTATGAAGGCAAGAAGAATCCGGGCGATTTCGCGCTTTGGAAGTTCAAGAAGGAAGGCGAGCCCTCATGGGGTTCTCCGTGGGGCGAAGGAAGACCCGGCTGGCACATCGAATGCTCTGCCATGATCAATCAGTTCCTCGGCCAGACCATTGACATTCATGGCGGCGGACAGGACCTGATATTCCCCCATCACGAGAATGAGATCGCGCAGAGTGAGGCCGCAAACGGCTGCCCGCTGGCTAACTTCTGGGTACACAACGCATTTGTCAACATCGACGGCGAGAAGATGAGCAAGTCCCTTGGCAATTTCTTCACGATCAGGGACATTGTCAAGAAGTACCCGTATAACGTCATCAGATTCTTCATCCTGCTCGGACACTACAGGAGCCCCATCAATTTCTCTGATGAGCTTCTGGCCGCAGCTCAGACGAGCCTCGGAAGGATCAGCAACTGCGTCTCGCAGATCAAGTTCGCGCTCGAGAACGGCGCGGATTCTCATCCTTCCGATTCTGAGACAACCGCAAAGCTAAAGGAAGCCGTCAAGGCGGCTGAAGACAGCTTTGTTGCTCACATGGACGACGATCTCAATACCGCCGATGCCATTACCGACATCTTTAACCTCGTAAGCGAGGCGAACAGGGCGCTTGCGGCGGACGATGCTTCCGCTGAAGCGTTGAAGCTCGCATCAGACAAGATTACCGAACTTACGGGAGTCCTTGGTGTAACGCTTGACGAGGCAAAGGAAGAGATTCCGGAAGAAGTCAAGGAACTTGCCGAAAAGCGCGCGGCCGCAAAGAAGGAAAAGAACTTCGCTGAAGCCGACAGGATCAGGGATGAGATCACGGCTTTGGGCTACAGCATCAAGGACACCCCCAAGGGTCCGCAGCTCGAGAAGATCAAGTAACGGAGCGTTTACATGATAAAGCCTTTCATAGCATCCGATCTTCGTGAAGTCTCGCCGCTCGTGCTGGCGTACATCGGCGATGCCGTTTACGAGGTCTATGCGAGGTGTCACGCTTCGAGCTATGGTGCGGGAAACAACAACAAGCTTCACAAGCGCACCATCAAGTACGTTTCCGCAGAGGCTCAGGCGGAGATCTCCAGGCAGCTTATGGATGAGCTGACGGAGACCGAGACGGATTATTTCCGCAGGGGCAAGAATTCCAATCCCCACGCGGCTTCCAAGAACGCTTCGCATGCGGACTACATGTACGCTACGGGATTTGAGGCCCTCATCGGTTACCTCTTCATGGACAACCAGGAGGCCAGGATGGAATACATCATCCAAAGAAGCTTTGAGATAGCGGACGGCATTAAGCCGATCAACGAGATCGAGACAGACGATACGGGAGATGAGTAATTTGGACGACAGACGCGGCGAAAAAAACAGATCGAACAACGTGTCCGGTGACAAGATCGAAGGCCGCAACGCGGTCACGGAAGCCCTTGCCGCAGGCAGGACCTTCAACCGAATGTGGATATTAAAGCCCGAAGGCGGAAGGCGTCTTGAGCCCGCGCTTGCAAAGATCCTCGATGAGGCAAACAAGAAGGGGATAGTCATCACGAGAGCTCCAAGAAACGTTTTGGACCGCATCAGCACGACGCACAACCATCAGGGAGTAATTGCCACGGTCGCGCCTCACGAGTATGCCGATCTTGACGACATACTGAGCAAGGCCAGGGAAGAAGGCAGGGCGCCGCTTCTCATAGCTTTGGACGAGATAAAGGATGCATATAACCTCGGTTCCGTTTTGAGGATCGCGGATTGTTGCGGGATAGACGGAGTCATAATTCCGGAGAGGCGTTCGGTCTCTCTCGATTCCATGGTCGCGAAAGCCTCTGCTGGCGCGATGGAATACGTTCCCGTCGCCAGGGTTACGAATCTTGCACAGACGCTCAGGAACCTTAAGGAAAAAGAGGGCTTCTGGGTTTGCGGAACTGACATGAACGGTGACATTTCATATGACAAGGCCGATTATTCGGGAAACCTTGTTATCGTTATCGGAAGCGAAGGCGACGGCATGAGGGACGGAGTGCGCAAATGCTGCGACTTCACCGTTGAGATACCGATGGTCGGACACGTGAACAGCCTTAATGCCGCGGTTGCTGCCGGCGTCATAGTGTTTGAGGCTGCAAGGCACAGGAGATCGGAGGGATAGTGATGACCGGAAGGACCACACGTGCCGGAAAACTTTTGGGGCAGAGGGCCATTGCACTGCTTTTGGCCGTTGCCGTCATGTTTTCGCTTTCATCGTGTGACATAGTCCAGTCGATCCAAAAGCGTTTTGACACGCATAGTGAATTCATTTCCGGTCCGGAACTTGCCCGCCTGGTCAGCAGCGCCATCAAGAGCGGCGACAACGTGGCCGACAGCTATTCATCGATTCCTGAAGAACAACTCGACGGCATGTCTTACACGGTATTCATGCAGTATTGCGAGATCTTGAGGACGATGTCCGAAAGACACGGCAAGATCACGGCCTTCAAGTTCCTTTCGGAAGAGGAGACTGCGAAGATCTTTGCACAGGCTGATGAAAAGGCCGGTTCAAACGCCGTTTCGTTGAAGTCTTATTCAGGACTGACCCTGGTCGAACTCATTTACGAGGTCGATTACGACAAGAACAATCCCTGCAGGTTCGCGCTGTCCTACAAGGACGGAGCTTACATGCTCGCAAACGACTACGCGACCAAGTCGGTCGAAGCCTACGATTACATCGCGCATTATTTCAAGATGATCAGCGACGGCAATACGGCGGGCCTGGAATCGATAATCAAGCCGATGCTCAATGACGACATCTACATCTCGTCGGTCATCACCTCAAAGGCCGCTTACCTCATCGATTACTACAAGCTCCGCGTCAGGAGTTCGGTCAGGGAATTCAAGCTGAAGTCATTCCTGCCGACGCTCATCAGCTATGAGATCCCTGAGACGCTCGATGCTTCGGGCGAGAACATTATCGCGAGGACCGTCAACCTCTACAGAAGGGCTGACGGAGCGTTCTACATCGAAGACGCGTTTGTTTCGCAGGGTGACGAGGTCGAATTCTGCCTGAAGGGCACGCCCGTCCTCAGATGCGGACTTACTTACACGAAGACCGATATCATTAACCTTTTCGGCGAACCGGTCATCCAGATGGTGGACACCTCAAGGAGAAAGAGACATGCCGACATTCTGCTCGCGTTCAACGGCGTCATGCTCCATTTCGAGGGAACGCCCACGGCGGACGGCACTTGGAATTCCGCAAAGCTCGTGTCCATCTCGATCTACAATTACGACGCGGAGACCCCCTCGTCGACTTTTGACGGGCGTTTGTTCGTCGGAATGAACATCTCCGAGCTCCTGCTTGTCTATCCCATGATCGACGAGACCGATTACGTCTACACGTTTGAGACGACGGACGGCACTTACAAGCTTGAGTTTGAATTCGATGAGAACAAGAACGTTTCCAAGATTCGCCTTGGAGAGGTTTCTTCCAAGACCTCCTGAAGTAGAAGGTTATTCAACGCACTTGGCTTTTAGCCGGCTAATCTCTTCGTCGGTCATTCCGTTGAACCTGAAGAATTCAGATATGTCTCCGTTCCATCTTTCGTCAACGTAGTCGAGGAAGATCTCCATATTGAGCCTGTCCGACCTGAGAAGATGCTTCATGTCATCCGGCATTTTGGCCATTCTGCGTTCAAGAAGCTTTTCGAGATATTTGTAGGAAGCCTCATAGTTAAGGATTATGTTTTCGCGTGAAGCGCCCGCCAGCAGGTAGAGCAGGGCTGTGATGGTGCCCGTGCGGTCTTTTCCGTGGGTGCAGTGAAAAAGAGTGAGACCCTTGGAGTCAAGAAGGTATCTCATGGCCTTGACGACGTCATTGCCAAGGTCTTCGCAGATCCTGACGTAATAGTCGCCCAAATGCCTTTTGCGGATGAAGTCGAGCAGCTCGTCGCTTAGATTGTTGGGGTCACCCGGGAAGAGCGAAACGAAGCGGAAGTCAACGTCGGGGTCGTTTTGAAACGGATTGCCGTAATCCTTGAGTTCAGCCTCGGCGCGGAGGTCAACCACGCATTTGACGCCGTAGTCCTTAACCGTCTGGAGCTGTTCGGCCGTAAGCTTTTCGGGCGAACTTGACCTGATGAAGACGCCTTTTCTGAAGGTCTTTCCGCCTTCCAAGGGCATTCCGCCGAGCTCGCGGCAGTTTGGAAGACTAAGACTTGTTATAAGCTGATCGTCCGGATTGTACACAGTAATAAGCACCTCTTTTTACGGCGATTATTCTAATCAAGTTTTGATTGACATTCAAGCGGGCAAGTAATATTATAAATAGGCATTTCGGGAAACCGGTGCTTATACGCGCCTATAGCTCAACTGGATAGAGCGTCTGACTACGGATCAGAAGGTTGTGGATTCGAGCTCTGCTAGGCGCGCCAGATACAAAGCTGTTGCGGTTCGCGGCAGCTTTTTTATTACCTGACGGAGGTTTGACCTATGAAGAGACTGCTTATCGTTGTTGACTGCCAGAAGGATTTCATTGACGGCGCACTCGGCTTTGAAGGCGCTGACGCCATCATTCCCGGGATAATCGAGCGCATTGCCTCTTACAAGGCTTCTGGCGATGAAGTCGTCTATACGCTCGACACGCACACTCCCGACTACATGAACACCCAGGAAGGCAGAAATCTCCCCGTTCCTCACTGCATAAAGGGTTCTGACGGCTTTAAGCTTGCCGATGAGCTTGAAGGCCCCCTTTCCGGCTGCATTGCATTCGAAAAGCCCACTTTCGGGTCTTTGGAACTCGCGGAATACGTTGCAAAGAACGCTTCTGAATACTCGTCGATCGAGGTTTGCGGACTTGTTTCAAACATCTGCGTCATTTCGAACGCGATGCTCGCAAAGGCAGCCGCTCCCGAGGCGGAGATAGTAGTGGATTCAAAGCTTACGGCGTCTTTTGACCCCAAGCTCCACCAGGCCTGCCTTGACGTTTTGGGCGGAGTACAGGTAAAGGTCTTGTAATCCCATATTTTTATTGCAAAAACAGCACTTGCTGTGATACAATTCTTACTCGGTTAATTTATTTATTAATATTTTGGAGGATATAACATGGCATCCACGATTGAGAAAAAAGAGCACTCACAGGTAGTTATCAGCCTTGAGGCCGGAATTGAGGAGTGGAAGGCTGCCCTTAAGCAGGCTTACAACAAGAACAAGGGCCGTTTCCAGGTTCCCGGTTTCCGTAAGGGAAAGGTTCCTTACCAGCTGGTCTGCCAGTACTACGGTGAGGGCGTCCTCTATGATGATGCTATGAACGAGATCGCTAACAAGCAGTATCCCGAGGCAGTTAAGGAGCACAGCCTCCAGGTCATCTCCCGTCCCATGATGGACGTTACCGGCCTTGATGAGAACGGCCTCAAGTACACGATCACCGTATACGTTAAGCCTGAGTTCGAGCTCGGCAAGTACGAGGGCGTTGAAGTTCCTTATAAGGACATCGAAGTAACGGACAAGGACGTTGAGGATGAGCTCGAGCGTATGGCTAAGCGCAATTCCTCCCTCGAGGAAGTTTCCGACCGTCCCGCAGCTGAAGGCGATACTGTCACGATCGACTACGAGGGCTTCAAGGACGGCGTCGCTTTCGAAGGCGGCAAGGGCGAGGGCTACAACCTCAAGCTCGGTTCCCACTCCTTCATCCCCGGATTCGAGGAGCAGGTCGCAGGCCACAGCGAGGGTGATGAGTTCACCATCGAAGTCAAGTTCCCTGAGGATTATCACTCTGAAGACCTCAAGGGCGCTGACGCCACTTTCAACGTAAAGATCCACGCAATCAAGACCGAAGTCGTTCCCGCGATCGACGACGAGTTCGCAAAGGATGTTTCCGAGTTCGACACTCTTGACGAGCTCAAGGCTGACATCCGCAAGAACAAGGAAGAAAAGGCTGCCAAGGACAACAAGGCCGCTTTCGAGAACGAGACCGTTCGTGCGGTATGCGACAACTGCGAGATCGAGATCCCTCAGCCCATGATCGACAACGAGGTTGAGCAGATGACTCAGGACCAGGCGGCACGCATGAGCAGCCAGGGCATCGAGCTTTCAATGTATCTGCAGTATCTCGGCCAGTCCATGGAAGAATTCAAGAAGTCCCTTGAGCCCATGGCACGCGTAAGGGTCAAGTCTTCACTCGTTATCGAGAAGATCACTGAGATCCCCAATCCTGAGGTAACCGACGCTGATTACGAAGAAGAGGTCAAGACGATCTCCGAAGCTTACAAGATCGACGTTGAGCAGGTTAAGAAGTCCGTTGGCGAGGACGCTTCCTTTATCAAGGATTCCATCCGCGCTAGAAAGACCGTTGAATATCTTGCTTCCAAGGCAGTAAAGGTTGAGCCTAAGGAACCTGATGCAGAGCCCGCTGAAGAGAAGAAGCCTGCCAAGAAGACTGCAGCCAAGAAGACTGCAAAGGCAGATGATGCTGCTGAAGAGAAGCCCGCAAAGAAGACTGCTGCCAAGAAGACTACAAAGAAGGCTGAGGAAGCACCTGCCGAGGGCGAGGAAAAGCCTAAGAAGACCAGAGCCAAGAAGGCTAAGGCTGACGATTCCGAGGAAGCTTCCAAGGAGTAAGGCGGTTCCTTCAATCAACGTGACATGACTTAAGGAGCGTCTCGATTGCGAGGCGCTCTTTTTTCGCCTATTTTGTCAGTTTCTTTACATGTTCTTTTCCTTTCAATAAGGTTTGTAGTGTTCAACCGAGGAGTGTGATATACCCAAATTAAACTAGGACTAATAGTCACTGTTTCAGCACTCAAGGAGGAAGATTTGCATGAATCGGAAACGTTTACTGGCAGGTTTTGTAGCTGTATCAATGACGGTCGGCATGATGCCCGCCGCGGTATTTGCAAAAGGCTTGGATTACGAGCCGGAGGAGACTGAAGTCGTAGAGACGACGGAGCCCGAGGAAAAGGAAACCGCCAAACCGGAAGTTAAGGAAACGGAAGCGCCTGCCGAGAAGCAGCCCGAGCAGACGGAAGAGGCCGTTCCAGCTGAAACTGAAGAAAAAGAGCCTGAAGAGACTAAGGCGCCTGAGGAAACGGAGCCGTCAGAACCTTCTGAATCAGGCGAAAAGGAGCCTGAGGAAACGGAAGCCGTAAAGCCTTCGGAAACTGCTCCCGAAGAGCCTGCTGAACCTTCCGAGCCTGAAGAAAAGCAACCTGAAGCCAAGGAAGAGGTTCCAGCTTCATCAGACAGAAAGGCTCCGAAAGCTGACGATGGCAAAGAGGGCATGCTTGATGACCTGTCCTGGAAATACGACGACGCGACTTACACTCTGACCATAAGCGGAAAAGGCGCTATGACCGACAAGGGCTCGCCTGACGCCTACCCCTGGTATCAATACCGCAATGAGATCACCAAGGTCGTCATAGCCAAAAACGTGACCTCGATCTCTGATTACGCGTTCAAAAACTTTGAAAAGCTTACGAGCGTTACCGTTCCTTCCACAATAACGAAGATTGGAACTTCGGCTTTTGAAAGCTGCACCCACCTTAAGGCGATCACCATCCCTTCCGGCGTGAAAACGATTGGAAGCACTGCTTTTGCCTGCTGTTTCAGCCTTGCCAAGGTCTCCATTCCCAAGTCCGTTACCAAGATTGGCGACAATGCGTTCCAGGCATGCGAGGAACTTGCAAGCGTTACGATCGCCAGTGGCGTAAAGGAGATCGGTTCCTGCGCGTTTACGCATTGCTACTCCCTCAAGAGCATAACGATCCCGGGAACGGTTAACACGATCAGCACTCAGGCATTCTCTGATTGCTACAGACTCCGCACGATCACGATCGCAAGCGGCGTGACCGGTATTGAAGCGGAAGCTTTCCGCAACTGCCATTGCCTTGACAAAGTCACCATCCCGGGCAGCGTGGACACGATCGGAGAATCCGCTTTTGAAAACTGCACCTACCTTGACGTAGTCTCGATGGGTTATGGCGTAAAGACGATAGAAGCCAATGCGTTTAATGGAAACCAATACCTTACGGCAATAACGATCCCGGGCAGTGTGGAAACGATCGGGGACGGTGCGTTCCAGGGCTGCACAAGGCTCAGATGCCTGACGATCGGTTACGGCGTTAAGACAATAGGTGAGAAAGCTTTTGCGGCATGCTGCAGAGTTGAGGCCCTGATCATCCCGGACAGCGTGGATTCAGTAGGAGACTATGCTTTCGCGGATTGCGGCAGCCTTAATACCGTTAGCCTTACGCAAGCGCTGCATGACAAGCTTAGCTCGAACGTCTTTGCCAATTGCACGGATCTGAACAAGATCATTCACCTTGTGGACAATCCCTTTACGGTCAGCGGCAAGACGGCGACCCTTAAGGCCAAGGCCTTGAAGAAGAAGGCTCAGACGGTTGCTACCGGAAAAGTGCTCACCATCACTCCGAGCGGCACGGGACTTGACTGCATCAAGCTTTCCGGCAAGAGCAACTTCACGATCAACAAGACGACCGGAGCCATAACCGTTAAAAAGAAGACCAAGAAAGGCACTTATGCCATAAAGATCAAGATCATGTCAACGGGAAACAGCGAATACAAGGCGTCCGATTGGCAGGAAGTCACCTTCAAGATCAAGGTTAAGTGATCCTGACTGCGAAAACGGACATCTGCTTAAATTCGGAGGTTTCAAATGAATATCAGGAATTTCGTTAAAGCCGTTTCCTTAGTGCTCACGACAAGCATCGTGCTTGGAATCGCGGGCGCTGCCAAAGTGGCTGCTGCAGAAAACATTACGCTGTCGGGTACTTCCAGCGTTCAAAAATACGGTGAGATAGCGGGCGACTGGGACGCCTCGACCTCAACGCTTACTTTAAAGGGACGGGAAAAACCCAACGATCCGTACATGCCGATCGAAGCGATAAACGTTAAGCTCGGCGATACGAACGGAATCTCGGGTTCCCTCAAATACAGCGTCTACGTTCAGAGCAAAGGCTGGCAGGAATATAAGAATGCCGGCGAAGACGCCGGAATGAAAAACAAGGCGTTGAGGATAGAAGCCGTAAAAATGGAGCTTACGGGAAAACTCGCAGAGAGCTACAAGGTCGAATATGCCGTACTTCTCGAAAAAGACGGCAACGTCCAGGGCTTTGTTTCAGACGGCGCGGTTGCAGGTTCGATCGGCGGGTCCAAAAAGATCGAACAGATAAAGATACGCATAGTCAGTTTGGATACTGAAGCAACTACAAGCGTCAACTACAGAGTTCACAGAGACGGCAGCGGCTGGGGAACCAAATGGTCCAATAACGGCGGCGTGGCAGGCGCTGCAGGCAAGGGCAAGCAGATCGACTGCCTCGAGCTGAACCTTTCGGGCAACCAGTACAAGGGAGGCATCGCTTACCGTACTTACAAAAAAGATTCCGAATGGGATTCCAACTGGTCCTCAAACGGCGAGACAAGCGGGATCCAAGGCAAGAAGATCAATGCGGTAGCCATCAAGCTCACGGGTGAAGCTGCAAACCATTACGACGTTTACTACCGCGTATACGTTCCTGAATTCGGCTGGCTTGACTGGGCAAACAACGGCGGTACTGCCGGTACCCAAAACCTTCCATACAGCCTGGAAGCGATCCAGGTAATCCTTGTGGCAAAGGGCGGAAAGGCTCCCGGTGAAGTGAATGGGATCAAGAGCAACGTCGACATATCGGTTATCACGCCCGGTACTCCGATCCTGCCCGGCAGGGGAATCTTCAAGATGCCTGAAGGCGCAAAAGTGTCTTATGCGGTCAAGACCGCGGACGGATGGTCGAAGATAGTTTCTGACGGTGAGGTCCTGGACGCTTCAGCACCCATTACCGGAATTGCAGTCGGAGTAAAGGTGGATGACAGCAGGCTGGATCTTGCCGCTGACAAGCCTTACTTCGGCGACGACGTTTATGACAACAGCGATCCCTATGACTGCAAATTTGACCTGAGGATAATCGACTTGGGCAAGAATATCGAGAGCATCAGGATAGCCCTCTATTACGGATGGTATTACTACGATGAAGAGAATAATGCTGAAGAATTCTATTCGTATAACGATGCTTACAGCATCTTCTACAGGGTCAGGACTTCCAAGTACGGCTGGATGGCCTGGACCAAGGACGGACTGAGATGCGGTACTGACGAGCTGGGAAATACCATTTCCGCGATTCAGATCGTGGTGCTCAAAAAAGGCCAGACTCCTGCCGCGAACCTTTATGACGTTACTTCCGATACGGATAAGAGCGTTCTCAGGATGAAGGACTTCCCCAAACAGAAGATTATTACGACAAACAACGCATTCGCAACCTGGTGTCTTAATAAATTCAAGGAGAGCGAGAGCGTTACCAATTATATAAATGCCAACTACCACAAGAGCGGATACTATTACTATCAGATCTCTTCAACCTGGCCTTATAAGCTTGGCGGAAAGTCAAAGAAAGGAGCTGACTGTACCGGATTTGCGGTCTGGCTATTCAAGAATTACCACAAGAAGACGGTCAGATATAACTCGCATTATCTTGCATTCAAGACCGGCAAGGTCATTGCCTACAAGAATATAAAGCCTGGAGACATGCTTTGTGATTGCAGTACTTATCACGGCGACATCTTCTTCTATTGCGGAAAGGATGAGTACGGACATGACATCATATTTGACGGCATGACGCCGAAGATCGCCGGCAAGATCAAATATGTGGTACCGTGTTTCAGATACCTGGACGTCGAAGAATGGGCAAAGGACCCCAAACACTACCTTAAGAGAAAATGATCCGTCATTTGCACTAAAAAAGGAAGGCAACGGGCAGTTTCCACATAAAAAATAAAAACATACCCGCAAACAGACAGACGTTGGCCTGATCCATTGATACAATTCGCTTGCAAAAAGGATATGGGTATTGACCTTCCTTTCTGTATTTGTCCGTTACAAGGGGGCTGTTGTGTAATAGCAACAGCCCTTTTGCATTTCCAAAACTTTGAAGATGATTGAAATACCTATAAAAATCTCGGTTTGCTCATTTTATAGGTATTTTCAGTTATTTCCGTAATATTTGACCTTCAATATCGGGAATAGCCATGAAAGCGGGAAGCTTACTTGTGCGACAGCCGCATTGTGTTATTTGGATACTGCGATCAAGGGTATCTCAAGTTCTGCTTTTGTAAGGCCGGCGTGACCGCCCGGCATCATGTTCATTTCCGCATGCGTCAGGAATACCGCCGCATCGGATACCGATATGCAGATATAGTCTCCGAGCATGCCGGAAAACAGTTCGTGATCCTTTCCGATGCCGAAAAGCTTTTTCTCTATGATCTCTTCCTTTGTGAGGATCCAGAACTTGTCGCCAAAGGTTTTCCTGAATACTTCAGGAAAGTCTTTCTTATATTCATCCTTTACCCGGAAACTAAGCGTACGCGGCTCTATCGAAGGCATTCCGACTAAGCGTCTCATTATTTCGGGATAATCCAAGAGGCAGTGGTTTTCGCACTCAATCTGGCTGTGGTCCGCGGTGATTAGAAGAAGCGTATCGGAAAGGCCTCTTGCAAATTGCTCCAAACGGTTCTCGAGTTCGATCAGAACGTCGCGGGCTTCAGCGCTGTCAGGGCCTTTAAGGTGCATCGTGTGGTCAGGCTCGGGCCAGTAAGAATAAATGAACTTCCTGCCGGGTTCTTTGCAGAGGCTTTCGATGCGGCCCAAGACTTCGTCCAGTTCCTGTGGGAAAGGTTCCATGAAAGGGCTTGAAGCATAAGCCTTTCCGCCCGCTTCGTTTATCTTGTCGATTATGTTTTTGTAAGGACAATACCTGAAACCCGCATGAAAATCAGCTGCAGGAATTGCTTGTGTGGGATTGCCGCTCTCATCTTCGGTTGTCTGGTCAGTGTTCGTGAAAACGGTTACGTTCTTATCAAGCTCAGGATAGTACACGTCCCAGCCGAGCCAGCCGTGCTCGTTTGGGTAGAGGCCTGACAGCATGGAAGTCGTCGCGGCGACGGTCGTCGGAGGGAAGACCGAGCTGTAAGTGCCTTTGAAATGCGAACGGAGGAACCCGTCAGGCGCAAGGTGCTTTTCCATTACGGAAGTGCCCATCGCGTCCATGAGCAGAATTACAACGTTCTTGTAATCACTTTCAAGGAGCTTGTCTGCCATCTTAAGAGTTGGCGCGGTCGTTTCCGCTCCGAAAGCCTTAAGGATGGAGTTGCTTAAGTTTACAAGGCAGTTGCCGTAATCAGGTCTTGCGTAATCCATGTGACTAGTTTAGCACAGTGATATAATTACACCATGTATAAGATCTATGTGGTTGAAGATGACAAGGGGATAGCTGACGGCATCTCGCAGTGCCTTGCGGCATGGGAGATGGAGGTTCATACCGTTTCCGATTTCCGCAATGTGATGGGCGAGATAAATGGACTTGAGCCCCATCTGATAATAATGGACATTACGCTGCCTTACATGGGCGGATATCACTGGTGCCAGGAGATCAGGAAGACCTCGAGCGTTCCGATAATATTCATTTCATCGGCGACCGACAACATGAACATAATCATGGCGATGAACATGGGTGCGGACGACTACATCCCCAAGCCCTTTGACCAAAGCATCCTTATAGCCAAGGTTCAGGCGCTCCTCAGAAGGGCATATGACTTCAACCAGGGTTCTTTTATTCTGAAGGCCAAGGGTGCGGTCTTAAATACGAACGACAATTCCCTGACCTATGAAGGAAAGAAGATCGAGCTCGCGAGAAACGAGTACAAGATACTCTTGGTCCTCATGCAGAACAAGAACAAGGTCGTCAGCCGCGAGAAACTTATGGAAGCGCTTTGGGAGACAGACAGCTTTGTCGATGAGAACACGCTTACAGTTAATGTCGGAAGGCTCAGAAAGACTTTGGAAAATGCCGGTTTGACAGATTTCATAAAGACGAAGTTCGGAGTCGGATACATCCTGGAGGATGAGGAATGAAGCTTTTTAAAAGCTATCTGAAATACCGCGTAAAGCTGTTCGTTACCTGCGCCGCGGTAATGGGTATATTTGCTTCATCTTATCTGCTTTTCGACATGCCGCCGATCGCGGTTTTGTATCCGCTGATACTGACGCTCGTCATCGGTATTATTGCATTGGCGCTCGATTTCGTATTTTATATAAAGCGCCATGAAAGGATCCTTTCAGAAGAACTTCCCGCGCCGAAAAACCAGTTTGAAGAGGACTATCAGTTCATAATAGAGAAGCTGCGCGAAGAATCCAAAGTGGCAGAGCAGAAGGCTTCCTCTGACTATACCGGCATGGTCGAATACTATACGGTCTGGGCGCACCAGATAAAGACACCGATCGCCGCTATGAGACTCAATCTTCAGTCTGAAGACACAGATTCCGCAAGAAGGCTCAT
The DNA here is from genome assembly GCA_017617935.1 of Clostridiales bacterium. Lineage (GTDB taxonomy): Bacteria > Bacillota > Clostridia > Saccharofermentanales > Saccharofermentanaceae > Saccharofermentans. Next base: position 34,438 of record JAFZVF010000104.1, on the reverse strand, counting down.
GGGTGATCTAAACCGCATCGAAGCGTATGTGGAAATGGTGCTTACGTTCTTGAGGCTCGATTCGGATAACACCGACTATCTGATAAAGGAATACGATATCGATGAGATAATCAAACCTGCCATCCGCAAGTTTTCGAGAGAGTTTATATTGAAGAAACTGAAGCTTGAATATGAACCGGTAAACTATAAAGCCGTCACTGATTCGAAATGGCTTTCTTTTATTGTTGAACAGATCATTTCAAACGCGGTCAAATATACCTCGGAAGGATCGGTGCGCATCTATATGAACGAGCCCGGAATACTGTGCATTGAGGATAGCGGAATAGGTATCGGTGCTGAGGATCTGCCCAGGATATTTGAAAACGGTTACACGGGCTTTAACGGCAGGGAAGACAAGAGGGCGAGCGGCATAGGCCTTTATCTCTGCAAGCGTATCTGCGACAACCTCGGTCATAAGATCTCTGCCGAATCAAAGGTCGGTGAAGGCACGAAAATGATCCTGGACTTAAGAGCGAGACCCGTCGGGATCGAGTGATCCTGATCTGCGGTTTTGCGTGTTTTTTGCCTAAAAGAATCTGCACATAATGTATATAATTGCTTTGGAAAACGGCGGAGGGTAATGCTGTTCATGATCGATTACGAGACGGTTGCAAGAAATAATCACAATAGCGGAATGAACTGCGCGATGGCAGTTTACGATGCGCTCTGTCTCGGAAACGATAAGAACAGGACCATTGCCCCACGTCCGAGATCTGAGGGCGGCAAATGCGGAGCCGTACTTGCGGCAGAGCAGTATATCAGGGAATCAGGCGGAACTGATGAGCAGATCGGAGTATTTGAAAAGCAGTTCACTGAAAGATATGGATATCTGACATGCGCAGAACTCCGCGGCAAGGCGACAGGACAGTGCAATGATTACGTTGGACTTGCCGCATGCATTGTCGGCCAGATGGGTCTCGTTTCCGACAGTTAATTGGGAGGAAAACAAATGAATAAAAAGATACTTGCCATTCTGATGGCGTCATGCACTTTGCTTTCTTTGGCGGCGTGCAACTCAAAGAAACCGACGCCATCATCTGAGATTACTACTGTGACTACAACAACTTCAGAGACGACCACTGAAGAAACAACGCCTGAAGAAACCACCACCGAAGAAACGACGACTTCGGAGGAAACGACTACGGAATCAACCACTGAGACGGAGGCTCCGGAGACGACTAAGGAAAGTACTGCCGCAACGACGGCCAGGACTCTGGGAAAGACGACCGTTACAAATGCTTACAGCAGGTCTTTTACGTCAGGCAAACAGAAATTCACCACCAAGTATCCGAAGGTTACGATCAAAGGCGTCAGCACTTCTGCCGTAAACAAGGAGATCGCTGATAAGTTCGGTCCGATCTGCAAGAAGAATGACAGCGTGGTCAAGTACACTTATTATGTCGCAAAGAACTATGTCTCGATATTTGTCACGGTCAATCTTGACGCAGGCAAGGATGGCTGCAACTACTATGTTTACAACGTTTCAAGAGAGACGGGCAAAAAGCTTACAAAAGCCGAGATGCTGAAGATCTGGAATATGAAGGAAAGCGCCTTCAAATCGAAGGTAACGGCGGCCGTCAAGAAATGGTGGACCACCAACATCCCGAACTACAGCAAGAACAAGTCTGACAAGGACATGTACAACAAGGCCATCGCATCCAAGTCCATCAACAGCGCGATCCCTTATGTAAATTCCAAGGGAAAGAAATGCTTCCTGCTACGCCAGATGAAGGCTCCTACGCAGTTTACTTACAATGACATTTACACAACGATCTGACGCTTCAAGCTCCCCGAAAGGGGAGCTTTTCTTTGGTATAATTCAAGATGTGACAATCTTGTAAGGAATTGGTAAGCAGATTCAATGGAGCGGTATTTTCATGTTTTCTATACTGTGGCTGACTTAAACGAAAGGAAGTACAGTTATGAGTTTGCTTGAAGTCACAGGTGTAAAGAAAATATATAAGGCACGCCGCGGAGGCACTTCGGTTGAAGCGCTGAAGAACGTCAATTTCACAGTGGAAAAAGGCGAGTACGTCGCCATCATGGGTGAGTCGGGATCAGGAAAGACGACGCTCCTCAACATCCTTGCGGCATTGGATAAGGCTACTGCCGGAACCGTCATCTTAGACGGAATGAATCTTTCAACGATAAAGGAATCCGCTATCGCGGAGTTCCGCAGAGACAACTTGGGATATGTGTTCCAGGATTTCAATCTCCTCGATACGTTTACGATCGAAGACAACATCTATCTTCCGCTTGTTCTCGCGGGTAAAAGACATCAGGACATGAGCGAAAGGCTTTCGCAGATAGCTCCGTCTCTTGGCATAACGGACATTCTTAAGAAATACCCTTATGAAGTTTCAGGCGGACAGAAGCAGAGGGCTGCCGTTGCCAGAGCGCTTATCACGAGCCCGAAGATGATCCTTGCAGACGAGCCAACCGGTGCGCTTGATTCCAAGTCGTCCGACGAACTTCTGGAACTCTTTTCCAAAGTTAACAAGATGGGTCAGACGATACTCATGGTCACGCACTCCACAAAGGCCGCCAGCCACGCTTCCCGCGTCATGTTCATCAAGGACGGCATCATATTCCATCAGATCTACAGGGGTGATTCTACCGATACGCAGATGTATCAGAAGATCTCCGATACCTTGAACCTTCTGGCTCAAGGAGGTGATCTGAAATGAAGGCAGGTCTATATCCCAAGATAGCAGCCGACGGAATCAGAAAGAACGGACGGCTCTATATTCCGTACTATGTCACCAGCATCCTGATGGTCGCATTGTTCTACATCATGCACCTGCTCGGATTCTCAGACCTCCTCAGAAACTTTGAGGGAGCTACTACCGCAAGAGAGTTTCTGCGTTTCGGAACGTACATAATGGCAGTCTTCGGAACGATATTTTTGTTCTACACGCAGTCAACGCTTGTGAAGGGAAGACTTAAGGAATTCGGTCTTTACAGCGTTTTGGGAATGAACAGAAGGAACCTTGGAAGGATCATTTTTTTCGAAACGCTGATCTCCTGGCTTATTGCCATGGCGGGTGGCCTCGTTGTGGGCATTGGCCTTTCAAAGATCGCAGAACTGGGATTTTCCAAGCTCATCGCCGCCGAGGTGAACTACAGATTCAATCTGTCGGTTTCTTCGATTGCCGTTACCGTCATCGTTTACAGCCTTATCTTCTTCCTGATCTTCCTTAATGCGGTAAGGCGTGTCAGATTTGCGAGCACGATAAATCTCATCCATGCCGACAAGGCGGGAGAAAAGCCTCCGAAGGCCAACTGGGTCATAGGGATCCTGGGTTTCCTTATCCTTGCTTCAGGATACTATATCGCGATCAGGATCCAGCAGCCGCTGTCTGCACTTATATGGTTCTTCATAGCAGTGATCCTGACGATCATCGGAACGTATCTCGTTCTCATCGCAGGTTCGGTAATGCTTTGCAGGATCCTGCAGAAGAACAGGAAGTACTACTACAAGACAAACCACTTTGTATCGGTTTCTTCGATGGCATACAGAATGAAGAGGAACGGCGCGAGCCTTGCTTCGATATGCATCCTTCTCACCATGATCCTAGTCATGATCTCTTCGTCGTCCGCACTTTACATTAACAGGGAAGAGACTTTGCAGAACCACTATCCGAGACAGATCAATGCATATGCGTCCAAGTACGGATACGACAAGGAATATGTTAAGACCTTCGGCAGAGTAAAAACCGGAATAGATGAAATAACAAAGGAATACGGCGCGGCCATAAAGAACGAAACCATTTTCTTCAATTACTGCCTTACCGGTTATTACGAGAACGGCTGTCTCAAGCTCGACGTAAACCCTCTTGAAAACTTCACCACCATCGATTACGACAAAGTCGTTCAGGCTTACTTCTTCAATCTGGAAACCTACAACAGACTGACCGGTAAGAATGAGGTCCTGCCTGAAGGAAAAGTATTGGCGGTTACTGACGGAAAGATATCTTTAGGCAGTGACTTACAGATTGGAAAAGAAGAGTTCAGCGTGGTCAAAAGCGGCGACAATTCAAAGCACGGGCTCAGAAATCCGGTTGCAACTTCGGTAGTGTCAACGATCTACGTTATAGTAGAAGACCTTGACAAGGTTGCATCTCTTTATGCGGATTACAAAGACCCTACGGGTTCGCCCATGCTCGCTTGGTACTGGATCTACGATTTTGACACCGATCTTGACAAAGAGCGCCAGATCGAGCTCGGGAAGAAGCTCAACAAGTTCATGCACGAAGAGCTTTCGGATGATCGTTTCATAAACTACTGTGACAGCAGGGAAGACCAGAGAAACGATTTCATTGAGACTTTCGGAGGCCTGTTCTTCCTGGGGATCCTTTTGAGCATAATCTTCCTCGTATCCTGCGTTCTCATCATCTACTACAAGCAGATCTCCGAAGGTTTTGAGGATCAGTCGAGATTCGGCATCATGCAGAAGGTCGGAATGACAAAAGAGAACATCAAGAAGAGCATCAACTCACAGATGTTCACGGTATTCCTGATCCCGATCGTTGTTGCGTGCATGCACCTTGCGGCGGTACTGCCGATAATACACAAGCTCCTGCTGCTGTTCGGTCACGACAACATGCCGCTGCTGATAAACTGCGCGGTGGTCTGCGTACTGATCTGCGGGGTGTTCTACGCGGCGATATACAAGCTCACGTCAAACGCTTACTATAAGATCGTTTCGTAAACAAAAGACGGAAGTTACAGGCTCAGGTCCTGTAGCTTCCGTTTATCTTTACGTAATCGTATGAGAAGTCGCATGAGAACATACGGTCTTCAAATTCGCCTTGGTTGAGGTCGATCTCGATCTTGACGTCGTGCTGCTTGACGAGCTCAGATGCTTCTTCCTCGGAATAGTCTGTAGCCTGTCCGTCCTTGCAGACGAGAAGGCCTGCCAGACGGATGTTGACCTTGTCGGGATCGAAATCAGCTCCGGAGTAGCCTGCAGCCGTTATGATGCGGCCCCAGTTCGCATCCTCGCCGAAAACGGCGGTCTTTACCAGCGGAGACTTCGCAACAGCCGTAACAACGAGCTTTGCGTCTTCAGCGGTCTTTGCCTCGCGGCAGATGACTTCGATGAACTTTGAAGCGCCCTCGCCGTCGGAGGCGATCATGCGGGAAAGATCAAGGGACAGGGAGGTAAGGGCTTCTTCGAAGATCTTGAGATCGTCACTGTCCTCGGCAATGGAAACTCCTGATGTACCGTTTGCGAGAACTACTACCATATCGCAGCAGGAAGTGTCGCCGTCAACGGAAACACGGTTGAAGGTGTGTGAAACGGCGCGGACCAGCATGGGCTGGAGCAGTTCCTTAGAAATCGCGGCGTCGGTGGTGAAGACGACTATCATTGTTCCCAGATTAGGGCAGATCATGCCTGAACCCTTTGCCATGCCTGCGATAGTGATCTCCTTGCCTCCTGAGAGCGTAAGCTTGGCGGAAACTTCCTTCGGAACTGTATCTGTGGTCATCATGGCCTTCTCGGCTCTGTGAGCAGACTCAGGGTCAGTTGCAAGGGAAGAGACGAGCTTGGGGATGGCGGAAATGACCTTTTCCGTGTTGAGACGGATTCCGATCGTGCCCGTTGAAGCCGTGAGGACTTCGTCAGGAGTGCATCCGAGCTCCTTAGCGGCAGCTTCGGCTATGGCAACCGCATCGTGATAACCCTTGGGGCCAACGCACGCGTTGGCATTCTTGGAGTTGACTACCAGGGCGCGGACCTTTACGCCGGTATCGATAACGCGGATCGTACGCTGAAGGGAGTGTCCCTTGATGAGGTTCTTCGTGTAAACGCCTGCAACTACTGCGGGGACGTCTGACTCGACCATATTGAGGTCCAGAAGATCCATGGGGCCGGAATTGCCCATATCGGTCTTGAGGCCGCAAGCAACGCCGGCTGCTTTGAAGCCGGAAGGCATTGTTATGTAAGATTCGATGTTTTCGTTATCCATGGTGACACTTCCTTATATATTTATCTTGCAGATTATAGTACAAGTAAGGCATGGTTAGCAATAAATCTGCTTGACTTGAATAGGGCTTACATTTATAATTTCAAGGCACGAAAAACATGGTGGGATTAGTTCAGCTGGTTAGAGCGCTAGTTTGTGGCACTAGAAATCATGGGTTCGAATCCCATATCCCACCCCATTTTTTCTTTTCGTGCTCCCCTCACTGGGGTGTAGCCAAGGGGTAAGGCACGGGTCTTTGACTCCCGCATTCGCAGGTCCGAATCCTGCCACCCCAGCCATATGGTTCACTAGCTCAGTCGGTAGAGCACTTGACTTTTAATCAAGGGGTCTGGAGTTCGAGCCTCCAGTGAGCCACCAAGAATTCATAAAACCTCCTCTTGCTAAGGTCCTCCGCGCTTCGCTTGTGCGGAAATCGCAAGAAGAGGTTTTATTCATTTGAATGCTTGTGAGGAAGTCCGCTCACAAGGATTATTCGATCCTTATAAAGTTATCTTTGATTTTTATTTCCAGTAAAGCTTTTTGCTTTCATGCCTTCGATATATGATTAGTTTGCAATTTGGTACAATGAAGGCGTTAGACTATGAACTTTAAGTTGAATAAGAGGATATAAATATATGGAGCATACTGACAGAGGAATTTCTTTAGCAGCAGATGCTATTGCTCCGCGCAAGGTCTAAAAGACGATGCCTTCACGGAGCAACTGATAACGTATCGTCTGCTCAGACTTTGCGCAAGGATAATCAAATCATTATTCCGGGAGCAAAGTTATGAATAAACTATCCACAATTAAAGAACTTAAAAGCTTTCTGCTTTTATGGCTGTCACAGACCGTATCTGAACTTGGAACAGCCATGACCGATTATGCATTGGTAATCTGGGCATATCAGAAGACCGGTATGGCCTCAAGCGTTACGATGCTTGCTTTTTGCATGTTCCTGCCGACTATACTTTTCAGATTCATCGCAGGAACTTATGTTGACCGCAGGAACAAGAAACGGATCATGCTGACGGCCGATCTGATCGCCGCCACCGGCTCACTTATAGTGTTAGGTCTTCACACAGGTTCGATGCTTGAGATATGGCATCTTTATCTTATCAATATAGTTCTCAGTTTCATGAATTCTTTTCAGGAATCCGCATCTTTTGTTGCCATAAGCCTGATCGTTCCGCAAAAGCATTACGCAAGGATCGGCGGGCTTCAGGGAATAACCGGTTCGATAGTGTCTATTCTTGCACCTGCACTCGGAAGCATCCTTTTGGTTGCAGGCGGATTGAGACTTGTTCTTATATGCGATCTGGCAAGTTTTGCTGTTGCGTTTTTTGTACTGCTGTTTCTTGTCAAGATCCCCGAAAATGCACGCGGGAATGGCGAGAACGAGCCGTTCCTCAAAAGCTGCAGGGACGGCATCGGGTTCCTGCGCGAAAACAAAGCATTACTTCATCTGACTTTGTTCATTGCAGTTGTCAATCTGCTGGCAAAACTAGGAAACGACGGTCTTCTGGCGCCTTTTGTTCTCGGCAGGAGCGGCAATGATCAAAGGGTGTTGGGCATGGTTCAGGTCGCGACGTCTGCCGGAATCCTTATCGGCAGCATAGTTATGACATTGCTTAAGCCTGTAAAGAAAAAGGCCCGATTGATTTTCCTTGCCTGTGCGTTTATTTGTTTTACCGAAGTGGTAATGAGTCTTTCGGCTCATCCGGCGGTCTGGAGCATCAGCAATTTCATGGGTTATACTGCGGCCGTCATCATGGGGGCAAACCTTACGGTGATCCTTCGTGAGAAAGTGCCGGTCCAAATGCAGGGCAGGGTGTTCTCGGCTCACGATACGCTTAAGAACTGCACCAATCCTGTTGGACTGCTTCTGTCAGGCTATCTGGCCGATTATATTTTCGAACCTTTTATGAAAACAGAGTCACCGGTGCAAAGTGTTCTTTCAAGGTTTTTCGGCTCCGGCAGCGGTTCAGGAATTGCAGTGTTATTCTTCATCGTTGGTATAACCGGCGTCCTGTTAAGTATTACCCGCATGAGGAAAACGGTGTACCTGGAATTGGATCATTCAGGGTAGTGTTATTATTTAGATATCACGAACCCGGGGTGACTTATATGAAATCCGTACGTATCAGAAAAACGCTTTGCCTTTTGCTTGCCTGCGTCATGATGGCATCATGTCTGCCGTCTTGTTCAGAAGCCAAGCACGAAGCAACGACAAGTGAGACGGCGCAGCAGACCAAGAGGGAGATTCCCCGGGAACTTCTCAATGTAGATGAACAGATAAAGAAGCTCAATAATATAGAGGGAAATATCTGGATCAACGAAGACGAGCAGTATAAGGTTAAACTTGGGAAGCTCAGAAACCAGATAAAGGATAACGTCAGTGTCAGGGGATCCATAATCATTGCGACGGATGATGACGTCATCCTGGCTTCCGGTACGCGTCTTAAGGACAGGGACGGTAACGAAGTCACTCCGCATACGACGTACGAGATCGGTTCCGTAACCAAGTCCATGACCGCCGTATGCATCATGAAGCTTGTTGAAGACGGAAAGATAAAGCTTGACGATACGCTGGGCGATTTCTTCCCCGAATACGGTTCATGCCCTTTCTACAGCGAGGTTGCCCCGATTACGGTCAGGAACCTTTTGCGCATGCGTTCGGGCATTCACGATTTCGTCAATGATCCGGCGGGTTTCTGGGGCGAAGAAACGGGTTCTGAGCTCGCCGGCATGGGCCTTGTCACAGAAGAGGGTTTCAATGGCTTTTTCGATAAGTACGGCGACAAGATAGTGGAACAGGCGTTTTGCAGGAAACCCGCCTTTGAGCAGGACAAAAAGTTTGATTATTCGAATACGAATTACACGCTCCTTGCCGAGATCATCGAAAAGAAGAGCGGCATGTCTTACGCCAGATTCATGGAAGAGACCGTTTTCAAACCCTGCGGCATGACCGATACGACTTGTATGAAAAACGGAAACGTTCAGGCTTCGATAAAGAAAAACGCATGGTATAACGAGTTTAATTCAAGCAAAGGCTGTGGCGACGTTCATTCATCCGTGGTCGATCTTCTTAAGTACCACAGAGCCTTGTTCGGAGGTTATCTCCTGAGCGAGGGATCTATGAATGAGATGATGAATTTCGTCGATGATTACGGCTTCGGCTGGCAGCAGATGGATGAGTGGATCTTACATGGCGGAAGCACGGCGGGTTTTTCGACTTTTAATGGAGTTTTGAACGATGTAAACGGTAAGAGGATCTACGTCCTCATGTGCGCAAACCAAGGCGAAGAATGCGTCTTTTCGCTTATCGTTCCTATGTCTGGTCTGCGGATGTAAGCATCCTGCAGGCTTCTCACAAGGATTGACCGCTTCCTTGGTGCGGTAATCGTTCCCAAGAAACAGCCGTTCGGTTTGTGCAGTTTTCAATATCAAAAATCTTTGCCAACACAGCAAGATACGTGTATTATTGTATCAGGGCTTTTTCGCGGTCGGGCGCGGATGCGTTTGGCGGACGAAGGCTAGGTAGGGATAGGGTTTTAAAGGGTTAAGGAGGACTTGAAATGAAAAAACTCGTATCAAAACTGCTTTGCGGAATCTTGCTGTCATCAGTCGTACTTTGCGGTTGCAATCAGGCAACTGAACCGACGGCTACAGTTACAAGTGAGACTGAAACTCAGACGGAAGTGACCACGACCACGGCCGAGACGGAGCCGGTTCAGACTACGGTGGATGACCGTCCGGAGATCAACGTGGACAACGTGATAAAGGTCACGGATCTTTATAAATCCAAAGAGCCTGACGGTTCTCATGCGGTAACCATTAAGACTGATGGTATAAGAGGCTCTGCCATGTACCATGTAAATGGTGATGGCTCAGTACATTTTGGATATCATTCAGGCTACGGTTCATCGATCTCGACAAGCATCCTGTCAGGAAAGCGTACGATGGACGTTACTTTGAGTTTGGACTTCAAGGGCATGAAGACGAATATTCTATTGACCGGTCAAACTTCGATAGATGGATTGGAGTCTTTCATCGATGCCGTAATCGCGAATGAAAAGGAAAAATTCCACATCTACAACGATATGACTTTGGATGCTTATGCTGAGCAGGTAAAGAAGGATCTGCCGATCTTATATGCAAGGTTTATTGCTTATGCTGACCAGGCTTTCCCTGAACTCGGCCTTAAGTATGAAGATCTCGGCGTCAGGCTTGGCACCAAATACAGATCGGTCGATTATACGCAGACGACCAGCATGGAGACAACGGTTGCCAATCCTAATACTTATAAAAACGGCGTAAGTGCAAATAAGAAGAAGGTTTGGACGGAGTTCTACTATAACGCCGTCGGCAAGTTGGGCGGCATGACCGGCAAAGGCTGGCATTCGGCATACGGCGAGAAATCCTCATCGATGCTCACACAGAATGACTACGTTCAGTATTCCGCAACCGATAAGAAGTACGGTGAGATGTTATATCACAAGATGTCTGACGACGCTAAGGAACCTGGCGAATCATTTTGGATTTACGTGAATAACACTTCAACAAAAAAGAAAAAGAAGGTTAGCGTTTCAATGCGCTATGAGTTATACCAGAAGGACATTTCTCTCGGGAAAGGAATCTACACTTCGAAATATACTTATTGGGTAACGATATCAGCTGCACCCGGTCAATACGGCAAGGTTTTTGAGTCAAAGGAATCTCTTAAGAAATACGTCAAAGTCCAACTGCTTCTCAGCAACAAGAAGGGTAAGATAAAATCTTTGTCAGGTAAAAAGGCGTTTAATGACAAAATGAAGAAGTCTTTTGAAGCTGACGGATGCAAATACTATACCCAGAATGAACTGATCGATATTCTTTGGGAACATCATGAGAACTTCCTGGCAAGCCTTGATCACGGTTTGTCCGGAATGGGTACTTCACTTTCAGATATAGGCGTTAACTGGAAGAAGTAAAACGGTTGATGACTTGTCCCGAGACGGTTCCCGGGATATGGCCATGTTAGGGATAGAGTTTTTTAAGATTAAGGGGGATTGAAAAATGAAAAAACTCGTAACAAAATTGCTTTGCGCTGCTTTGGCGTCATCATTCATTCTTTGCGGTTGCAACCAGGTGACTGAAACGTCGGCAACAACAGAGTCGACAACTCAGACGGAAGCGACCACGAACACTACGGCCTCTGAGACTGAGCCTTCTCAAACGAAGGCAGATCCTGAGATCAACGTGGACAACATGAAGAAGGTTGCGGATCTTTATGCTTCCAAAGAACCGGAAGGAAAGAACTCGGTCTGGATCTATGCTGATGGTGTCAGAGGCGGCGGGAATTATTCTGTTGACGACGGTGTCCTGCGCTTTAGTTATGCGTTAAGCAACGGATCAACGTTCGATGTCCGTCTTAGATCCGGTAAGCGTACCGCGGAAATATCTTTTGACTTGATCTATAAAGAAGACCAGCGCTTAAGCGGAAGCGGAGATCCCGTTATAGACAATATTGAAAGATTCATTGACGATCTTATTGACGATTCAGGCACATATATACAGTATTCCAACAGATCTGCCTATGTGGATCATAAGGAAGACATAAAAAAAGATCTTCCGATATTCTATTCCAGGTTCATAGCATTAGCGGATAAGGCTTTTCCTGAGCTGGGTCTCAAACTTGAGGACCTTGGTATTAATCTGGGTACAAAATACAGAGCGGTTGATCCTGCGCAGCTGATGAGCTTCGATAAAGCAGTCACTAAAACTCTTGAATACAAGAACGGAATCAGCACCCAAGGCAAGAAACCATGGACTGAGTATTTTTATAATGCTGTTGGCGTTATGGGCAACATGACCAGAAAAGACTGGCGTTCGGTATATGGTCAGAAATCTGCTTCGATGCTTAAGCCCGATGATTATGTGCAGTATGTTGCAGGACTCGTTCCCGGGAATAAAGCCAAGAAGAAGTATGCTGGACTATATTATGTTTCGCCGACTGAGGCTTATAGTGATGAATCCGAACAATTCATGGTTAATATTGACGATGCATCAACTAAAAAGACAAAGAAGATCACTGTCACTATGTCATATTGGTTTGATATGAAAGATATTTCTATCGGTAAAGGAGTCGTTACACCGAAATACCGCTATCGGGTGGAGATAAAGGCTAAACCCGGTGAGTACGACAAGGTGTTTGAATCAAAAGAATCTTTAAAGAAATACGCATCGGTCAATCTGAGTGTTGCAAATAAAAAGGGTATCGCATCCGATGCATGGGGGAAAAAGGCGAATATTGACAAGCTCAAGAAGTCTTTTGAAGCCGACGGATGCACATACTACACGAAAGATCAGATCATAGACAAGCTTTGGGAACACCATGAGAACTTCTTGGCAAGCATAGAATATGGTATGTCAGATATGGATACATCACTTGCCGATATCGGAGTGAACTGGAAGAAGTAAGAATGACCGAAGTTGTTCTTTTAGGCCCGGGAGCGATCCCGGGCCTTTTTCATTTGGAATTGAGTCAACGGGGTTAACATTTTTTCACCACTTTCAAAATGGAATTCCACTTCCGAGATTAAGTGATATAATGTCGCGGGCGTGTTTTGGGCACGCGAATTTGTAAGGAAAACCTGAGGTGTGAAACGTATGTCTCTGACTGACTCGTTCAAAAACATGTCGAATCTTAAGAAGATCATTATCGCGGCCGCAGCCATTGTGATAGTGGCAGCCGCCGTGCTTTGCATAGTATTCGCCAGAAGGGGATACGTGGCGACCACGATGCGTCTTATCCGCGTTGAAGGCGCCGTCAACATAGAGGACGCCAAGGGCGCGACGAAACCCGTTATGGCCAACGTCAGATTCCAGTCCGGCGATGCCTTGAATACGGGGGCTGACGGACTTGCTTCCGTAGGATTGGACAACACCAAGATAGTCACCCTCCAGAACGACAGCCGCGCCGAGTTCAAGAAAAAGAACAAGCAACTGGAACTCAAACTCACCAAGGGCGCGGTGTTTTTCAACGTTACTGAGAAGCTCAAGGCCGATGAGAAGTTCGAGATAAAGACTTCGACCATGACCGCAGGCATCAGGGGCACTTCCGGAATGGTCTACTATGACGCCGCAGACGGCAGGGAGGCGCTACTCATCACTGACGGAGCGGTTGAAGTGTCCGCAACGAACCCCGAGACGGGCGAGACCAAGACCGCCTTGGTTGAATCAGGCCAGGAGATCAAGGTTTATCTGTATTTCGACAGGGTCCAGGACAGCGTTGCCTTCGAACTTAGCAAGGTAACTGAGGCCAATCTGCCTAAATTTGCGGCTTCGAGGATCGCTGAGAATGAAGCTCTCGCCAAGCGCGTCTGCGATGCGAACAATTGGCAAAAGGACAGCTTCCAGAGGAAATCTGCTCAGGCTGAAGAGACAACCGTTCCTACGACCGAGGCGCCAACGACGACTACGGAGGAGGTTACGACAACGACCACCACGGCTGCTCCGTCTGAGACTACCGAGTCCACGACGGTGACGGAATCAACTACCGCAAAGCCTACGGCAACGCCCACGCCGAAGCCCAAGGCCACGGCTACCCCCAAGCCGACCAAGAAGACTACTCCCGAGGTGACGCAGACAACGCCTGAGTCAACCCCAGAGTCCACTCCTGAAACGACTCCGGAAACCGCACCTGAAACGACTCCGGAAACTACGCCTGAGTCCGAGCCGTCTACGACTACAAAGGCGACAACTACCACCACTACCACAAAGCCGACTTCTTCTGAACCGGAGATTCCGGACGGCTATGAGAAAAACAGTGAAGGCTGGGGCGCCACCTATAGCGGCTCCAAGGTCTACATTGCAAAAAAGAGCCGTCATTGGGAAGAAGGCGCTGATTATTTGGGATACGTAAACGGCAGCTGGGTGGCTTTGCAGTATACGGAACAAAAAGTCCAGCGTAATATGCAGCATAGATACACAATAGTAAGCAATAGCGAATTGTACTATCTTAACTCTTACCAGTTGTACTGATTCAGCCTAAAATCCAGCCCCGGACAATATGTCAAGAATATTTCATTTATATTTCAGATGAATTGCGTGTATAATGTATCGAAGTTGCGTTCATATCTTGGCGGCTTAAAAAGCGGAGGTTAGGGTTTGTTTAAAGTATTGGTCAGAATATTCTGCGGCATCTTAGGCGCTACGATCACATTGGTCAGCCTTAGCCTGGATGACAAGAGCATGGGAAATGAGAGGGTCAACCTCCAGAGCCCGTCGCTCATCTATGCCAGCATGTCCAACAGATATGCCAATGCAAACGTCATGCCCGAAGATGATGATGACAACCGTGAAGCGGAAGAGGCCGACACTGAGGCCGCAGCCGCTGCCGCAAGGTTCAACAATCCTGAAACGTTAAGTCTTGAAGATTACACCATTACCGCGCCCGCCGATTATGAAGACGTAGCCAAGAGGGTCCGCGGTGAAGAGGACGATCCCGATCAGGACAATTACGACGGCAAGTTCGTATGGACGAAGGACACCATTTCCAAGGTCTATGCAAACGCCAATACCAATTCCAAGGTCGTTGCGCAGTTTAAAAAGGCTACCAAGGCCATAAGGATCTCATATTCCGGCGAATGGTCCTACATAAGGTTCGGAAACAATCAGAAGGGTTACATCCTCTCGAAGAACCTTTCTTCAAAGAAGGTAAATACGCCCACCCCCACTCCGAAGCCCGTCAGGCGCAGCAGCAGTAATTCAAGCTCTAAGTCGAAGTCGTCTTCAAAGAGCGGAAGCTCAAGCAGGGGTGGCGGTTTCGGCAGTTTCGTCAGACGCTACGTCGGCTGCAAATACGTACCCGGCGGTGCTTCTCCTTCAGGTTTTGACTGTTCAGGCTTCACGATGTACTGCTACAGGGCGTACTACGGCATAAGGCTTCCTCACGGAGCAAACATGCAGAGCTCCTATGGTCACAAGGTAAGCCTTGGCAGCGCGAAGGTCGGCGACATCATCTTCATTGACCATGACCACAACGGAAAGGCCGATCACGTAGGAATCTACGTAGGCGGCGGACAGATGGTCCACGCGTCCGGCGTTAAGTATGGCGTCGTATGCGTCAGCGTCAGCAACGTTAAGGACATCCTGATGGTCAGAAGGATCCGCTGATAGGAGTTTTCAATGTTCAATAAGGCTTTGACTGGGAAAAAGTCGGCAGCGCGCGTAATCGCCGTTGTATTGGCTTTTTGCTGCATCCTTCCCCTTTGCTCATGCTCCGGCGGAACTTCCGGTGAAACTTCCGGAACCAATGGAAGTCAGAGCAGAAAGCAGGTCGACATCCATAAGAGCATTCAGGAAATGCTTGGCTTTGACATTGACGACGGATTCATTGACGGAGCCGAGATATCGAATGACGCCCTGGCTTCCGAGTCTTACGGAAAGATCAAGATCCAGGTTAAAGAGGGTAAGGAGGACGAGCTTTCAAATTTCCTTGCCGAGAAGTTGGGAAGGCCGCAAGCCGTTTCTTCCGTGGACGTTCCGAGATATCAGGAACACCAGTATGCCAATGAATTGAGGATGATGAGCTACATCAGGTATTTCGTTACTTTCAAATCAGGGGATTCGGCCAAGTCGATCCCGATCAACCTTTACCTGGCGACGCAAAACCAGGTGACTTTCCTTTACATTTTCGGATAAGCGCAGAAGATCAGAATGCTTTGACAGAGGACGCGCATCACACGTCCTTTTTGTTTGCATTTTCGCGTTTCTCATCTTCAAATGCTCTGAATTTGCGGCATTTTAATGTCAAAAAGGTTACAAAACGCCGTTCTGCCTAGGTTTTGCGCGGAAATGCGGTCAACGGATGTTAAAATAAATTAACTCTCGACTTATATACGGAGGTCTGTAAATTGTACAAGCCGGCGGTCAAGCTAATGTGCGGAGTCATTAGTGCGGTATGCACTTTTGGCTTCCTCAACATAGGTGAACAGGATCCGGAGACTGAGAAGATCAATCTCCAGAGCCCGTCGCTCGTCTATGTCAGCATGGCGGGAAGATATGCCAATGCCGACGTGATCGCAAAGCTGGAAGAAGCGGACCGCCTTGCCGAGGAGGCTGACACCGAGGAAGAGGCCGATGCTTACCGCATCTACAATTCCGAATTCTTCAGTCTGGACAACTATACCATTACCGCTCCTGCCAATTATGAGGAGATCGCAAACAATCTCAGGAAGGACGAGCAGGGTGAAAACGAAAACAAGGATCAATACGACGGAAATTCCGTTTGGGTAAAGGGATCCGCAAAGATATACGCACAGGAAAGCACTTCCTCAAAGACCGTGGCTGAAGTGGGCAAGGGTACCCGCATGATCAGGATCTCATATTCCGCTGACTGGTCTTACGTGAGATTGGCAAGCGGTGTGAAGGGTTACGTGCCTTCGTCAGTTCTGTCCACTTCAAAAGTCGCTACTCCCACGCCCACGCCTACTCCGTCTCCTTCTCCAAAACCGAAGAAAAAGAAGCCGACGGCAACACCCAAGCCGAAGATCACCACGAAATCTGAGAACAAGACCGTTTACGCGACTTCTTCGATCAACACCAGGAGCGGTCCGGGAATCTCTTATTCGAAGGTTTCCACCATAAAGGCAGGCACGGCCATCAAGGTCGTTGCAAAAACGAGCAACGGCTGGCTAAAGTCCGACAAGGGCTGGTACGTCTTAAGCTCGCTTACGACCACCAAGGCACCTTCCGCTTCCACAAAGAAGAACACGCCTACGCCGACGCCCAAGCCGAAGTCGTCTTCGTCTTCTTCATCTTCGTCAAACATTAAGAGGGGAGACAAGTCCGGCGGTTTCGCCAAGTACATCAGGAGCTTCGTTGGCTGCAAGTACGTTTCAGGCGGCGCTTCTCCTTCAGGCTTTGACTGCTCGGGCTTCACGATGTACTGCTATAAGAATTACTACAACATCAAGCTCCCTCACGGAGCCAACATGCAGACCAAGTATGGCACAAAGGTTTCCTTTGACAGCATGCAGGTCGGCGACATAATTTATTTTGACCATGACCACAACGGCAAGGCGGATCACGTAGGACTTTACGTCGGAAACGGCGAGATGGTCCACGCTTCCGGAGTCAAGACGGGCGTTAAGTGCGTAGCCGTCAGCAAGCTCAAGGACGTTCTCATGGTAAGAAGGATACTCTGATTGAATACTAGAACTCTTAAGATCATTACAAGCATACTCACGGCAGTCACGACTTTGGCGCTTCTTGATTTCGGCGGCGGAGCAGGCCCCGAGATAGACGTCCACCTCCAGTCGCCATCGCTTCTTTATGCAAGCGTTTCCAATTCCAACAGATACGCAAACGCAAAGGTAATGACAAGGGAAGAAGAGGAAGCGGCCGAGCGCCTTGCCGAGGAAGCCGACACGGAGGAAGAATCCGACAAGGTAAGATTTGAGAATCCTGAAGTCTTCAACATTGACGATTACACGATAACGGCACCCGCCAACTATGAAGAGGTCGCCAAGAAGGTCCGCGGAGACGAAGATCCCGGAGACGATGAAAACCAGGAAAACTATGACGGAAAGTACGTTTGGACGAAGGACACGCTGACCAAGGTTTATGCGCTTCCGAACGTCAACTCAAAGGTGCTCGTAAACTACAGGAAGGGCTCAAAGATCGTCCGCATATCATATGCGGGAGAATGGTCCTACATAAGGCTTAAGAGCGGCGGCAAGGGATACGTGCTCTCAAAGTGCGTTTCGTCCAAAAAGGTAAGCACGCCCACTCCGTCACCGAAACCCCAGAGATATTACATACCGCAGCCCAAGAAGAACTGCGTTTACGCGACCTGCTCGCTCAACACCCGTTCTGGTCCGGGCCTGACCTATTCCAAGATCTCAACACTCAAGACGGGAACGGAGATCGTCGTCGCCTCCAAGACCTCTAACGGCTGGATCAAGTCGGACAAGGGCTGGTACGTCAAGGCTGACCTCTGCGTCAACTATCCTTTGACCGCAACGGGCAAGAAGGCAACTCCCACGCCTACGCCAAAGCCGTCTGCGGCACAGCTCAGATACATGAGGCTTTCGGGCTTTGCAAGATACGTCAGCGGTTTCGTCGGATGCAGATACGTTTACGGCGGTTCCACGCCTTCAGGCTTTGACTGTTCCGGATTCACAATGTACTGCTACAGCAAGTACTACAACATCAGCCTCCCTCACGGTGCGAACATGCAGATGCACCGCGGAAGGAAGGTAAGCCTTAGCGCTCTTCAGACGGGAGACCTCATCTTCTTCGACCATGACCATAACGGCAAGGCCGATCACGTTGGAATCTACGTTGGCGGAGGCAAGATGGTGCACGCTTCAAATGCAAGGACGGGCGTCATCAAGGTCAATCTGGCCCAGAAGAAGGACGTCATCGCGGCACGCAGATTCATCTGACGCCGTTCGGATTATTCGCTTAAAGGATCAGATTTCGGAAGAGAGGCGCTTTATCGCTTCCGTTATCACGTCGATGTCTGCTTCGAAATCGGACAGGCGGCGTGACTCGTTTGCCTGATGGCAGAGGTCTTCCTGCCAAGGGGCCTGAAGGCCAAACGCGATTGTATTGGGTATGTGGCGTGCGTAGGTTCCACCGCCGATAGCGAGGGGCTCAGCGTATTTTTCAATGAACGATTCCTCAAAACCGTAGTACTTGGACATGTTCTCCTTCCAAACGTCGGTGAGGATGCCTATCTCCTTTGAGTCCTTGTCCTTGCAGACGGGAGCCATCTTCGTGATCGTGCTGCAGTTAAGACCGTATTTTGACGCCAGGGAAGCCATGTAAGAGGTTACGTCCTCCATCTCGTAAGTTATCGGACACCTTATGTCGATCACCAGGGATTCCAAGTCCTTGTTGCATTTGAGGATCGAAGGATTTGCCGTTATGGTGCCGGAAACGTCCTTTACCGAGCATCCCGTGTATTCATAAGCCTTGCAGGGGACGATCTCGCTGTTGATGAAGTCAAGAAGGGGAGACTTCTTGAAGTTGAAGCCGTTTTCGGCAAGTTTTTTGCACAACTCGAATATCGCGTTTACGCCGAGCTCGGGCCTTGACGCGTGAGCGGTCTTTCCTTCCGCCGTGACCTTGCCGCTTCCTGAGTTCATCCAAGCTGAAGCGGGAACCATGTTGGCGGCGCTCCCTGCTGCCGCGGAAACTATGGAAGCGGGTCCTGAGACCTTTACGTGCATAATGCCTTTCTCCGCGAAGATGACCGGGAATTCGGCGTCAGGGGTGATCGCGAAAGTGGGGAGCTCACCATGTTCCGCGTAGTATTCCACGCATGAGCATGAGCGCTCTTCGTCGGTACCAAGTATGAGCCTTATTCTTACGGGCGGTTCAAAGCCTGATTCCATAAGCCTTCTCATTGCGAAAAACGCCGCTGCCGCAGGACCTTTGTCGTCAACGATGCCGCGGCCCTTGAAGCGCCTGCCGTCGAAGGTTAAGTCAAACGGATCCGTTTCCCAACCGTCGCCTGCGGGGACCACGTCCAAGTGGCATATGATGCCAAAGATCTTGGATGAAGATTCGGGGCCGAACTCGCACCAGCCGACGCGGCCGTCAAGGATCCCGGTCCTCATTCCGCATTCCTCCGCCTTCCCGAGGAAGAACTCAAGGGCCTCGTAAGGCCCCTCGCCGTAAGGCTTTCCGGGCAGGGCGTCTCCTCCCGTGCTTTCGATGGATATGAGCTTTCTTAAGAATTCGAATTCGTTTACCGTAAGGACTGCCATGGTCTTACCCCCAAATGCTTTTCTGAGACTATAATACCGCAAAATACCGCATTGTTTACTTCGCTGCCTGTGTTTTGCCCATCTCTCTTTTTGATAATTTGGTTCTTTGATATATAATTGCCGCATGGAAACATTAATAGATGACGTGTTTAGCTATATCAACAATGCGATAAGGTTTGCGGTGGAGGATCCCGCCGCCACGCTTCTCGTATTCATGTTCCTGGCGCTGGTCATCCTGACGCCGGGACGCAAGGCTGCCGAAAAGGCCCTGATGGCGCTTGTCATTTGCTATATATACCTGATCCTGACTTCCAACGTTCTTGCAAGAGGCGTATTTAACGAAAGAAAGTATTCTTTCGAGCTGTTTTCGAGCGGCAGGCGGGAGATGGTAGAGAACGTCCTTCTGTTCACGCCGCTCGGAATGCTCTTGTGCGCGATCGATCTTAAGACGCGCCCCATCAGGCCTTGGAAGAACGAAAAGGCCTACAAGTTCGTCAGGTTCCTCATCAGCATGGCCTTTGCCTTGCTTTTCACGTGCATTATAGAAGGACTGCAGCTGTATCTTCTGGTCGGCGTCTTTACGGTCGACGACATTCTCTGCAATGCGACTGGAGCCTTGCTCGGATACGGTTTCATCTTCATCATCGTTTTGCTGGTGAGAAGGTTTGGCGGCAAAAACGGAAACATGCGGAAAGTGCAGTCAAATGAGCGGCAGTGAGAAATCCGGAGAAACGGCCGGAAAAGCCGTGATAACTGGCTTTTCGGCGATAGTCTTCATTGTTCAGGCGATTGCCTCGGGCGTTCTTTTCTTCAAGGCCTTTTCGCTCGGAATAGTCCCTGACAAATATATCATTGCGCTCGGAATAATGCTCTGGCTGCTTCTTATGGTCAGCGCGCTCCTGCTCTTCGTGGGCTTGAAAAGATCGGTCTCCGTTGCCGGTTTGACAAAGCGCGTCGTCGCGGTCATGCTCGCGGCTTTCATCTGTTTTGTAAGCCTTGTAGGCTATAAGGGCATGGACGGCGTCAAGAAGACGATAAACGAGGTTGCGGCCACGGAAGAGGCCAATGCCGCGGAAGCGACGCTGGCGATGATGAATCTCTACGTGACTTATTCGGATCCGGCAAAGAGCGCTTCGGACTGTAAGAATTACGTGGTCGGCATCGCAAAGGGTTCAAACGGCGGTTATTCAAAAGCCGCATTGAACAAGATGTCTTCCGAGACCGGAGTTTCCGTCAGGTCAAAGGAATTCGAATCTGAAGGCGAGTTGATAGACGCCCTTTACAACGGGGATGTAGACGCGGTCATCGTAAGCTCGGCGCAGGTGGAGATACTGTCGGAAACTGAAGAGTTTGAAGACGTTTCAGACAGGCTCAGACTGATCCGTGAGTACGAGGTCAGTACGGCCGACATGAAGTTCATTCCCACGGAGCCTGAGAAGACCTTTGAGAGCGAGAAGGCTGCTACTGAAGACGATTCCGGAGAGGGAAGCATTACGAACACTCCGTTCATCGTTTATCTGAGCGGCTCTGACACGAGGAGCAAGAAGTTCAAGACTTCCAGGAGCGACGTCAACATCCTCATGGTAGTCAATCCCAAGTCGAAGCAGATACTCCTGCTCAACACGCCACGTGACTATTACGTTCCGAATCCGAAGAGCGACACGGGCGAGCGCGACAAGCTCACGCACCTTGGCCTCTACGGCGTTGAATGCTCCATGAAGGGCCTGGCTGACCTTTACGACTGCAAGGTCGACTATTCCGCACAGATCAACTTCACGGGCCTAGAGACTCTCGTTGACCAGTTGGGAGGCATCACGATCGACAATCCGCAGGCGTTCTCGTCGGTAGGATACAAGTTCAAGAAGGGCACGATCACGCTGAACGGCAAGGAAGCCCTTGTATACGCAAGGGAGCGTCATTCGTTTGCCACCGGCGACAACATGCGCGGACAGAACCAGATGCGCATAGTAACTGCCATGATCAAGAAGCTGACAGCCTCAAAATCCAAGCTTTTGAAGAATTACAGCGGGATTATGAAGGCGCTTTCGGGCATGTTCAAGACGAGCATGCCGACTTCCGACGTCGAAAAACTCGTTAAGATGCAGTTGAACGACATGGCGGAGTGGAAGATCACCTCTTATGCGGTTACGGGTACGAACGGCTCTGAAACGACTTATTCCGCACCGAAGCTCAAATCCTACGTAATGAAGCCCGACCAAAAGTCCGTCAACACGGCAAAGACCAATATCAAGCGGCTGATGGCGGGCGAAACGCTCTAAAATTCCCTGACGGAATTCGCCGATTTTTCACTTATATATTATTTTTAATTAAAGGCTCTTGTGGTAGTATTATGCAGGCGGGATTTCCGCAGAGGAGAGGCTCGAATGTATAAAGTCTGTCACATGACAAGCGCACACCCGAGATATGATCCGCGCATCCTTGAAAAAGAATGCACTTCTTTGGCAAGGGCGGGATTTCAGGTCAGCCTTGTCGTTAACGACAAAAAGGCCGACGAGACCGTTAACGGCGTAAACATCATTTCGACAGGCATGACGTTCTCGGGCAGGAAGGCACGCATGACTAAGGGCGCCAAGGCCGTTTACAAGAAAGCGTTAGAGCTCAATGCGGATATATACCATTTTCACGATCCCGAACTCCTTCCATACGGCTTGAAGCTTGCGAAAGCGGGAAAGCACGTCGTCTATGACAGCCACGAGGACTGCTACAAGCAGATCAGCATAAAGACTTACATTCCGGGCATAATCAGAAAGCCCGTCGCCAAGTGGTTCCTTAACTATGAATCCAAGGTCGCCAGGAAGGTGGACGCGGTCATTTTCCCCGCGCAGAACCCTGACGGCACCACGATATTCACCGGCCGTTCCAAGAGGGACGTCGTAATCGGCAATCTTCCCATCCTTGGAAGCGACAGGGACGTGGACGTCAGAGAGAACCTTCCCAAAAAGACGATCTGCCAGGTGGGCGCGCTTACGGCTGCCCGTGGCATCACCGAGATGGTCATCGCGGGCTACAGGACCGGCTCCAGGGTGATTCTGGCAGGCCCGATCTCGGATTCCTACATGGAAACCCTCAAGCTGATGCCTGAATATTCCTGCGTTGATTACAGGAGAGTGGTAAAGCACGGCGAGGTGAAGGACATCTTAAAGGAGTCTGCCATCGGCTTTTCCGTCCTGCACAACGTCGGACAGTACAGGGACCTGACGAACCTTCCGACAAAGGTCTATGAATACGGTTCCTTCGGGCTGCCGATAATCGGTTCGGTCGTTCCGCCGTCATTGAAGGACTTCCTTGAGGAGAACCATTGCGGCATCGCCGTCCATGCCGAAAACGTCGATGAAATTGTAAATGCGATTAATTATATATATAATAACGCGGATGAAGCTGTAACCATGGGCCGGAATGCCAGGATGGCGGTCGAAAGGGACTACAATTGGGAGACTGACGCCAAAAAGCTTGTTGAACTGTATAACGAAATACTCGGCTGACCGGGTAAAGACATAAGGAGAGAAACAGATGAAATATGCACTGATCGGATGCGGAAGGATCGCGGTAAACCACGTTAAGGCGGTGAACAACAACAATCTCGAGTTTGTTGCCGCATGTGACACTGTTCCCGAGAATATCGATATCCTTTTCGGAAAGCAGGAGCCCAATAACAAGGACGCCATTGCCAGATACACCGACTACAAGCAGATGATCGAGGAGCACCCCGACATCGAGCTTATCTCAATCGCCACTCCTTCGGGAATCCACGCTGAGATCGCGCTCTACTGCATCGATCACGGCATCAACGTCATCATCGAAAAGCCCATGGCAATGAACATCGCTGACGCTGACGAGATCATCAGGCGCTCGGAGGAGAAGGGCGTAGTCGTTTCCGCATGCCACCAGAACAGGTTCAATGTTGCCGTACAGAAGATGAGGACGGCTCTTGAAGCTGGCAGGTTCGGTACCATTTCCCACGGAAGCATCCACGTCAGATGGAACCGCAACAAGGCATATTACGATCAGGCTCCCTGGAGGGGCACCTGGCAGGATGACGGCGGATGCCTCATGAACCAGTGCATCCACGGCATCGACCTGCTCAGATGGATGATGGGCGGCGAGGTTGAATCCGTTTACGGCGTGACCCGTCAGCAGTTCCACCACTATCTCGAGGCTGAGGACGTCGGAATGGCAGTAGTCACCTTCAAGAACGGCGCTGTTGCAACCATCGAGGGAACGACAAACGTTTATCCCAAGAATCTCGAAGAGACCCTCTACCTGTTCGGCGAGAAGGGAACCGTCAAGATCGGCGGAACCTCCACGAACAACATCGACGTCTGGGATTTCGCTGACGAAAGCGAAGAAGACCTTGCAAACAAGGAACTCAAGGAAGCCACGAGCAACGTTTACGGCAACGGCCACACAAGCCTTTTCGCAGACGTCATGGATTCCATCACCAACCATCACAAGCCCTATGTAGACGCCGTTGCAGGCAGGAACGCGCTTGAGATGATCCTCGCGATCTACAAGTCAATGAAGACCGGTCAGCCCGTAAAGCTCCCTCTCGAGGACTTTGCAAGCACTGACATGAAAGGAACGTTCTGATCCTATGGAATACAGAGATCTCAAGAAACAGTACCAGGTACTTAAGAAGGAAATCGACGCAGGCATTGAAGACGCCTGCACAAAGGCCCAGTTCATCGGAGGTCCCGTCGTAAAGGAGTTGGAACAGCTCCTCGCTGAATACTGCGGCGTAAAGCACTGCATCTCCTGCGCAAACGGAACCGATGCACTGCAGCTCCCCCTCATGGCATGGGGCATCGGAGCGGGCGACGTGGTTTTCGTACCGGATTTCACTTACTTCAGCTCAGGCGAGGTCGTCGGCGCAGTCGGCGCAACGCCTGTTTTTGTTGACGTCGATCCCGAGACCTACAACATTGATCCCGCAAAGCTCGAAAAGGCCATCGAAAAGGTCTTGTCTGACGGCAAGTTCACTCCCAAGGCAGTCATCGCGGTTGACCTTTTCGGTCTTCCCGCCGATTTCGACAAGATCAGGCCCATCTGCAAGAAGTACGGCCTGTATCTCCTCGAAGACGGCGCGCAGGGCTTCGGCGGCGAACTGCACGGCAAAAAGGCATGCTCTTTCGGTGACATATCCACCACTTCGTTCTTCCCGGCAAAGCCCGTAGGCTGCTATGGCGACGGCGGCGCGATCTTTACTGACAACGACGAATGGGCGGACCTCTTAAGGTCTTATGCCGTTCACGGCAAGGGCTCTGACAAGTACGACAATGTCCGCATCGGAATGAACAGCCGTCTGGATACCGTCCAGGCAGCGATCCTCAAGGTAAAGGTCAAGGCGTTCGCAGATTACGAGCTTGCTGACATCAACAAGGTTGCAAAGCTCTATACCGACATGTTTGCAGGAACTGATCTTGTACTTCCGGTTATCCCTGAAGATTATCTCTCTTCATGGGCACAGTACACGGTAAGGCTTCCAAAGAACGTTGACAGGGCTGCTCTGCAGGCTAAGCTCAAGGAGCAGGGAATACCTTCCATGATCTACTACAAGAAGCCCATGCACAAGCAGGGCGCGTTCGCGGGAACGTACAGCGCTGAAGCCGACTGCCCCGTAACGGTTGAGATCTGCGACACTGTATTGAGCCTTCCTCTCGATCCTTACAAGAGCGAAGAGGACGTTAAGTCTGTAGTTGAAGCCATAAAGGCATGCTTGTAAAATAATTTGGAACCAAAGACAAAGGAGCGATCAGAATGAAATTTGACGACATCTACCAGGGACTTATATCAGGAACCGAGAAGCTTGCGCTGGTCGGCTTGGGCTACGTCGGAATGCCGATAGCCGTTGAGTTTGCAAAGCACATCAAGGTCATCGGATTCGATATAAACGAGAAGCGCGTTCAGGAATACGCAAACGGCATCGACGCAACTAACGAAGTCGGTGAAGCGATCAAGAACACGACCGTCGAATTCACTTCTGACGCATCCAAGCTCAAGGAAGCAAGGTTCATAGTCGTAGCCGTTCCCACACCGGTAAACAAGGACACGACGCCTGACTTAAGACCCGTTGAGGGCGCTTCAAGGACTGTTGGTCAGAACCTGGCTCCCGGAACGATCGTAGTATTCGAATCAACCGTTTATCCGGGCGTTACCGAAGACGTCTGCGTTCCGATAATCGAGAAGGAGTCGGGCCTCAAGTGCGGCGTTGACTGGAAGATCGGTTATTCACCCGAGCGTATCAACCCGGGCGACAGGGTCCATACTCTCACTACGATCCGCAAGGTCGTATCCGGCATGGACAAGGAGTCCGCAGAAGAGATCAAGAAGGTCTATGACATTGTCATCAAGGCGGGCACCGTGCCTGTATCAGACATCAAGACTGCCGAGGCAGTAAAGGTCGTTGAGAACTCCCAGAGGGACATCAACATCGCATTCATGAACGAGATCGCGATCATCTGCGACAAGATCGGAATCGACACGAACGAAGTCCTCTACGGAATGAACTCCAAGTGGAATGCACTGGGCTTCAAGCCGGGTCTCGTAGGCGGCCACTGCATCGGCGTTGACCCTTACTATCTTACGAACTGCGCGGAGATGCTCGGCTATCACAGCCAGATCATCTTAAACGGCCGTAAGGTTAATGACAGCATGGGCGGTTACGTCGCAGATGCGGCGATCAAGCAGATGATCGAGGCAGGCCTTGCTCCTAAGAAGGCAACGGTCGTAGTCCTCGGCATCACATTCAAGGAGAACTGCCCCGACACGCGTAACTCAAAGGTCGTAGACATCATCAACAGACTTAAGGAATATGAGATCAATCCCGTCGTAACCGATTCCTGGGCTGACGCCGAGGTGGCAAAGCACGAGTACGGCGTTGACCTCGTGGATTTCGACAAGATCCCGAAGGCAGACTGCGTAATCGTCGCGGTAGGCCACAACGAATTCAGGAACATGTCAATGCTCCAGATCAAGGAACTGTTCAAGCCCGAGCTCAAGAATGACGAGAAGGTCCTTATCGACGTTAAGAGCCTTTACAGGATGGATGAGCTTAAGGCTTCCGGCCTGAGGTTCTGGAGACTTTGATCCGCATATAAGCAGTTTATACAGAGGAGACGTTCACATGAAAGAACTAATGCTTGGAAACAAAGCCATCGCAAGAGGCCTTTATGAGGCCGGTGTGGCAGTCGCGAGCTCTTATCCGGGAACTCCGTCTACCGAGACGACCGAGGAGGCCGCAAAGTTTGAAGAGATCTACTGCGAATGGGCGCCGAACGAAAAGGTCGCTATGGAGACCGCTTTTGGTGCGTCCAGGGCAGGCAAGAGGTCTTACTGCGCAATGAAGCACGTTGGACTCAACGTCGCTGCAGACCCGCTCTTCACAATGAGCTATACGGGCGTTAACGCCGGAATGGTCATCCTTGTCGCTGACGATCCGGGAATGCACTCATCACAGAACGAGCAGGATTCAAGGCACTATGCGATCGCAGCTAAGATGCCTATGCTCGAACCGGCTGATTCCCAGGAGGCAAAGGATTTCGTTATCGCAGCTTACGACATTTCCGAGAAGTTTGACACTCCCGTACTCATCAAGATGTGCACGAGAGTCGCTCACTCCCAGTCCGTAGTTGAGCTTGGCGAGAGAACTGAGATTGCCGTAAAGCCTTACGTTAAGGATGCCGGCAAGTACGTCATGGTCCCCGCAAACGCCAAAAAGCGCCATCCGATCGTTGAGGAGAGGACCTTAAAGCTCATAGAGTTTGCTGAGACTTCAAAGCTCAACCGCGTTGAGGAAGGCTCTGACAACTCAATGGGTATCATCACGTCCTCTACTTCATATCAGTACGTTAAGGAAGTTTTCGGAGACAAGTATCCCGTACTCAAGATCGGTCTCATCAATCCGCTTCCCGTTAAAATGATCAAGGATTTCGCGGCAAAGGTAGATAAGCTCGTCGTCGTTGAAGAGCTTGATCCAATCATTGAGACGCACTGCAAGACGATGGGTCTTGAGGTTGTCGGAAAGGACGTCTTCCCGCTTATCGACGAGTTCTCTCAGGGACTCATCGCCACAAGCCTCGGACTTCCTGAAAAGCCTTCCTGCAAGCCGATCGAAGGACTTCCCGGAAGACCTCCGGCCATGTGCGCAGGATGCCCTCACAGAGGCATGTTCTACGTTCTTTCAAAGCTCAAGCTCACTGTCTTGGGCGACATCGGATGCTACACGCTCGGCGCTACTCCGCCGCTCTGTGCAATCGACACGACGGAGTGCATGGGCGCTTCCATCAGCTCCCTCCATGGCTTCAACAAGGCTTTGGGTGCTGAAGCTGAGAAGAAGACCGTAGCCGTCATCGGCGACTCCACTTTCATGCATTCAGGCATGACTGGTCTTGCAAACATCGCATACAACCAGACGAATTCAACCGTCATAATCCTTGATAACTCCATCACGGGCATGACTGGACACCAGCAGAATCCTACGACGGGCTTCAACCTCCGTGGCGACCCGGCTGGAAAGATCGACCTTGAAGCCCTCGTACGCGCAATGGGCATCAACAGGGTAAGGGTAGTTGATCCTTACAACCTTGCTGAAGCCGAGCAGGCAGTTAAGGAAGAGCTTGAAGCGGAAGAGCCTTCAGTCATCATTTCCAGAAGACCTTGCGCACTTCTCAAGAAGGTCAAGCGCGGTGAGCCCATCCAGGTTAACGCCGACAAGTGCAAGTCCTGCAAGGCGTGCATGAAGCTCGGTTGTCCTGCGATCTCATTCAAGGACGGACACGCTCACGTCGACGTGACTCAGTGCTTCGGCTGCAAGGTCTGCAGCGAGCTCTGCAAGTTTGGCGCATTCGAGACATTGGCAGGGGAGGAAATCAAATGGTAACAAGCATAATGATAGTAGGCGTAGGCGGACAGGGTTCGCTCCTCGCCAGTAAGCTTTTGGGCAGAGCCGCTATGGACAAGGGTTACGACGTAAAGGTCTCCGAGGTTCATGGAATGAGCCAGAGAGGCGGAAGCGTCGTTACTTACGTCAAGTTCGGCGACAAGGTAAATTCTCCGATCATCGACAAGGGTGAGGCTGATTACATCATCTCCTTCGAGCTCCTCGAAGCTGCAAGATACGTTCAGTTCCTCAAACCCGGCGGACAGATCGTAACCAATTCCCAGCAGATAGATCCGATGCCCGTTATCGCAGGTACGGCAGAATATCCGACCGAGCTCATCTCCAAGATGGAAGCGGCAGGCGCTAAGGTTGACGCCATCGACGCTCTCACGATCGCCGAGCAGGCCGGTTCTTCAAAGGCTACGAACATCGTTCTCATGGGCGTTTTCTCAAAGTACGTCTCTGAGATCAGCAAGGAAGAGTGGATCAAGGCCGTTGAGGCTTCCGTTCCCGCCAAGTTCCTTGAGCTCAACATGAAGGCTTTCGAGATGGGACTTGCTGCAAAATAATATGGCAAGTCTCGAAGAGGTAAGAAAGTTTTTCGAAGGCGACAAGTACGCTACGGAAGTTACCGGAATAGTCATCGAAAAAGCGGAAAAGGGTCACAGCGAGGTTAGCCTTGAGCCTGACGGCAGGCACGTGAATGCCGTCGGAGGGCTTATGGGCGCCGTTTATTATACGCTTGCCGATTTCGCTTTTGCCGTAGCTGAGAACTGCGTTCTCGATTCCGACGTGATGACCGTTACCCAATCAGCTCAGATCAATTTTCTGAGGCCCTGGATGGGCGGCAAGGTAACTTGCAGGGCTGACATAGTCAAGGACGGAAGATCGATCTGCCTTTACGAGGTCAAAGTCTTTGACAAGGAAGGCAAGGAACTCGCTTTAATAATCGTCAACGGTTTCAAGACCGCACGGAAATAAACACCCCGTTAGGAGGGCACCATTTATGATTTGGAATGAAGCAAAGGAGTGCATGTCGCGTGACGAGATCGAAGCGCTGCAGAGCGCAAGACTTGTCAAACAGGTAAACCGCGTATATCACAACGTTGAGTACTACCGCAAGAAGATGCAGGCAGTAGGTTTGGAGCCCGGCGACATCAAGGGCATCGAAGACCTCGATAAGCTGCCTTACACGACGTATCAGGATCTGAGAGACACTTATCCGTTTGGCCTTTCTGCCGTTCCGAGATCAGAACTTGTCCGTGTCCATGCGTCCTCCGGTACAACGGGAAAGCCCAAGATCGCCGTCTATACTAGACGCGACATCGACATCTGGGCTGAGTGCGTTGCAAGATGCCTTTCTATGGCAGGCATTACGAGGGATGACATCATCCAGGTTGGCTACGGCTACGGCCTTTTCACTGGCGGCCTTGGCGCACACTACGGTGCAGAGTACCTTGGAGCATTGGTTCTCCCCATGTCCACGGGCAATACCCAGAAGCTCATCGACATGATGATCGACTGTGACGTTACTTCGATCGCCTGCACGCCTTCATATCTCCTGCACGTTGCAGAGGACTTGGAGAAGGCAGGCCTCATCGACAAGATCAAGCTCAAGAGCGCAATCTGCGGCGCTGAGCCTTGGACAAACGAGATGCGTGACCAGATGGAGGCAAGGCTCCACATCAAAGCATACGACATCTACGGACTCACCGAGATGATGGGCCCGGGCGTTGCCTGCGACTGCGAATACCACAAAGGACTTCACATCTGGGAAGACCACTTCCTGCCCGAGATCATCGATCCTGCAACACAGAAGCAGCTTCCCAAGGGTTCTGACGGCGAGCTCGTCATCACCAACCTTACCAAGGAAGGAATGCCTCTCATCCGTTACAGAACGAAGGACCTTACTTCGATCGAGTACGACAAGTGCGAGTGCGGACGTACGATGGCAAGGATCCAGCGCTTCAGAGGCAGATCTGACGACATGCTCATCATCCGCGGCGTAAACGTTTTCCCTTCACAGGTAGAGGCTGCTCTCCTCACGGTAGACGGCCTTACGCCTCACTACATGCTCGTAGTTGACCGTATCGACAACAACGACACGCTTGAGGTTCAGGTCGAGGTTGCAGAGAACGCATTCACTGACGAGATCAAGTCTCTGGAGAAGCTCTCCAAGGCAGTTCACGACAAGCTCAAGCAGGCGATCGGCCTCAATGCGAAGGTCAAGCTCGTTGAACCCAACGGCCTTGAGCACTTCGACGGAAAGAGCAAGCACGTTACAGACAAGCGCAAGCTTTATCAATAATGAGAGGGAGGTACCACTATGTTCGTAAAGCAGTTATCGGTTTTCTTGGAGAACACTGAAGGAAGACTCGACCAGGTCTTGAAGATCCTTGCACAGGGCGGTATCGACATCCTCTCGGCAAGCCTTGCTGACACGATGGAATACGGCGTGCTCCGTCTCATTACCAAGGATCCTGACAATGCCAAGCAGATCCTCAAGGATGCTGGCTTTGCCGCACGTATCGACGAGGTCATCGCCGTAGTTGTTCCTGACGCCGTAGGAAGCCTTGCAAAGGTCGTTGCAATGATCCATGCTGCTGGTATCAACATCAGCTACATCTACGGCCTCTCGCTTGACGGAGAGGGCGCTCCAATCGCGATCAAGACAAATGACAATGCAAAGGCTGAAGCTCTCCTTAACGCAGCAGGCGTTAAGACTATGGGCATGGAAGATCTCCAGTAACAGGATTTAATCGAAACAATAAGGGGTTCACTTTTTGAAGTGAACCCCTTTTCTTTATTTATCTGAACTTGTTCGTGTTCGGATCAAACGATGGAGCGACTATCAGTCTTCCGCAGTAAGGGCACGTGCCCATCGTGTTGGATCTTATCTTTAGGCTCGCGGCACAGCCGGGGCAATGGACGCCGATGAACGGATTGTTTGCGGGAGCCCCCTGATACATTGTGGTGGGTGCGCCAATCTTGTCTGACAGGAGAAATGCCCTCTGGTTTGCGCTGTAATTGCAGTTGATGAGATAACCCTTGCGGATAAGATTATTGATCTTATTGATCGTATAATCTTCGGTCTTTCCCAGGGCTCTCGCGAGTTCTGAAACCGGAACGAAACCGTCAGCGTCAGCAGTAAACAGATCGCTGATGTGTCTTACGTATCCGGATTGGATCGCTTTGTAAAAGAACACTACGATCGGTGCCGTAAACGCTATTGCAAATACCAGATACATAACCCTGAATAAAACCGGATCATCAAGCTTCTGGTAAGTCTTGGTGTCGAATGAAATTCCCCACAGGACAACAGCGGGCATTACGCAAATGCCGCTGACTACGCACCAGATAATGGTAGCTACAATACCTCTGTTTTTATTCTGATACATTTAATTCTCCTTTACTCTCATGAAGGTACCGCAATGGTCGCACCTTCCGCCGCCGTTTCTGCGGATCGTGTTATGAGCTCCGCAAGTAGGGCAGACGACCGTTACGAATTCTCTTTCGTCAGAAAGAAGATCCACTCTGACGGCAGTCCTTCCGACTGTAATGTTGATCAGGTACTTTTCTCTTACGAGCCACATGATATCCCTGATTACATATGCTTCAGAAAGGCCTGTCATTTTCGCGAAGGAACTGTAGGCGATGATGCCGTCGTGATCTTCTTCGATGATCGAGTTGTAGATCATGCACTTCGAAAGCCTTTTGATCATAAGAGCTCTCCAGGCGATGATTCCTATCTTTATGGACATGAGTCCGAACGTGAACAGGCACAGGAGCAGTTCGGCAAGTCCGTGTTCGAAGTGGTTTGATATCGCGATGAAGAGTATGAATACCAAATTGAAGAATGCCGATATTCCGCATCCTGCTATGATTATCTTGTTGGCTGCTCTGTAAGCAGCCAGTCTTCCATGATTAAGATACATCCCAATACTCCTTTAGGCTTAAAGCCTTTGCTTTAAAACTGTCTTATTATATTTTGGAAATACCCGGATAAATGTCAAGATATTTTGTTTTGTGCAGAATCAAAAATCAGGATCAATAAAAAAGGACTGCCTCTTATGAAGCAGTCCTAAAAAGCGGTTTAAGTTCTGATCAGACTTCGTCTGCGGGTGCTTCCTCAGGAAGTGAATATCTCTTCTCGATGGTGACCTTTTCATCATAGCAGGAGAAGATGCCGTCGACCTTTTCGGAAGAGAGCTTGGGCGTGATAAGGCTTACGAGAGGTACGATAATGAGTCCTGCGACCATCGTTACCGCACCGGCGTTGATGGGTGAAGCGATGAACTTGAGGAACATGTTTGCAACCGTGAAGCCGACGCCGAAGATGAAGCAAGCCCAAACGGAGATCTTGGTCGTCTTCTTCCAGTAAAGGCCCCAGAGGAACGGTGCAAGGAATGCTCCTGCAAGAGCGCCCCAGGAATAACCCATGAGCTGCGCGATGAACGTCGGAGGGTTAAGGGAGAGGAGTACCGATACTGCGATGAAGAAGACGAGGAGCAGACGCATCGTGATGAGCTGTGTCTTTTCCCTCTTCTTTTTGTCTTCGTTCTGCTTGGGCTTGATCTGTTCGATGAGGTCAAGCGTAACTGTCGAGCTTGATGTGAGAACGAGTGAAGACAGAGTGGACATAGAAGCTGAAAGAACGAGAACGATTACGACGCCGATGAGGATGGAAGGGAGGGCCTTGAGCATCTCAGGGATGATGGAGTCGTAAAGGACTGAACCGTCCTGCTTGTAGATTGCCGGATCGTCCTTGTAAAGCCTTGCGAAACCGCCTAAGAAGTAGCAGCCGCCAGCGACGATGAATGCGAAGATCGTGGAGATGATCGTTCCTGCCTTGACGGACTTCTCATCCTTGATGGCATAGAACTTGCCGACCATCTGGGGAAGACCCCAGGTACCGAGTGAAGTGAGGATGATGACGCCGAAGAGGTTGAGCGGGTCAGGTCCGAAGAATGAAACGAAAGCGCCCTGCATTCCCTGTGTGACGGGAAGGTCAGAAGGCTGCTGTGAGAGCGTTGTGAGAGCACCGATGAAACCGCCGTTGTTGTTGAGAACGGAAACGATTACCGCGCTGATGCCGAAGAGCATGATGATGCCCTGTACGAGGTCGTTAACGACGGTTGCCATGTATCCGCCAAGGATGACGTAAACGCATGTGAGAGCCGCCATGACGATGATGCAGACCTTATAGTCAATGGAGAAGGCCATTCCGAAGAGTCTGGAAAGACCGTTATAGACTGAAGAAGTGTAGGGGATAAGGAAGATGAATGAGATGAGAGCTGCGGTGATCCTGAGAGCCTTGCTGTCAAATCTCTTTCCGAAGAAGTCAGGCATTGTCTTTGAGCTTAAATGCTTGGTCATGACCCTCGTTCTTCTGCCTAAGACGATCCATGCAAGAAGCGAACCGATGACTGCGTTTCCGATACCGATCCAGGTGGATGCGACACCGTATTTCCAGCCGAACTGTCCTGCATATCCGATGAAGACGACTGCGGAGAAATAGGAAGTTCCGTAACCGAAAGCGGTGAGCCAGGGTCCTGCGTTTCTTCCGCCCAAAACGAAGCCTTCAACGCTGTTTGCCTTCTTGCGCGTAAGTAATCCGATAGCGATCATTACGGCGAAAAAGACTACCAGAAAGATGATCTTTACTGCCATGTCCATAATTGTTCCTCATTTCTTACTCTTGCCACCCTCAAAAGGCGAAGAGCTCTGTATTTCATAAGAAAGCCTTGCACTAAAGAGAACCTTTGAGTGCAAG
>JAFZVF010000103.1 GCA_017617935.1 Clostridiales bacterium | reverse complement strand
TTGTTGACCGTTCCAGTTCCGATAATGATCTGGAGCTGCCCCTGAGCTTCAAAGACGCCCTTAACGCCGTCAACGTTCTCAAGAACATCCTTCTTGACCTTGGCGTTGTCTGCGATGACCAGTCTTAATCTGGTAGCGCAGTGAGCGGCACTTACAAGGTTACTCCCCGTTCCGATGGCATCGAGGATTTCCTTAGCAGATTGTCTGTAATCCATACCGTCGCTCTCCTTTATCTAATATTGACGAAATCGTCAATTTTATTTTACAGGACGGCATGGGCAATTAACAGTAAACAAACAGTAAACAAAAAAAAGCAACGCGGTGCGTTGCTTTTTTTATGCGCGGTTTTGTTTTCTCTTTTCACATTCAGGACAATTAGCGACCGGCGGAACCGAGAAAAGCGATTCCTTCTTATAACCGCATTTGGAACAGATGAATACGTACTTGGTGAAAACGCTGCCCATCGTGGTGCTGACCACCCAGGTGCCTTCGGAATCGTCTTCCTCCTGCTTTTCCTGCTGCTCGGCGGCAGCGGTGAAGAATACGGGCTTCTTCTCTTGAGC
Organism: Clostridiales bacterium; assembly: GCA_017617935.1. Taxonomy (GTDB): domain Bacteria; phylum Bacillota; class Clostridia; order Saccharofermentanales; family Saccharofermentanaceae; genus Saccharofermentans. The sequence continues at coordinate 27,078 of JAFZVF010000103.1, read as the reverse complement.
CTTTTTCGTTTCAACGGGTGCGGGAGTCTTGACCTCTATGGTCTCCTCATCAAACCACGTTTTAGGCTTGGGTTCTCCAAAAGAACACTTGGTAATGAAGAAAGGACATCCGTTGCAGTCGTCCCTGTTAACGCACATCCTGTAAACGCCTCTTAAAAGCTGGTCAACCTGTTGTTCCTTGTTTTCGCTGCTCATAGGTTCAACTCCTTTTTAAGATCCGAAAAACACCAACCTGAATCAATTATAGCACGCTGAAAAGTTTGTTTCTTTAGACCTGCACTGCCGAAGGGACCCTGGGCTCCGGCTTCTGGCACCCGCAGTTTCCGCAGAAGTTGTAAGTGGAAAGCGTACCGCATTTCGGGCAATACCATGCGGCGCCCGTCTGGCGGTGCTTTCCGCATTTGGGGCAGAAGTTGAGGTAATTGACGCTGCCGCAGCTGCACGTCCAGTTGCCTGCGACCTGGGGCCTGTATATCGTCTGGACCTTGTCCGGAAGATTGACGATGCAGAAATCGTGCTTTGAGGAAATGATGACGATGATGAAGGATGCTACAAACAGTGCGATGACGTAGACGATCCAGAACAGCAGAGAAACGCCTGCGATAAGATCCTCGTCAGTTGCGCCCGCGCCCATTAAGATCGCATCGTAGATTCCGTGAAGGATGATGGGAACGAGCATGGCAAGAGCTTTGAATCCGGCGGACTTACCCTTTTTGTTCGTAAGGCTCGCATGCTTTGCCTTGCTATAGAAGAATCCCATGAAGACCGCGAAGCACGCGTGTCCCGGAACAGCGGTGAACATGCGCATGAGCGCGGTTCCCAATCCGCCCTTGCCGAAGACGTAAACGACGTTCTCCAATGCCGCGAATCCAAGAGAAACAAAGACCGCATAAACGATGGCGTCGTAGCTGTAATCAAAGTGCCTGCTCTTCCAAGTGATCAGCCTGAGGACCAGATACTTTCCGATCTCCTCTGCAGGACCGACGATGATCATGGCAACCAACACCTGCTTTATAGCGGACTCGCTGGGTATGACCACGTTAAGGATCAATTCACCCAAAGCCTCTGCAATGATCGCGGTGATTATCGAGCCCATTCCCGCAAAGAACAGCGCCACAAGAAAACCTACCGGCTCCTTCTCCTTCTTGTCTTTGAAATAGATGAAGACCAAAAGTCCGATTACCGGTATCAACGCAAGAGCAAATGCCATGGTGCCTCCTAAAATCTTTCCTGATGATGACAGTTATTCAGAATAGCATTTTTATCTGCCCGTGTCACTTAAGGGTGTCCCATTCCGACTTTAGAAGGCCGTAATAGCACGCATCGCAAATGCCCTGATTGTTATGGTCTGAGCACCTTAACGTTCCTTCATAAGTGAGTCCGCATTTCATCATGACCTTACCGGAATTGGGATTTCTCGGATCGTGTCTGGATTCTATGCGGTATACGCCAACATCAGTGAAAAAGAAATCGATCACGGCCGCCAACGCTTCACTCGTATAACCCTGATGCCACCACTTGCGTCCGATGCAATAACCGACGTGGACCATGCCAACGCTTTCGTCCATTCTGACCGCGGCCATGCTTCCGATCGGCTCGCCCAGGTCTTTGGGAACGATCGCCCACTGATAGTATTTTTCGTCGGAATAGTTCCTGACCCACTGCTCCACTATCTGCTTTGACTCATCCGCATTCGCATGAGTCTTCCACATGAGGAATTTGGTGACCTCGGGATCTGACGCCCAGTTCCTGTACATGGGTTCAGCATCTTCGGCTTCAAATCTTCTGAGTATCAGGCGCTCCGTCTCGAGCGTCTGCGTACCGGTATGATGCATTTCCTTTGCCTTCCTATTTCTTAACTAAAGAGCTTCTCGTATTCTTCAACGCTCTTATCGCCGAACCAGTAGATCTCGATGATGCACATCAGATTATCGTCAAGTTTTCTGGCATAGCAATAGAGATACTGCTTTCCTTCATTACCTGACAATATGATCCCCTGCCTTAAGTATACCTTTCCGCCAAGGGTCGCCTCTGCCCTGCCGTTGTCTTCGACCGTTATGCCGTAATCCTTGAGGCTGTCCTCGACCGTGGCCTTATAAGTGTTTAGATACTTTTTCCCGTCGTATTCAGGTCATCCGGAACGGCAAGCTTCGTGTTCATGAACTTGAATTCAAAGGTGAGCATGTTACTGTAGAAAACGTTGTCCGCGATCGTGGCGTACTCCCTCTTTCTTGAGGACTCGTCTTTGACTGACGCGACCGTCTGATCCCTTGATTCCTGAAGTTCTTCGGCCGATGCCTGCTTCAAGTCGCCGGGGATCTTAACCTTCAGCTTGGCATAATCATTGACATACACGCCGTCTTTGAAAAGGCCTTTAGTGTATTTCGTTCCGCTCATCGGATCAGAAGTTTCCTTCGGAACGTCAAGGAGCGTAGCAGGTTCCGCGTGCGCCTTAAAGCCTTCGCCGTAAGACAATCCGTAGCCTTTCTGGAGGAAACAGTTTTCAGTTCCGATCTGGTCTAACGAACCATACCATGGTGATGGGAGCCTTCCTGAAAAGTCAGCGCATCCGCAGAGCACGTCGGATATTCCCTTGCCCTCCGAACCGGGCAGATAACACATTACGACTGCATCCCATTTCTTGTAATCATTTTCATCAATGATGACGTGTCTACCCGCAACGATACAAGTTACGGTAGGCTTTCCGAGTTTTGCCGCCTCGTCAATGGCATCCCTGTTCCCTGCCAGTCCGAGGCTCCCGTTAAGCTTCAGGTCTTCCGTATCGCCGTTCCATTCCGCGTACGCCTGTTCGCCCACGCAGAGCAATACGGCGTCAGCTTTTGAAGCTTCATTTGAATCCGTGATCACTTCGATACCGTAGTTCTTCGCGTATCTTTCAAAAGCCTCAAGTATCGTGGTAACGCCTTGGATGTCCGGCACCGTGGCTCTGTTCCAGTCCAAAGTCCACCCGCCGCACTGAGCCGAACAGTTGTCGGCCGCAGGTCCCGTAATATATATCTTCGCGCCCTGCTTGAAAGGCAGCGTGTTCTTGTCGTTCTTCAAAAGGACCAGGCTCTTTTCGACAAGCTGCTCGGCCACTTTTCGATACTCGAGGGTGCCCGTTTCCTTCTTTTCGGTCTTAAGTTCCGTAAGGAGCGGATCGTCAAAAAGCCCTATGTCCTTCTTGACCTTGATGATCCTCGCTACCGCGTCATTGATTCGTTCTTCGCTGATCTCATTGCTTTTGACGGCATCGATTATTATCTTTCTCGCCTCTTCGAAACGCTCCGCTTCCATCAGCATGTCGATGCCTGCGTTAACGCTCTTGATGACCTTCTCTTTGTAGGAGTCTCCCGTGACGTTTTCGACCGAGCCCCAGTCGCTCACGATGAAACCCTTGAAGCCCATCTCGTTCTTAAGCTTCATTATGTATTCCTTGTTCTCGTGCATCTTCACGCCATTAAGCGAGGAATGGCTTATCATTATCGTCTGAACGCCGGCATCGATCTGTGCCTGGTAAACCTTGAGAAGCTCGGCGATCTCGGATTCGGAAAGCTGTGCGTCACCCCTGTCTATGAGCATCTTAACGCTGCCCTGCTCGCCCGTTCCGTATTTGACGTTTCCGTCGGCAAAGAAGTGCTTTGTGCAGGCGACAAGGCCGCCATCGATCAAACCCTTCGTGTAGGCCGTACTCAGCTTGGTTATCGTTTCAAGATCTGAGCCGTAAGACTCGTACGTCCTTCCCCATCTGGGATCAGCCGACTGCGCGACTACCGGAGAAAAGTTCCACATCATGCGGCAGAGCTTCGCCTCGTCCGCAGTGATCTTCCCCATCTTATAAGTCAGCTCCTCATCGTTCGCTGCACCGATACCGATGTTGTGAGGGAAATAGACCGCATTGACGCAGTAGTTAACTCCGTGTACGTCGTCCTGACCGTAGATGAACGGGATGCCCGCTTCTGACTCGAGTGCTGCCTGCTGGAATTCACTGATGGTCTTGCGCCATTCCTCTGCGGTAGTATGACCCGAAGTCGATAGAATGCTTCCGTAGTCATTTGCCCTCATGTCGTTGGCATTGGTCTTGTATATCGCAGGCTGGACCATCTGCGCAGCCTTCTGCTCAAGCGTCAGCTTGGCAGTTATCTCCTCAGGCGTAAGCGATGCATACTCCTTGTATTTGTTTGGATCACCCTTCGGCTGCTGCACGGAACACGCTGCCAAAGAGAATGTCATTATCAGTAAAAGTGTGAATGCCAATGCTTTTCTCATAAGATTACCCCGATTCATTAACCCTCAGATTATAGCAGTCTTATCGCGACAAACGCCAACGGAAGGTACATGAATGCCAGATTCAGTCTTTGCCATAGGCCCTCGTTGCTTATCACGGTATCCTTGAATTCCTCTTTGTCTGCCATGACGAAAAGACTAAATGACGCCAGTGAAAGAACGAAACCGACTACGCCCGTTACTCCTGTTGCTTTGTCTCCTGCCTTGAACGACAGTATGGAGACAAGGAGCGGAACAAAAAGGAAGAGCATGAATCCCGTCACTGATCCAATCCCATGTATTTTGGATTGAACAGTTACGACGTCCTTCGATTCGTTGACGCTGAAAAAGCACGTGAAGATGCATGCGCCGACCGCGAAGACTGCAATAAATGCCATCAGTAAGGCAGTCGCAAATCCTGATGTTGGATGGTACTTTGCGTAAAGCGCTGGCAGCGCCAAAAGAAATAAGAATCCTTCGATAAGCATCCAGACGTTGAACGGGATCCTTACAGGACTCGAAGGATTTCCAAGCGCGCTGATCGAATTCTTAAGATTGCTGTAGCCCTTATAGAACAGCGAAAGGACAAACGACACGAGAAGGTCTCCCGCCATCGCAGTCAAAAGAAGATATGGGCCTGCTGAAACAAGTCTTTCCATCATGCTTCTTATCAGAAAAACAGCTCTACGGCTTTTCTCGCCAGCGTTCCAAAAGACTTCGGCCACTGGCCGTTGATCTTTCCTGTCTGGCCGTTGATTACGATCGTATAGAGCTTTCCATCGTAGAAGAACGAATTGATCCAGACGGGCACGATGAGGTATTTGTATTTCAGATCGTAGTAGTCGGTGGCGATCATGGCGTCCATGTATTCGCTGCCGGATTCATGCTTCTCGGTCTCGTTCTTCAGATAGAATTGCATGTCGGGTCCGCAGCTGTTCCATGCATCCTTCAGACCTATGGAATAATGCTCGCAAGGAAAGCCCGCAAGAGCATCGGGAGAGTAAGGCTTTGCCTCCCTCGTCCAGTAATCCTTTACGACGGACGAGAGCAGCTTGTCTCCCGTTAACTGCTTGCTCGCAACAACGGGGAAATCATCCACCTGGAATTGGTACTTGCCGCTCTTGAACCAGGTTTTGTTATCACCATGGCACCTTGCCGTATAGCGGTTTACGGTGAGTGTGTCGAACGTGAACAGCGGAATGTATATCCCATAGAATTTATTTAACTGTGCATTCTGGGCTAGCTTGTCGGGAGCCAAAAACCTGTCCTTTATCCAATCCTTGAAGATGTACAATGCACGGTTTTCAGTGATCTTGAAAGGGATGATCCCCATCGGCGCCATGAGATCGCCCATTGCATCAAAGGAATCAACGGTATTGGAACCGCAGAAGGGACATCTTCCCGAAAGCTGAAGCTTGTTCTGTATCGTTTCAGCGCCGCATTGCCTGCACTGGACGATCTTTGCTTCCATTCCCCAATCGTGGCTGGCCGTGTTCTGCGCAGTGAGAAAATCCATCTCTAATACGGGGACTTTGGACACCAGTTCGGGTATGACTTCCTTGTGTCCGCAGGATTGGCAGATAAGGCTGTCAAATCCGGGATTGAATACCAGTGTTGCGCCGCATGACGGACATTTCTTATCCTGATTCATTTCGAAGATCCCCCTTCGTCTCTTATTCCATTCAAATCATTATACACTGAACAACTGCACACTTATCATGAATAAATGATATAATCAGCAAAGAATGTCAAATAAGGGTGAGGTTTGACGATGGATTTATCAGGCATCGTATTTCATTTTTTGGCCAGCAGTTCTTTCGGTGACAGGGCTTTCAGTGCGGAGATCCCCTTTACCGGAAATGATCACATCTTGCTCCAAGCGGAACGAGGTTCCTTCGAGTCGACGGTAAAGAAATACCGGTTGTCCCAGGAGACCGTTGATCAGTTCAAAAAACTGATCGATGAATACAAGATCCTTGAATGGATCGGCAAGCCTGTATCTCCTCTGGAGATCACTGACGATTCAAACAAAACCATGAGTTCTCTCACGCTTAAGTTTGATGACGGCACGAGCACCGACATAACCTTCAGGGAAACTGACAAAGAGACCGGCGAAAAAGCTGCAAAGGCATTCAGGACGCTTTTCTTCGATTCAAGGAAAGACGAATCCCTGATCTCCGAAGAAGAGATCTATCCAACAATAAAAGATTGCCGCGAAATGAAGGAAACTCATGGTCCCGTCGTCGCGGTGGAGACTCGCGCCTTTTCCATGGGCATGATGTACGGAAGCAATCAGACCACCACAAGGACGATCGAAAAGATTCCGGATAAAGAAGGCATGGTCTTGGTCACCGTCAAAAAGCAGGCAGGCAACAAGCCTGAAGTATCTGAAAGCAAGGAATGTGCGTCAGACGTCCTGGAAAAGATACAGGAGATCTCGGAAAAGGAAAACCTTCCCTGTTGGCATTACGTCAGAAGGGACCCTTCCAAACCGGATTGCAGACCCGTCGTAATGGATTATTCTTCCAGTTATTCGATAAGCTTGTTCTACGATGATTCGCTTATAACCGGGAATCCGAAAACCAAGAGGACGCTGGAAGACAATGTCTCCTATTTAGGCGGAGAAGAAGTAGTCAAGGCTTTGCGGGAATTGGTAACCGAATGCGTCGCAGCAGCAGGCATAAGCATTGAAATGCCGCAGATGACTCTGTTCGACCAGTCGAACGGAATGCCCTTGGCCATGGCAGAACTGGCTCCTGATTTTCAGAAAACGTTTCCAAGCATGATTCCAATGGTCAATGCCGCGACGCGAACCTGCAAGGGCTGCGGAAAGACGGGCCTTACTTCAAAGTTCTGTCCTGAATGCGGATATCCCACGGAGTAACCACAAAAATCATTTTGTAATATTCATGATACAGAAAGAATACACATAACGAATACAATCAGTTTTGAAAGCTATAAACAGCTGTTACGGGGAGGGTTGACAAATGAAAGTCTGGAAAAAGACAAATAAAGGGATCGTCCTTTTATTCATCCTGGTGGTATGCGTGATCGCCTACTGCCTTGCCGACACCGCGAAATTCGCTTCGCGCAAACAAGCTGCACAAGATAAGGCCGCGGCTTTTACCACCGACCTAGCCGCGCTTTACACATGGCCCAAGGACATGCCCAAGGTCACGGTCATCGACCTCGAAAAGGATGGGGAAAAATACTATAAATATTTGGATGCCGGCCTTGCCAAGGTAAAGCCTTACATCTATGAAAGCAAACAGTTGGAAAACGAGTTGAAAGCCGATGCCATGAATTACATAAAGGAACTCATGCTAGACGACTTAAAGCCCGAGCAGGTCACCTTCACTCCCACTTTTACCAAGACGCAGGTCCAGAAAAACTCGGCAACCGTAAAGGGCACCATCAACGTAAAAGCCAAACTGTCGGACGGAAAGTACAGGAACAAGACTTTAAACTGCGTTGTCATGCTTGAATACCAGAACGATGACTGGGTGGTCGTTTGCTGCTCCGCCGGTGAAGACTCGTACATGTAAGATGGAGGGGGAACGACATGGCTGAAGAAAAACAGACTGCTTTAAGCATAAAGAACATTACGAAGATCTACGGCAAAAAGAAGGCCGCGGACCATGTTTCATTCGACATTTATCCTGGAGAGATCTTCGGATTCCTGGGCCCCACCGGCGCGGGAAAAACGACGGTGATCAAGAGCGTTTTGGGATTCATCTTTCCTGACGAAGGAGAGGTCTTCATCAACGGTTACAACGTAAAGTCCGACTATGAAAAGGCAATGGCATCGGTCGGCGGCATCGTTGAGAACCCCGAGATGTACGTTAACCTCTCAGCACGAAAGAACATCGAGATGTACGCAAGGCTCCACGGAAACATCCCGAAGAGCCGCATCGACGAAGTCTTAAGCGACGTCGGTCTTGCCGCGAGAGCCAAGGATCCCGTAAGGAAGTATTCGCTCGGAATGAAGCAGCGAATCGGACTTGCGCAGGCAATGGTACACAAGCCCAAGCTCCTTATCCTTGACGAACCCACGAACGGTCTTGACCCTACGGGAATACACCAGTTAAGAGACGTTCTCAAGAAATACGCTCACGAGGACGGCGCGGCGGTAATGGTCTCAAGCCACATACTTTCTGAGATGCAGCTGCTCTGCGACCGCGTCGGCATCATAAACAACGGCAAGCTGATGAGCGTCTGCTCGATGGATGAACTGACAAGCCAGATGAATTCCGCTTCACAGTACAGCATCAGGGTGTCAGACGTGAAGCTCGCGACAAAGCTCTTAACAGAAAGCGGAAAAGCCGGCAAGGCAGAAACGAAGGACGACGTCATTACGGCAGAGATCAATAAGGAAGACATAGCTTCCATCGTAAGGCTGCTTGTAACGGGCGGCGTTGACATAAGCGAAGTCAGAAAGAACGAATCGTCTTTGGAGGAGATCTTCCTTCAGGTCACGGGAGGAGGGATCGACATTGAATAAGATTAAAGCCCTGTACGTAAACGAGATGATAAAGATATTTCACCGCCCCGCGGTGATCATTGTGGCTGCGGTAGCTCTGTGCATATCGTTTCTCTTCCCGATCCTTCTCATGATGGTGGAAGGACCATACGAGTATTACAATGAAGAAACGAACGAACGCGAGAAGACCGAAGCGGCCCTGAAAGAGAATGAAAAAGAGCTTCTCAATGCGGGATTCAAGACCACCAAGCAGGATGTTACCATAGAGGTGGACGGTCAGGAAAAGACCATTCCGATGACGCTTTACGTCGGCAATGACGTTCCTAATCTCCTGTGCAACAAACTCGTAAATGAAGACCTTCTTGCCAATTACGATTTCGAGAAATATCCCACTCGTAAGACCTGGCTGGCTCATATTGCCCTTGTCAGATACAACAATTTCGAAATGAAGCGCATCAATCTGGACATGACTCCCTTTGAAGAAAGGGATGCCGAATGGCTGAAGGAATATGACAAATATACCGCTGCCAGAGACGTTTCACGCAAGGCCCTGTTTGAGCATGACTACAAGTATTACATTGAAGCCGTCAAATATCTTGACAAAGGCGATTACGGAGCTGAATACACGTCTGAAATGATCAAAAGGCTTGCCGATACGGATCCCAATGGCGAACTGGGGTTGGAAAACGGCTATTACCTTCTTTATTACCTGTCACAGATCCAGGATTACCAGAAAAGGCTTGACGCCGGTCTTGACGACCCGGGAAGCCTTCCCAGGATCCTGACGGAAGAAAAGAAAGAGATCTATAGGAACAGCATTAAGATCCTTAATTACGAGATCGATAATCATAACATCTACGATGAAAAGAGCACCATAGCCCTGACTCTGGTCTACCTTACGGGAAAGATCGCAGGTTACGCGCTTCTGGTACTTTTAATCCTGATCGCAGGCAGTAGCGTTTCACAGGAAATGGCAACCGGTTCGATCAAGTCTCTCATAATCGCACCGGTAAAACGTTGGAAGATCTTTACAGCCAAACTGCTTTCGATAGTCACCTGCATGCTGGTCGCATCCGTCGTTCTTACGCTTTGCTCGATCATAGGCACGGGATTTGCCTGCGGTTTTGACAAGCTTCCTCCCTATCTTTACGTCTCCGGCGGCGTGGTTAAGTCGACTCCCCTGATCTTGGGCAAGGTCGTTCTTGACCTTGTAAACAACATCCCGACGTTCTTCTATGCGTTCGTGGCATTCATGATCTCCTGCTATACGAAGAACACCGGCGTGTCAGTCGGAACGGCCATAGGCCTGTCACTTTTCCACGAAGTGCCCACCATGCTGCAGTCTTCAGATCTGCCCCAGAGGATATTGGACTTCTCCCCTCTCGCAGGAATGGACATTGCGAGCAAGCTGTTCCCTTACTACTCGCTGATGGTGGCAGACGAAGATTTCGACGTGTTCTCGCTGAGCAATTCTTCGTTTGACAACCCGCTATCGTTCTGCATCGTGTACATTATCGTGATATGCTTCACGGTGCTCTTCATAGCATCCGAGCAGTTTAAGAAGAAAGACATCGCATAACAACGCTCTGCTCGCTTAGGTCCTCCGCGCCCGCGAGCGGGCTTGTGCGGAAAACGCTCGCAGAATATGTCATGCTCCTTATTCGGAAATCGTTCGCAAAAGCCGTCATGCTCCTAATGGATTATTTTCTGTACAGGTAAACGACGTATTGGTCGTTATAGACAACCTTGTTTCCGTGTCTTAATATCGCATCTCTAACGCCATTAAAGAAAGGCTCTCTGGCTTCTTCTTTAATGGCGATGTGCGTTGAATGGGTCCCCATGTATTCGGTATGCTCGTCAGCCGTGTATTCCCTTCTGCCGGGCCATGACCTCTCTTCAATAAAGGTAAGTCCGTAGTTTGTTCCGTTCATGTAATCGAAATGCTGATCGTAGGGCTGATCGGTTACAAAGCATTCTTCATAGACCTTCTGGATCTCGTCATAAAGCTCAGGATTGCTCGTCTGATATTCGCTTCTCATGAGGCACATCGCAAGACAGCCGCCGTCCTTCAGGAGGTCAAACACGCGGCTGTACGCTATGTCTTCCTTTATCCACTGGATCGTTGCTGCGGAATAGATCAGGTCGAACTTTTTGCCGCCGAAATCATGAGTCTCGAAATCCGCATTTACGATATGGAAATTCGGATATGAAGAATACTTTTCGCGCATCTTGTCCGCAAGATGGGAACCGAGCTCGATAGCCAGATAATCGCATCCGCTTTGGATCGCAAAGTCAGACGCCTGGCCCGTTCCCGGACCTATCTCAAGGCATGACTTCCCAGGGCCTAAACCCGTGGCCTTTATGACGTAGTCGAAAAGTTTGGGATCGTAACGCACTCTCCACTTGTCGAACTTCTCGGGAATCGTATCGAATACCAGTCTCTTGTCCCTTTCCATGATCTTCCCCTCTTACTTGACTTCCTCATAATGGAATTCCTGCGCTTCGCCGTTTACGTCGGTATAGTGGAGGATCTTCTTCTCTTCATCAAGAGATTCGAAATAGCACCACTCCCTGATATTATAGCGGTTATCCTTCGCGGGCAAAGACCACGAGGTCTTGCTTACCCAGTATTCAGGCACCAGCGCGCCGGTAAGATCGCCGACCGGGCATTCATCGTATTCCCTTTCCTTGTCGCTCATCATGAAATAATCAAGATAGATTCCGTTTCTTGTTCCCTTAAGCGCCCATGTTGTATCGATGTGATAGCCCTGGCCGTTGATCACCGCATACGTCCATGCATGGCAGTTCTTGTCGAAACAACCGATGCTGAATGCGTCGATCCCCGATTGCAGGAGAAGATATGCATAAACGGATGCGAAGTTTTCGCAGACACCGTTCTTGTTGATAAACGAAAGATAGACGTAGCCGTCAACTGCCTCTTGTTCGTTCATCTCTTTATACTCATAGCTGCTTGCGACATACAGATAAAGCTTGAGTGCCCTCTCATACTCGGTATCGTCATACTCGATGGTGCTGTTGAGGATGTCTTCGATCATCTTCTCAAAGTCTTTCTGACGCTTAACGTACTCTTCAACGGGCATGGTGTAATGAAGCTTTCCGGTGCCGTTCTCAAATGCCGGAGAGCCGTCATCACTCTTGCCTTCGACCTTTGTGCCTGCGGGCGGAATGAGATTACAAAGCACGGTCGGGTCCGTGCACCACTTGTACGCTTCCTCGTTAGCGCATTTAAAGGTGGTCTCGCCTTTTCTAACCGCATCAACGAGATTGTTCATTGCATCCCAGTGATCCTGAGGGATCCTCTCGGAAAGTTTTTTCGAATAAGGATGAGGGTTGAATTCGAATTTCGGTTTAACAGTAGTCTCAGTTTCAGTCTCAGACGCCGTTGAGGTTATAGTTGCAGTTGTATCAGTTGCCTGTGTTTCTTTTGCTTTGCATCCGGCCAGAAGAAAGGCTCCTGCCAGGATCACGCATATAATCTTATTGCTTTTCATAAGGAAAGCCTCCCAACGCGCGATTATAGCAGAAGGAGGCTTTGTTTTTGCACCGTATTTCGGCAAATGTAAGGTTTTTGCATTAATGCTTCATGGCCTGTATCTTTTCGTTCATTTTCTTTGCTTCCCTTCTGTAGTAGCGCATGAAGCAGAACCAGATGACGAATGCAACAAGAAGCTGGATGCCCGCAATGATGATGCCCTGCGTTACGGTTGCTGAGCCTCCGTACCAGCCGACGGCATAAGCGACCAGCGTGTATATCACGCAGCCGATTCCCATATGGATCACGACCCTGATCGGCATGGGCAGGCTTTCCTTGTTGTAAACGATCGTCGGCACGCCGAAGCCCAAGCCAACCAACAGGCTTCCTACAACCATTTTCGTGAACCTGTAGTTTTCCAAACTGAAGTTTCCGCCGTATCCTACGTCAAACACGATGCCCACAAGGCAGAATATCGTGAGCGCCATTCCTATGCTTATGACCGTGCTCCTTATCAAGTCTTTGACTGTATCCTTCATTTTCTTATCCTCCCTATAACCCGAGATATTTCTTGAACTCCGGCAGGTATTTTCTCGACACGTAATCCTTATTCCCGTTCTTCATCTTCATCAGCATCGTGCCGCTGAATCCCGGTTCAATGCTGTCTATGTAAGACAGGTTGATGAGCGTGGTCTTCGAAATCTGCATGAACTGCTTTCCTAAGACGTCGGCCAGTTCATAAAGCCTTTTCCTCGAACGGTATTTCTGCCTCTCGCCATAGATGACGGTGTCCCCGCCTTCTATCCTGACCATGTATATTTCCTTTGGCTGCAAAACGACGATCTCCTCTTCATTCTGCAGTGCCGTTACAGGCGTCTCGTTACCGCTGAACAGATCGACGATGCGCCTTATCTCATCCGTAACCTTGTCGGTGTGGATGACCGCGTACGGTTCCTTGTATTCAGCAGATACGTCAATGTTTACCTTCACTTTGAGAAAGCCTCCCTTGGATGACTACACCTGTAAGTTACATCATGCGTTTGCACGGTGCGTAAAAAACTTGTAGAACTCGTAGACCGCCATGAAAAGCGAGGCCATGAAAAACCAGACAAAGAAAATTCGGAATGCCATGGCAATCCAGATGACGTATCCCACGGTCGCGAGCGAAGTCACCGCTGCCGTCAGGTTCCACCATTTGCTCTTTAAGAATGTAGAGATCATCTTTCTCACCTCCTTCGTGGCCTAATCGTAGCAAAAAAGCCGTGCCCCGTGTTCCAAAACACGGTAAGTGGCAAAAATCCGAAGGTGAAATGCAGATTACAGGTATTCTTTCTCTTCATGAGAGACCAAACGGTCTCCCTCATATCTGAACTTCATCGTGAAGAAGCGGCGCGGCGTATGGTTGAACAGATAGTCAAACATTATCTTGTCGCCTTCCCATACGGGGAGATCGTTAATCTTGTCCAAGCTGACCCATGCCAGCTCGCCCTCGTCGCAAACCTTCCTCGGAAGTTCGAAGTCTTCAGCGACTGTAGCCGTGAATACGTGCATGTATTCACTCGGATATTCGGATGAAAGGAATGTTATATGGCCTCTGTATTCAAATTCATTAAGCGACTCAGCGGACATCCCGGTCTCTTCCTTAAGCTCACGCAAAGCACATTCTTCGGGAGTCTCATCCGTCTCAAAATGGCCGCCGATGCCGAGCCATTTGTCCAGATTCATGTCACCCTCACGGGTCTTGCGTATAAAGAGACAACAGTCCCCGCGGGTTATGTATATTAGCGTTGTGAGATTTTCAATACGCATAAAGGATGGCGTCCGTCAGACGGATCAGATTGCCTGTTCCGCAGCTGCGCCTTCGTCCTGAAGACCGTTATTTGCCATCTCGATGCGGCAGTTGACACGGTAGATGATGTAAGAGGATACGTCGACCTTGAAGGTCTCGCAGAGTGCGCACCACTTGTCTGCAAGGGTTACGAGAACGCTCTCACGGTAACGGGGAGGCATGAACGTCAGCGGGAACATGTGCTTGCTGATTATGTCCTTCTCGATGGCGTTAAGGCCGAAATCCCTGTCTGCGTTAAGCATAGCCGTACGGGGATGTGTGAATCCGTGGATGTTGTGTCCGGGAATGGTCTTGTCATGCCAATCGTAAAGGAAATAATCGTGGAGAAGGGCTGCTCTTACGAGGCTGTCCCTGTCGACCTTGATCTTAAAAATTCTCTCTAGGTAGTACGCCATGAGGAGTGAGAACTTGGCTACGGATACGCAGTGCTCAAACACGGTAGTCGTACCGTGCTGAGTAAAAGTCTTCATTACCTGTGCTCTGGGATCTAAAAGTATATCGTGGCCACGAGTAAGGATCTCCTTGGCCAGCTTATATTCGGTAATATGCTTAGTAACTGAACTCAACTAAATGCTTGCCTCTATATGGTCCTTCGCCAATGCTAGGGAACCGCCTGCCTCTTCGTACCATCTGACATTATAAATCATAAGGGGTATAAATGCACCATGGAAATATTAAAATCATATATCTTTTAGATGCACGGACAGGCCCCATTCAGACCGGGTACTTCTTCCTGATCCTCAAGTCCCACCAAATCTTCCAGGTGTCCGTAAACATCTTCCAGACGTCCTTGAACTTGATCCTTCCGAAAGACTGTCCCCTGGTGAAGTTCAGCTCGATCGGCATCTCCAAGAGTTTCGCGCCACACTTGTTTGCGAGGGCCAAAAGCTCGATGTCGAATGCGAATCCGTCGACCTTGCGCATGGGGGCGATCTTCCTGATCAGGTCTCCCCTGTAGAGCTTGATTCCGGTCTGGGTATCATGGCACTTGAGGCCAAAAAGGACCTTCAGCATGATGTAATAGCAGATCGAAAACACCTTTCTGGCGAAAGGATATTCGAGCTTGGAATCCTTGTGCATCTTCGAACCGATGACGATGTCCGCGCCTTGGGCGATCATCTCCTTGAAATAGCCTTCGAACATGTCGGGATTCAGGTCAAGGTCGGCATCCACAAAGCCGACTATGTCGCCCTTGCTGTTGTTGATGCCCCATGTGACCGCACCGCCTTTGCCGCGGTTGTTCTCATAACCGCAGTCCCTGACGTGGGGATTGTCGGCTGCCGCGCGCGCAACCTCCGAACCGGTATTGTCGCGGCTTCCGTCATTGACCGCGATAATCTCGTAGTCAGACGCAAACCGGGATACCGATCCGTCTATGATCATCAGGTTTTCGTAGATATGCTCGCCTTCGTTGTAGGCAGGAACGATGATGCTGATCATTTACACCTCATATATGGACCGTCAGAAGCGGCCACCGCCGCCTCCGGAGAAGCCTCCGCCTCCTCCGCCGCCACCGCCGGAGAAACCACCGCCACCGCCGCCGGAAGACGAAGATTCCATACGGACTACGGTCCTGTACTTAAAGATATCGGTATTCTGGATAGCCTTCATCGAGTCGGTCACGCTGTAGGTAGACATCGCAGGGACCGGATCGAGCCTTCTTGAAGGGGTCGCGATCTTCGTGATAAGAAGGCCTGCAAGGATCGGAACAATGATCGTGAAGAAAACGATCGCTCCGTAACCCTGATAGGAGTAATTTCCCAGGCTGTCCAGGATGTTGCTCAACGCACGGGCGTATTCCTTCCTGCCCAGCAATTCCTTGTTGTTGTAGAAGAGCCTGGAGCAGTTGTCGTCGCTGACGGCGAAATGCGCCGTGCCGTAAGTGTAGAGCCAGAAGAAACGCTGGCCGTCTTCATCTATCGTAAGGTCAATGAGGATGCAGACGCCGGAATTGTTCTGGAGAGGGACCGTGTTGACGTTCCTCATGTAATAGTCGCCCGCGTATTTCGCACAATCTTCGTCAGAATTCGTATATCCGTCGCCTTTGTTGCGCGTGGTAACGATCACGACGTTGATATCCTTATCGGCCGAAAGCCTGGACGCAAGCTCAAACAGTTGTTTTTCCTCTTCTTCAGAGAAAACGTCCGCATGATCGTCCACCCTTACCTTCTTCGCGGGTGAAAGGTTCATGAAGACGTAGAATGCGATCGCGAATATTACGAGCACGAGAAGGCCAATGCCTATTCCGATGGAAGCGCCTGAAAGCTCGCTCCAGATTGAAAGCTTCGTGCCTTTGTTTGTGTTTTTCTTGCTCATCCCCAAATACCTCTCATGAAAATGCCCAGAGCGAATCTGGCAATAACGGCCGCTATCGCAAGTACAATGAAGAAGAACGCCGTCTTCTTGACCTTGCTGACGGGCACCTTGCCCGCGACCTCTCCGGTCTGGCCGTTCATTGCAAAGTAGTACATCTGGTTATGGTATTTGTAAGACATGAACCAAACGGGAAGCAACGCGTAATTTGCCGCCATGGAAGTTATCGTGCTGCGGTTCTTGGTAATCTTGTGCCTGTCGTACTTTTTGCCGATGGATTTCTTTATCACCTGGTCCATTCCGGCGATGCCGCGGTCGGTCGCGCGCTTGGCCAAAGCCTGCGCGTCCTGATCGTACCTGTCGGCGTAAAAGCCCGGAATGTAATCGTAATCGTAAGGGATCATATTCGCGAAATTGAACGGCTCGATCGCTTCCATGAGCTTGTCGTCGATCCTGGTCTCGCCGTCAAGCGGGATGTTCTTCCACTCAACGTCGCCCATTCTCTTGATCTCATAATGTGAAGTGATCTGCTTGTCACCGGAATACGACACGTCTTCAGCCGTGCCCTCGACGTCGATGTGCGCCTTGATGTTGAATAGCCAGAACGGAACGTAAAGGCCCGTAAGCTTCTTGACGTTTTCCTTGGAAACAAATCCGAAAGGCGTCCACTTGCCGCCGCCGGCCCACTTCAGAAATGCATTCTCAGCCTTCTGGCGGGAAATCTTGAACGGGATCATGTACTGCGGCCTGAACTCATTCGTAAGCCTCTGTCCGACCATTGCCGGAGAGCCGCAGAACGCACAGAAGGTCGCCGACGTGTTCTTGTCGGTAACGACCCTTGCACCGCATGAGTTACAGACGAACTCAACCTGTTCGCCCTCGTTTACGCTTGACTGGTGTTCGCCGGGCTTGACTTCGTCGGAAGGGCCCAACGCCTCCGAAACTTCGGTAGTAATCTGTTCTGCCGGCCCGGAAGGCTGTGCCTCAGCAACCGGAGCTGCCTCTGCCGCAGGCGCATCCGTAACAAGCTCATCGATCTTTGCATCAAAAAGCGAAGGATCGAATGACGCGCCGCAGAAATCACAGCCGAGCTTTTGAGTATCCGGATTGAACTTAAGATTGCCGCTGCAATTCGGACATTTGATCGTATCTGCCATTTCTATCCCCTTTTCAGTGCCCCTTTATTTCCCGAGTTCCGCGTCAGCCTGGAGCACTGCCTTTGCAAGCTGATCCGCGCAGGAGGTGTCCTTGAAGCCGCAAGTGTTTCCCGCGAGCTTGGCGGCGATCTCGGCCGCCGTCATTCCGTCGCAGAGTTTGCTTACCGCTTTGAGGTTTCCGTTGCATCCGCCGTCAAAATGGATGTTGGTGACTTTTGAAGAATCGTCGATGTCAAATTCAAGATTGAACGGACATACGCCTACCGGTCTGTATTTGTAATGCATTGGTTAACCTCCGTGAATCAAGATACCATACAAGCGCCCTTGTTTCTATCACGAGAGCGCCCGGAGGGTCATCTCATAGCCCCTCTCCTCATGTTTGTAGTAGACTTCCTTGTATTCAGCCTTGTGCCTTTCCACTATGAGCCTTACGAGATGATCGGCAAAGAACGGGTTCTTCACAAGAACCGGGCCGATCAGGCTGATACCGTAAAGGTTTTCCTTCCTGACGCCGTCCGCCGTGAAGGGGATCTGACCTATAGTCTTCGTGATCTTGAAGGGATGTCCTCCAAAATCCTTTATCTCGTCGCAGTTGTTGATGAAGCCGATAAACTGCTTGTCAAAGCCTTCAGCCGTTTCAATGGCGTCGCCGTTAAACCTTTTCTTTATCTCTTCCCTAAGGTCAAAGTCGAACAGCCCAACGCCTTCGATCTTTTCGCCTGTAAGGGTCGTTATCGACCTGCCGAGCATGCCCCATGCGTTTCCGGTGAAAAGGACCGGCGTTCCGGAATCCACCGTTGCTGAAAACTCCTTTTCAAAACGCTTAAGATGCTTTGTTGCGACCGCTCTTCTCGATTCGGTTCCCGAGCCGCAGTAGATGAGGTCAAAGCCGTCAAAGCTTATATCGTCATCGGTAACGGTCTTTCTTACGACCTCGACTTCAAAGCCCTGGTCGATCAGGCGCTTTTCCAGGATCCTCACGTTGCCGTTGTCGCCGTAGAGGTTGAGGAAATCGTAGTAAAGGTAAAGGATCGTCGCCTTCATGCGTGCTCCTTTCTCGTCACTGTCGAAAGGATCTTGTCCTTATCGGAAAAACAAGTGATCACGTAAAGGAAGTCAGTCTGCGTTCCGGCATATGCCGCGGCGTCGTGTATGGATTCGAAAATACCTGTCTTGTTCTTGGCAATCCCCGCCGCCTCAAAGCGGACCGCGAGGTCGTTGCAGTATTTTCCGGCGAGGAATATCTTACCGACGTTTCCGAGATTGAGCTTCTCAAAATCGATGTCCCAAAGCCAGCTCGAATCCGAAGTGAAGTACTTGCGGCTTATCGCGTCGACTATGATCATGACATTGACCTTCCTCTGATCCTTCACCACGACGTCGATCGAGCGGTCGTAGGAAACGGAATTTTCGTGCTTGGAAAGAAGGAGCCTTCCGTCGCACTTGCCGAGCTTGAAGTCAACGATGCGGCCGTTTTTGAGGTAATAACCGCCCAACGCCTTCGTCACCGTCTCTTTCGGGATCCCGGCGAGATCGCCTGCAGCAAAGGCTGCAAGGGTGTTGTAGCAGTGATAGATGCCGTTAAAGGTCAACGGGATCTTGTATTCATTGTTGATCACGACGTTGCCGCCTTCGAGGTCGGTGCCGGTCAATGACCAGCGCGTGTCAGGCCTTGCGAAACCGCATGAAGTGCAGCAGTATTTTCCGATGTGGTTGTAATGGTAATACTCGTATTCCATCGGACCCTGGCAGATCGGGCAGTACTTTCCGTCGTCATAAACGCTGTCATTGACTTCGGTATCGTCATCAAGGCGATCCGCTCCAAAATAGAGCGTTCCTTCCCTGCCTGCACCGAATTTGGAAACGAGCGGGTCGTCAGCGTTAAGGACGAGCGTCATGTCATCGTGAAGACCGCGCTTGATTATGTTGTATATCCACTCCGGATGGCCGTTCCTGGTCATCTGGTCGCGGTAAAGGTTCGTGATTACGAGAAATCTCGGATGGAAGAAGTGGAACGTCCTTCTCATGTAGCGCTCATCGGATTCAAGAAGGACCGCGTTGCTCCTGATCTTGCCGCCAAGTGTAGAGTCAGTGAGAAGGAACGTGGCAACGCCCTCGGTCTGGTTGGATCCCTCTTTGTTGTAGGCAACCTTCAGGCCGCCCGCACGAAGGACGTGTGCGATCATTTCAACGGTGGAAGTCTTTCCGTTCGAACCGGTTACGGCTATGACCGTGTCAGGATACTCCAGGTGCGCCAATATGTCGGGGAACATCTTCAAGGCGATCTTTCCCGGCATGCTCGAGCCGCGGCCGAAAATGCCGGCCACGAACCTTAGGATCTTACATACGAGTATTGTAAAAAACATCCGAAACTTCATAGTGCCCACGATTATACACTAAAAACCCTATATACGCGCGCGTATAATTGAGGAATTCGGTAAAATCACAGAGTTTTGAGGGGCTTATTCTTCCTTAAACGTGATGGATGACGGTATTTGAGGAGACTTGTATTTCTCCATGTTAAGGTCCGTCACGAACTTCGTTTTGTAGGCGGCGTTTCCGTAGGAATCGTCCACAAAGAAGAGCATCATGCCAAACGAAGACGGATCGTACGCCGAAACGTCGAAGTCCTTCGCGAAATAGTAAGGAACGACGCTTCCGTCCCTGTAAGTCATGTACTTGCCCTGGCTCAGCACCGTGCGCTTGACCTTCTTCGGGTCATTCTTGTCCCAGGTGAACACGTAGACGTGGAACTGCCTGGCGGCCAGCACTTCGGGCGTTCTTCCCGTTATCCAAAGGTCTATCGTCTTTTTGCCGGCGTTAAGTCTGATGCCTATGTCGATCGAATCATCGTCCATCCCGTTTGTGACAGGCGCAAGGTCATAGACCGTCCGGTCAATGACCTTTCCGCTCCGCTCGTCGTAAAGCACGA
Organism: Clostridiales bacterium; assembly: GCA_017617935.1. Classification (GTDB taxonomy): domain Bacteria; phylum Bacillota; class Clostridia; order Saccharofermentanales; family Saccharofermentanaceae; genus Saccharofermentans. Next base: position 6,588 of record JAFZVF010000103.1, on the reverse strand, counting down.
AGTTGAAGCCATTCTCATTGAGGGCGTATTCCGCCTTGTCGATGACTATGGAAGCGACGTTGTCGGCCGAAGTGAGCTCGAACTTGGAGCCGCCTGCGAGGGGGCCTTCAAGCACCACCTTCAGATTTGATACGTCTTCATCTATAAGGTTGGTCCCGACAACTGCGCAGTAAGTGTTCTGCCCAGTGCCGAAAAGCATGCAGGAAAGCCCAACTTCCTTAAAAGAATCCTCGATCCAACGCGGCAGGGTCTCAGCCGAAACACCCTTGGTCGCAAGAAGGAGCGTGACTCCTTTAAGTTCAGAAACCGTCTTCAGATAAGACCTTAAGTCGCCCAGCCTGAAGATCGAGCGGCCGTCATCGTTCTCATAGAATACGTGCTCATCGCCGTTTGCGTCCTTTGCGGTCAGCTTCATCCTCCCGCCAAACGCATCGCTAAACGAGAGCGCAGTTTTAAACGTGCCCTTCCACGTCTTGTCGGTTCCTATCACGAAATCACAGGTTCCCGCCTGTTTCCCTGAAGCGTCAAAGAACTCGCCCCTGACAGAGTCGATCACGAGGCCCGCCCTGTCTATTCCCCAGAAGCTGACTTCAACCGTGCCGGGCTCCTTATACTCGCATTTCATCTCAAGGTAATCGAGATTCTCAAGGATTGATTTTGAAAGCGGATCGTATTTCGCTATCTCACGGAAGAACGCGTTGTCCTTCGTGAGTTCCTCTTCGAGCATCTGACGGCCGAACCTTTCATAAAGCGTGGGGCTGTCGGAATAAAGATCCGTTCCCAGGCCCAGCCTGTTTCCGCTTATCTTTGCGCCGATGGCCACAAGCGTCGTGGGGAACAAGTCGAAGGTCGTGTATTCCCTGTGCCTGTCGTTTGCGGGCTTGGCGGGAGAATTGATGATGTTCAAATAAGTACGCCTTTCGTATTCCTTGTCCACGCCATTGCAGTAATCCGCATCCATCGTTATATGATCGCCCGAGAGGATTATCGTCGTATCTTCGTAGAAATCCTGCTTTTTAAGCCACATGACGAACTCAGCAACCTGGCGCGACGAGCACGCCATTACGTTTGAATACTGGGTGTCGAACTTGTCGCCGCAAAGCTCACAGACGTAGCCGTCCTCAAAATGCGTGTCCGCGGTAAGGATCGTCAGGCAGAACGGCTTGTCCTTTGAAGCCATGTCGGCAACCTTTGTCTTTGCGAACTCGAAAAGCTTTTTGTCCTCAAAGCCCCACCAGACCTTGTAACCCTTGGGAATGTAGTTGTTTGCGGCGGCATAGTCGTAATCGAAAAAGTCTTCGATGCCGTGGCTCTTCAGATAAGTCTTCCTGCTTCCAAACGAGACGGGAGAACCGCACATGAACGCCTGATCGTAGCCTTCGTCCTTCAAGACGTCACCCAGTGCCCTGATGCCAGGATAAAACGAATCCGCATAAGTTGAAGCCGCATTGGTCTTTCCTCCCGCGATCGGAATGCCCGCGGTCTGAGCAACGATGCCGCTCATGGTATATGTGGCGCCCGTAATGACGTGCCCGCCGTTCAAACGCTCTTTGCCGCCTTCAAAGCATTCGCCGTCTTGGAGCGCCAATTCCCTTAACTCAGGGATGACGTCCTCATTGAAATCGCCGCCATGCGCCTTGTCGGTAAAGGTGGTCTCCATCGATTCAAGATAGACGTATATCAGGTTCCGCTTCTTTCCAGGAAACCTCACGTTGTCCTTCGTAGGCGCGACATAGTAGGTATCGACGAAATCGGAAGTGCTGTTCTGTGATTTGAAGTATCTTAAGATCCCGTATCTCTTGTCCGCCCTTACAAGCTGGATCACGGATGCCGCCAAAGACGCCGTTATGAGAATGACGGCGAAAGCCTTCCGTACTTTCTCCTTGTTCTTTTTGCGGAGCTGAACCGACAAGACGATGAACAGGACAAATGCCAAGACGGTTGGGACGGCGACCTTTAAGACGAATGCGTTTATGACGTTTCCGGCCGTTCCCTCAAGCGGTGAACTCAGGTAGAAGACTATCTCGTCAAAAGTGATGTCATGCCAGTATCCGAGCGTCCAGGTGACTAACAGGGCTGTGAATGACAACAGCAAAAAGGCCACCGCTCCGATGACCGTCCTTATTGAAGAACCGCCTGTTTTCTTCTTGTCTTTCATCGGTCTTTTACAGATCCATTTTCATAAAGACTTCGGCCAAGGCGTTGTCGTTGTATCTGTCGATCTTTTCAAAACCGAACTTCTCATAGAGCCTTAACGCGTCCTCATATTTGAGCATCGAATCGAGCACTATCCTCTTAAAGCCGCGCGTCTTCGCCTCGTTTACGGACACGCTCATGAGAAGGCTGCCCAAGCCCTTTCCCCTGTAGTCTTTATGAAGGTACAAGGCCTTGAGCTCAATGGTCTTTTCATCGATCTTCTTAAGCGCGACAGTGCCTACGACCTCATCCTGATCGACAAGGCAGTAAAACACTTCAAACGAATCTTCAATGTCTTTGTAAAAGCGATGTTTTCCGTCAGGTTCGAAGCTTTTTCCGAGCTCGGTAAAACAGCGTTCCGTGAAGTCGAATACGCGCAGCTTATACTTTTCCTCGTACTGAACAAGCCTAACGTCCATAAGATCAAAGTCTACTTTTTCTTAGGTGCGGGGAGCTCGGGATACATCGCTTCGAAAAGTTCTTTCAAGAATTCCCTGTTGTCTACTTCTTCGACCAGGATCATTTCCTTGGCGCCTTCGTAAGGCAGTTCCAATGTTGCTTCCGGCATAAGCGCCGTTGCGGACTTGGTCGGCTTTACGAGGAAGCGGTCATCGTAGATGCCGCCCACGATCTTTCCCCTGTAGTAGATGATGTATTCACCCATCATGGCGCGGTAGGTGATCTCATCGAGAAGCGAGAGCTGCTCCAGTACGAAATCCATATATTCCTTGCTTGATGCCATAATCCTTACTCCTTTTCGATCTCCATGAAGACGTCCACGTCATTACGCTTGAATTCCTTAAAGCCGCACTTCTCATAAACATGCTGTGCCCTCGGATTGTTCACGTATACGATGAGGTATATCCTTTTTAACCCCAAGTCATTAAAGCCGTACTCGACCGACCTCTTCAGTGCTTCAGTTCCATTGCCCTTGTTCTGCATCTTGGCGGTCAGGGCTATGCCCCATTCCGCCTCATCGAAAATGCGGTTAAAGAACTCGATGTTTCCAATGAATTCGTTTGTGCCCTTTTCAAGCATGGAGAACATAGTCGCTTTGTTGTCCATCTTATCCTTGATGTATTCGATCTCAGCTTCTTCGGTGTACTTCTCACGCCTTTCGCCAATGAAGCGCGCGACGTTCTCGATGTCGTTTACCATCTCAAGATATTGAGGCACAAGGTCAAATGACGGTCTTACGTATATTATGTTTTCGGATTCAAATACTTTTTCCATATCGATTCTCACAATTCGATCTTCATGTATCCGCAAATAAACGGGAAGAAATCAAACTTCTTCGTATAGAGGTGCTCTGCTCCGTTAGCCTCATACCATCTTCTGAGGACCTGATTCTCCTCAACGATGCTGAGATTAAGAGTCTTGCAACCTGCTTTGCGCGCCTGGTCCAATGAGTGCATGAGAAGTTCTTTGCCTATGCCTTTGTGCCTGTATTCAGGAAGCACCGAAAGGCTTCCCAGTTCACACTCATTATTCTCCTGCATCAGCAGATTATAGTAGCCGCAGAGAACGCCGTCTTTCTCATAAACGAACATGGGTCTGTGCTGCTCGTCCAACTGCTTTATAAGTCTTTCATCACATGCCGCGAACGCAACAAAAAGCGGTGCGTTCTCCTTCGTAAATCCGAACTCGTCAGCTACCGTCTGAAAGCTTTTTCTTATGATCTCCACGCAAACCGGGATCTCTTCCCTTTTCATTTCCCTTATCATTTTCACTCTCCAATATCACCCTGTTAGAGATTATATCAGACTATCTCGAAAGTCTCCGTTATCTCAAATCCGTTCTTCTCATACAGGCTTATGGCCTTCCGATTCCACTGCGCAGCATGAAGGATTATCTTATCGCTCTGAATGTTTTCCAACGCCCAGAGCAGGATCTGTTTTCCGTAACCTTTGTTCTGATGCTCAGGCGCGACTATCAGGTCATCTATCTCAGAACCTTTAAGAGCTACGCTTCCTATCAGCTCACCGTTTTCAATGAGCAGATAAATGTTACCCATTCCTTCTCTGAAAAACGAGTCGTCCTGGATGAAATCATAAGGCTTGATATCCAGAGCTTCGCGCATCTCGTGGTAGCACGCGTTATATATGCGCCTGTATTGATCCTGATACTTCGGATCAAACGGCACCAACGAGACGGTTGCTTTCTCCGTCTCCGGTCTTAAGTATTCCATCTTATGTGCAAGTCTAATAGTCATATGCCTGTGTGGTTTCCTTCACAACCAATATTTGAAGAATATCGAAACCAAGCGCGAATAGCAACAAAACAGGTGGAGCTTGCAGGATGAATTTGTATTCCTTTTGCAATAGAATGTAATTATGCAATCAAACACCATCAATAAGATCACTTCATGGATTTGTAAACACCCGTATTTATCAGTTCTTCTGATATGTCTTATAACAACGCCATTCTATTTTGCTTCAACAATTCCGATCAATATCTCTCCACTTTGGTTTCTTATGGGCGGTTTTACCGTAGTGCTTTTGCTCTTCTGTTTTTCCGACCGAAAGAATCGGGCAGAAGAACTAAACGTCTTTCTGATCTCAGCACTCGGTTTCGTTTTGAAGTGCTACTACGTTCTCATCACACCCATCTCCACCAGGCAACACGATGTCGGTACTTTCGGAGGAACTGAATGGCATTCTGGGTACATTGAATATATCCTGAATAATCATCGTCTTCCTGACGTAAATCCCGTCGAGATGTGGCAATCACATCATCCGCCACTCCACCATTTTATCAGCGCGATCTGGATCGGTATCTTAGAGAACGTCTTTACGGTCAGCCCCGAAGCAGCCAGAGAGAGCTTACAGGTATTGACCCTTTTATATTCAATGTGCATTGTGATTCTCTCGCTCAAGCTGTTTCGATTCTTTAATCTTAAGGGGCATGCGCTTTATCTGCCTCTTTTGATCGTAAGTTTCCACCCGAGCATAATCTTGTTGTCAGGAAGCATCAACAATGATACTCTAGCAACCTGTTTTTTGATGGCCTCTATCTTATCGGCGCTTAAATGGTACAAAGAACAATCCCTGATCAACATTCTGAAGCTCGCACTCTTTATCGGACTTGGTATGATGACCAAGATCTCAGTCGTTGTAATTGCTCCAGCTGTTGCATTTGTTTTTCTTTTGGTTCTTATAAAACGAGTAAAGGAGAAGGCGTCACTCAAAGAAATCTTGTCGCAATTCTTAGCTTTCTGTAGTCTTTGTTTTCCGCTAGGTTTGTGGTTCCCACTGCGAAACTCAATCAAGTGGGGCTTACCGTTCCTATATTCTCCTGGACTTCCGGACAATATTCCTCAAAAGATCAAGTTGGGTTTTTGGAGCAGAATAACTGACTTCTCACCCTATCAAATCAGCAATGTTTATGAACAATGGTGGCACCTGGAAAATGGCATCATGAAGGATTATAACGAATATAATCCGATAATCGCCACCCTTAAAACTTCCCTTTTCGGAGAATTTATAAACGAGAAATCATTTGAAAACATTAAAACAATTAACGTTAACCTCATTGCAGTCTTAATGTTTTGGTCAGCTATTATTTTTTCAATTATCGCAGTTTTCGCTATTGTACGCCTGACAACTGTAAAAAAACTCACTGCAAACGACGACAAAAGCACCATCATATGCATTTTCTTTCTTGAAGTCTTCATTGTCACTTCAATATTCAGTCTTTACAAGTTTGCTTATGACTGTCCGTTCGTCAGTTCGATGAATTTCCGGTACATCGTCGCTGTTTTGCCTGTAACGTGTACACTCTTGGGATTATGGATAGAACGCGATTTATTTGTCGCATCCAAAAAGCGTAAATGCTTTCCGACTGTCTTATATGCTATCACTTTCCTATTCGCATTCTGCTCTACAGTATTTATTGGAGCTCTAGGCTTTACAAAATAAACTAGCAGCAAAATAACGGGGCCGCTTTTATGTCGCGGCCCCGCTTTCATTTAAGTTTTATTTTTTGCTTACAAATTCTATCAGCCCTTGTGCTTGATAGCTGCCTGAGCTGCTGCAAGTCTTGCGATCGGTACGCGGAAAGGTGAGCAGGATACGTAGTCGAGGCCGATCTCATCGCAGAACTCTACGGACGTCGGGTCGCCGCCGTGCTCGCCGCAGATTCCGAGGTGGAGGTCAGGACGTACTGCCTTACCGTTTTCGATAGCCATCTTCATGAGCTTGCCGACGCCGTTCTGGTCGAGACGTGCGAACGGATCGGACTCGAAGATCTTGGACTCATAGTAAGCCGTGAGGAACTTGCCTGCGTCGTCTCTTGAGAAACCGAACGTCATCTGCGTAAGGTCGTTTGTACCGAAGCAGAAGAACTCAGCTTCCTTAGCGATCTCGTCAGCTGTAAGAGCAGCTCTCGGGATCT